>JAWUWJ010000149.1:0-17661 GCA_034111925.1 Crocinitomicaceae bacterium
AATCTTCCCAATCGGAAACCGCAAAACCTTCAAACCCCCATTCTTCCTTCAAAACTTCGGTTAGCAAATGATAATTGATATGTCCTGGGATTCCATTTAGAACTCCACTGTTTATCATCACAGTCAAAGCTCCTTCATCTACGGCCGCTTTAAAAGGTGGGAAATAAAGTTCTTCCAAATACTTTTCTGGAATCCATGCTGGAGTCCTATCCCGACCACTCGATGGATTGCTGTATCCTACAAAATGCTTCATACATGCCGCAACATGTTCTGGACCAATCCCATCTTTTCCTTGGTAACCACAAATGATTGCTTTTCCCATTATAGAAGCCAAGTAAGGGTCTTCGCCTAAAGTCTCGAAATGCCTTGACCAAAGCGGTTGACGGCCTAAATCCAATACGGGTGAGAAATTCCATGGAACTCCTGAAGCTCTTGTTTCATAAGCCGTTACTTCGCCAAACTTCATTGCCAATTCTGGATTCCAAGTTGCAGCCAATCCAATTTCCTGAGGAAACAATGTGCCACCGACAACGTAATTCACACCGTGAATCGCATCAATTCCATAAATGATAGGCGTTTGGGATTTTTTCTTGTTAAACGGTTCATGAACATTTTCCATAACGTGCTCCCATTCACTCAAACCAAGTGTATGCCAACCTACGTTTAAAACGGAACCAACACCGTATTCAACGATCGCCTCTTTCACCTTTTCTGGATCTATACGAATGGGTTCGAGAGCCTTTCCAAGCGAGTCTCTCATTAAAAGAACATCGAGCGTAATTTGGCACGTTTGTCCAACTTTCTCTTTAACTGACATCTTGGAAAGAAGCCCGTTAATTTGTTTTTCAATCTCTGGAGATGAAACCGATTCTTTCTGCGCTACACATTGTCCTGCGAGAGCAATAAATAAAGTAGTAATTAGTACAACTTGAATTCTCATATTCACTTGAAAGTATTATTAATAAAATTGAAATAGGCTTTACAATTCAACTCAAGAATTAATTTAATTGAGATGAATTTTGTGAGCTCAGGTTTGTTTGAGCTGTTCCGTAAAGGTTTTTGTGATACTTCGCCAACTTATCAAGCGGGCGGCGGATAATGCAACCAATCGAAATACCATTCTCAGAGCAGACTTCTCTCAATTCTTGTTGCAATAAATCTGCTAAAGAACCAACAAAATTTACCTCACACTCTTTGTAATTCGGGTAACACTTAACGTGTGTATCAATAAAATCCTGAAAGCCTTCACGAATAATTTTCTGGGAATAATCTAAATCCTTGTGCCGAATTAAGGTTGGCATAAAAGAAGCGATATAGACATTCGCATTCGGTTTTTTATAAATATTTTCTATGATCACTGACTGTTTAAGGCCAGCAGTTTCTAGTTCTCGACTCATTGCGTCGGGTAATCTTCCGTAGAGAAAGTCAGCAAGGATTTTCTTTCCAAAATAATTACCACTTGCCTCGTCTCCCAGTATATAACCAAGTGCTGGAACAACTTCTACAACTGTTTTCCCATCATAATAACAAGAGTTTGATCCTGTTCCTAGAATACATGCGATTTCTGGTCTCTCATCGTAGCAAGCATACGCGCATGCATTAAGATCGTGATCTACATGAATTACGGCGTTCACAAAAAATGCTTTCAATCCACCTTCAATAATTTTATTTAATTCTGGATCCGAGCAACCAGCCCCATAAAAGAAAATTTCTTCTACATCTTCTTTTATGATATCTAATTCAATCTTATCACTCAATTCAAGAAGGATATCTTGTTTTGAATGGAAGTATGGATTAAAGCCCTTAGTCGAATGTACTGCCTCTTGAGCACCATTAATTACCATCCAATCAGCCTTTGTTGATCCGCTTTCAACAACTATAAACATATAATAATCGGTTTTTTGTTCGTATTATCAAATATATATAAAAAAACACAACTTATTGTACATGATACAAAAAGTATGTACATTTGAAAAACATAAACCGCATAATATGAAAACAAATCAACACCGCCCAGCTGATATTAAGCAATTTAACATTGTGGTATTTGGAGGGACTGGCGATTTGTCCAAACGCAAGATTATACCTGCTCTTTACCATCGTTTTATTGATGGCCAAATTAAGGTTCCATTCGAAATTATTTGCATCAGTCGCGAAAAAACGGATTTATCTAGTTTCGAAGAAGAGGTTGCAAAATTCATTGGCGAAGCAAGTAAAAGTGATTTAAAAGCATTTTTCAAACACCTTGTTTTAGTAGAAGTACCAAAAAATGATTTGGAGCACTACGCCCCTCTGAAAAGCATCTTAGAATTGACAAAAGAAAGACAGCGAATCTTTTATTTCTCTGTTCCTTCTGTTGCCTTCTCTGAAATTTGCGACACTTTAAAAGAATCTGGACTTATCGATGAAACGAGTAAAGTCGTTTTAGAGAAACCATTGGGACATAGCTTGAAATCCAGTTTGGAAATCAATCAGATAATATCAGCAGCATTCCAAGAACATCAAATATTTAGAATTGACCATTACCTAGGAAAGGAAACGGTACAGAATATAATGGTTCTTCGATTCGCAAATCATTTGTTTGAGCGCGCATGGAATGCTGAAAACATTGAGAACATACAAATTACAGTGGCTGAGAGTCTAGGCGTTGAAAAACGAGCTGGATATTACGACAATACAGGCGCACTTTTGGACATGGTTCAGAATCATTTACTTCAGCTGCTGTGCTTGATCGCTATGGAGCCGCCTTCTAGCTTAAACCCAGATGCCGTTCGAAACGAAAAACTGAAAGTGTTGGAATCTTTACGACCTTTTACGAAAGAGACCATTAAAGGCAACATTGTTCGTGGACAATACACAAGAGGAATTGTAGAAGATCAAAAACTCAACTCTTATTTAGAGGATATCGATGCTTATGATTCAGAAACGGAAACGTTTGTAGCAATCAAAACATACATTGACAATTGGAGGTGGAAAAATACGCCAATCTACTTGAGAACGGGGAAACGAATGAAGAAAAAGTACTCCGAAATAATAATAAATTTCAAGGAGTTACCGCATAATATTTTCCAAGATTCAAAGCACCCGCTTCGAAATAAGCTTATTATTCGTTTGCAACCTGAAGAACGTATTGAATTGGTTCAATTGAGTAAAATCCCAGGTCCTGGAGGATACCGCTTTAAGCCTATTTCTTTAAAACTGGATTTCTTGGACACGTTCCAAGATAAACTACCGGATGCTTATGAGCGTTTAATAATTGATGTAATCAGAGGCAATCAAACCTTGTTTATGCGCTACGATGAATTGGACGCAGCATGGGAATGGATTGAATCTATTAATAAACATTGGGTTAAGGAGGTTCCACTTTCGTTGTACGAGTCTGGAAGTTGGGGACCTGGTGATCAAATCCTTGGAGAAAGAACAAAATGGCAAACGAAATAAATATGTACGTAGCTTCTACCAAAGAAGAATTGGTGAATAAAGTCACCCAAGAAATTTTGACATCTCTAAGTGCGAGCGTTGAAAAATTTGGGAATGCAAACATACTTCTCTCCGGTGGCAGCACGCCTGGGCCTATTTATCGAGAATTGGATTTAAAATGCGAATTCATCGATAAAATTTCAATAGGATTGGTTGATGAACGCTTTGTTGAACAATCAAGTGAGTTTAGCAATGAGAGATTGCTTCGTGAGTGCTTTTCAAGTCGTGAAGAATCCAACTATGACATCAAAGGAATGGTGTATGATTCAAGCGACAAAAAAGAAAATATTGAGCACGTCAATAAAGAATATCAAAAATTCACGGACAGAACCGACATGGTAATTTTGGGAATGGGAAAAGACGGTCACACGGCTTCTATTTTTCCAAATGATCCTTATTCATTGAATGCTCTTTCGTCAAGTAAAGCTTTTTTGAACACGATTGCTCCCTCCTTTCCTGAAGAAAGAATTACATGTTCAATGTCCTTAATTTGCGAAGCAACATCAATTCTACTTCTAATTTCAGGTAGAGAAAAAAGGGATATCTTAATGAACAGCGAATTGAAACTGCCGATTCATAAAGTATTGGAACGCCGGCAGGATATAAAAATCTTTTACATAGAATAATGGTAAACAAACGAATAGAGGAAATAACAAATAAGATTATCGAACGCAGTTCAGCGACTCGCGAAAGTTATTTGAAGGATATTGAATATATTTTCAAGAATTCAAAGTCTAGGCGTGGTTTGAGTTGCGGAAATCTTGCACACGGATTTGCGGCTTGCGCGGCGGATGAAAAAGCATTGATTGCGGAAGGGATTGCTCCGAATATTGGAATTATTACGGCATACAATGACATGCTTTCTGCACACAAACCTTACGAAACATATCCAGATCAATTGCGGAAATACGCAGCAGAAATGAATGCAACAGTTCAAGTGGCTGGTGGTGTTCCTGCAATGTGTGATGGTGTAACTCAAGGACAGCCAGGAATGGAACTTTCTTTGCTCAGCCGCGATGTGATTGCGCTTTCTACTGCAGTTGGACTTTCTCACGATATGTTCGATGGCGTTATCAACCTTGGGATTTGCGATAAAATTGTTCCCGGTTTACTTATTGGAAATTTAAGTTTCGGTCATTATTATTCGATGTTTCTTCCAGGCGGACCAATGCCAACTGGAATTTCGAATGAAGAGAAAGCTCGAATTAGACGGGAATTTGCAGAAGGAAAAATAGGAAGAGAAGAGCTGTTAAAAGGTGAATCTGATTCCTACCACGGACCAGGAACATGTACGTTCTACGGGACAGCAAATAGCAATCAAATGCTCATGGAAATCATGGGGCTTCAATTGCCAGGTTCTAGTTTTGTGAATCCTGCTACTCCAATGAGAGAAGCTTTAAACCGTGAAGGATTAAGCGTGCTTTTGGAAAACGTTAAAGCCAAAGACTTCTCCAAAACAGTTGGAAATATAGTAAACGAAAAAAGTATCGTAAATGGAATCATTGGCCTTTTGGCAACTGGAGGATCTACGAATCATACTTTACATATCATCGCAATAGCAAAAGCTGCTGGAATCATAATTACTTGGGACGATTTCTCAGAACTTTCTGAAGTCGTTCCATCGATTTGTCGTGTGTATCCAAATGGACCAGCTGACATCAATCATTTCCATGCATCAGGAGGAATGTCTTTTGTTATTAAAACGCTTTTAGACAGCCAATTCCTGCACGAAGATGTAGATACGATATTGGGAAAAGGATTGCGTCAATATACGAAAGAGCCTAAATTAAAAGAGGGGAAAATCGTTTATGTGGATGGACCTGACAAATCAATTAATGAAACGATACTTCGTGATGCTCAGAACCCTTTCCAAGTAACGGGAGGCCTTAAAGTATTGAAAGGAAATATTGGAATATCTGTTATAAAAACATCCGCTGTAGATCCTGCAAACCATACTGTAGAAGCAGATGCCGTTGTCTTTGATGATCAGGATGACTTAATTGTCGCATTTAACGCAGGAGAATTAAACAAAGATTTTATTGCTGTAATTCCATTTCAGGGTCCGAAGCAAAAAGGAATGCCTGAATTGCACAAGCTTACACCTTCGCTTACCATATTGCAGAAGAAAGGATTTAAGGTTGGTTTGGTTACGGACGGAAGAATGTCTGGAGCATCAGGCAAAATACCCGCAGCAATTCACGTGAGTCCAGAAGCGGCCAGCGGAGGTGCTATCGGTAAAATAAAAACAGGCGATCGCTTAAAACTAGATGCTGTGAATGGTACTCTTGAATGCCTTGTAGCGGACTTTGATCAAAGAGAATTGAGAGAAGTGAACAGCTTGAACGCTTCACATGGACGTCAATTGTTTGACCGAGTTAGAAGCCTTATTTCAAGCAGTGAAGAAGGCGCTGGAATACTTTAAAAGAAGAAAATTATGATACAGAACAATATCGAAAAAATACTGAAAGAAAATCCGTTGATTCCAGTAGCAACAATTGATAATTTATCTCAAGTAGATGAATTCTACACGATTTTGACCGATCAAGGAATCAATTGCATTGAAATTACCTTAAGAACAGATATTGCTTGGGAAGCCATAGCACTATTCAAGGAAAAATACGGAGATCACTTTAAAGTTGGCGTGGGAACAATTGTCACACCAGAAGACATTTTGAAATGTGTGAAGCTGAAAGTTGATTTTATGGTAAGTCCAGGATTAACATCTTCAATGATTCAGCAATTTGATTTTAGCGGAGTACCGTTTTTACCAGGTGTTTCTACACCAAGTGAAATCATCCGTGGAATTGACTTGGGTTGGGAATTCTTTAAGTTTTTCCCTGCGGATCTTTTCGGTGGAGCCAAAGCGCTTAAAACGTATGGTAGCATTTTCAAAAACGTTACGTTCTGCCCTACTGGCGGAATAAACGGAGATAATTATAAGGACTACTTAGAACTTGGCAATGTAATGTCAGTTGGTGGCAGTTGGTTACTCAACAAGTAGGTTATCAACCTTTTTTAATTTTAGCCGGATTCAGATCGAATTCGGCTTTTTTGTTAAAAACCAATACACTTATTGTATAATGTACCAAAATTAGTATATTGCATATATGAAACCTCTAACAATCATACTATTAGCCTTTACAACATCATTTGTTCAAGGCGCTCCTGTACCTCTACCATTCAACTTTGAAGGAGGTTCGATCGTAAACGGCGACTTTCTAAATTTTGACGGTGGTACAGCCACAGTTATTGCAAATCCTGCTTCTGGAGGTATTAATACGTCTGCAACAGTTGGACAGATGGTACGAAACGGAGGACAACCATGGGGTGGCGCTTATCTGACTACAACGCCCAATATGGATTTCAGTGTAAACGGAATTCTTTGTATGAAAGTCTACACAGACGCTCCTATTGGAACTCAGATTACCATGAAAATGGAAACTAGCGCTGGTGCAGGAACTCCTGAAGTAGATGCCTTTACAACTGTTTCTGGTGGTTGGGAAGTACTGGCTTGGGATTTCACGGGTACATCAGCTGCTTACAGTCGAGTGGTCTTTTTATTCGATCTTGGAAATGTTGGAAACGGCTCAGCTGCTTCAACCTTCTTATTTGACGATGTTCTTTTGCACCCTACTTTCCCTTTGTCATTAACACCTGGAAGTCAATATTTCTGTCCGAACGCCTCACTTACCCTTACGTATCCCGGAGCAGGAACTTACAATTGGTACTCAGATCCTGCAGGAGCTACTCTAGTTCAGGCAACAAGTCCTACATATACGACTCCAGTACTAACTACTAGTACTTCATATTACGTTAGAGACATGACGCCAACGCTTCTCGCTCCAGCTTATTACGGACCTACTGCTCAAGGAGGTAACACGTCGACCCCAACTACGGTAAGTACATTTTTTACGTCCAATTTGGATAACGGTAATTTTTATGCTGCCGATATGGTTCAAGTCGTTATTGGAGCACCTGTTCCCTGTACATATACCGTTACCATTTTCAATCTTACACAAGGAACAAATAGAACATTGGCTTGGCTTGATCCTAGCCCTGCGAATGCTACACGAGTTACATACACCTTTCCTACTCCTCTTCCAATCTTTTTAAACGATCAACTTGAATTGAGGATATTTAGCTCTGGTGCACCTTGTTATGTTCAACCAACGGTTTCTGGAAATAGTGGGTTGTTTCTTCCTTTCCCGAATTCTTATAATCCACAGGTAACATTTACAGCCCATACAACAGGCGGTGTTTCTGACAGTCAAATGTCTGGCATGAACTTTTTAATGGACGGTGATTTCGTTGACCCTGCTTTATTTCAGGTGAATGTAATTGAAGATTGTGCAATCCTTCCTGTTGAACTAATCGATTTTACGGTTCAAGAATACAATGGAGATGCTTTATTGAACTGGTCGACTGCATCCGAAATTAACAATGATTATTTCCTATTAAAGAGAAGCGCTGATGGAGTTCATTGGGAAACGCTTGGAACGGTTAATGGAAACGGAACTACTGTAGCTAAACAAAATTACAATTACCGAGATGCAGATCCTTTAATTGGCCTCAGCTACTATCAACTGGAACAAGTTGATTTTGATGGAACAAGATCATCAAGTCCTATTGTGACTTTTGAAAAATCTGAATTGGGTGCTGTTAAAGTATTTCCAAATCCAACAAGTGGCATGATTAACATTTCAACGTACTTGGATTCACCGATGAATATGGAAGTTAGAATTGAAGACATGACCGGACGTTTGTTGGAAAAACATACCCTTATTGGAACTGCTGGAGTTTTTGAGAAAGAGTTCGATATGCAAGCCTATCCATCAGGTATATATTCAATACGTGTTTACAATCAGAATGAATCTAAGGTATTTAAGCTTGTAAAGAATTAGTGAAATGATACCAGGTCGGCCTTAGTGAAGCAGCGCTCTATAACTTTGTCTCTCAAGGATGAGCTTGTTGTCAATGAAAAATTGATTGTTAACTAAGTTAGAAAACGAGATGCCACCCCTCGGTAGCAGTGTTTCTATTCATCAAAGCATGATTCTCAGTTAGAAAGCGATCGAACAATGCTGAATTGCTTAAATTAGCAACCATATTTAGCTTGTACTACTTGAGATTTACTGAGAAATTAACCACAAGACTTTTCTATACCAAAGTGATCGCTCGGATCGCGAAGGTTGTTGTGGCTTTTTTTCTATCGATCTTCCTAATTTTCACTACTGTTATTGGTCAACTTGAAGACAATGGAATTGCGTATGATTCCTTGAAAATCAGCACAGCGCTGGAGGTTGAAGTCGAAGGTTTGCGCATTGAAATAACAGGATTCATTTTGAACGTTAAAAAGGCAAATCTAGATTTATCTTTTTCCGATTTAATTTCAGGAGAGTTTAAAGGGAATTCATGCCGCGTTAAAGGTGCGGAAATTGTCATCTACCCTAGCTATGAAGCCCCGGAAGAAGGCGAACCTTTCAGTTACTCGGACATTCCCTATTTGGCCTTTAACGATTTAAACATTGAAGATGTGAGCCTTGTCATCCGAAGTGATGTAGACACCATGCTTCTCGATTTCCCAAAAGTCCACACAAGTAATTTTGTATTCAACGACTCAATTACCGCAGATGGATTTGAATATGAAAACGGACGAATTTTGTTGCCAATCGCAGAAAACACAAGCGAGGAAACAAGCAGCGATGCACCAGAAACCAAATTTGAAATTCCCGACTACATCCCTAAATTCAAGTTCAAAAATTTCTTAATCGATTCATTAACGTTCATTACTGAAGGAAAAGACTTCAAGCATAAAATCTCTGGATTCTGCTTTAACATTGACGGCTGGAGTAATATGGGCGGCGCAGACATCAATTTAAACGCGTTCCAATTTGATTATCAGGATACTGTTCATGCTGAATTTGATACATCCGCGGTGCAATTTGTAGCGGACAAATCACTTCTCATTAATGACCTTAATTTCGATCTTCCTGGACTCAAGTTTCGACTCGACACCTTTTCAATCGACAAGCAAGACAATGAGTACGCCTACATTTTACAGTTAAATAAAACGAGAATTGCACCGAGTTTGATAAAATCATTCGTTCCAGACAATCAACTTATTTTGGCGACAGCGCCTAATATTGTTTTATCGATGGATCTACGTTATCAGACGGATACCTTGTGGATCAATGACATTTCAACGGAACTTGGAACTGAAAGTGGGTTTAAGGCAACAGGTTTTGTTGCTGATGTATGGAATCAACAAGAAATGCAAGTTGAACTTTCTCAGGTAAATGTCACTTCGGCGGATATTACTGAAACAATAGATTATGAAATATCTCCAGCTTTCGCCCAATCGAAATCAAATTTGAATTTACAGTTTGAAGGGAACAAAGATCAAATTAAAATGGTCGGGTTTTGCAATTTTGACGAAATCCACACGGAACTGACTGCAGAGATCAACGACGTTTACACAGACTCGTTGACAGGTGATTTTTCAATTCGATCGCCCTTTGTTTCCTCCGCCACATTCCTTCCCGATGCCGAAGACGATTTCAAAGCACACGGTTTGTCTATTCGATCGGAAATCAATGCATCCAATCAAGGTTCTATCGAAAAAATGATTTTCCACGTCGAAACTGATTCGCTGATCCACCAAGAATATCGAATGAAAGAGTTTGAATTGGATGGAAACTATTTCAAAGGACTCACGACCGTATTTCTAGGCGATGCGGATCAAAATTGGCGGGTTCAATTAAGAACGCGAGACAACATCCTTGAATCCGACGAAATTCGATTTCATGGAAACACCGTTTTGAAAACAATCGATGTGGGAACCAAAAAACTGGTCAATGGCATTTTAACAAGTGATCTAGAAGGAAGATTCAAGATGGCCAATGATGCAATTGACGTTTCCTGCAATCTTGATAAGCTCAAGTACACCTCGGAGGGAAATAAGAACTCTTATGAGAATTGGATGAAGTTGAACTACAACTACCTTAATGGAATTCACGAGGTCGAGATTCTGGACAAAGCTTCCATTGATTTAACGGCACAATTTAATAACGATTTGTTTACTTGGCTGGCTTCAGAAGATTTTGCAACAGCCGAAATTCCAGATTTCAATGTGCAAGGAAGAAGTAAAATCGACAGTGTGTTGGTTCGTGAACTTTCAGGGATTGCAGCTGGTGCGGAAATTCAATCAATTGATATTCGAGGCAAGAACAACAGAATCAAAGGTGAAATGGAAATCCCTTACCTCGCCTATGATGCAAATGAAGCGCAGAAATTAAACGTTGACATCGAAATTAACGAAACGAAGAAAAACGTGCTCGTCACATCCGATTCAGTTCTAACGGACGGCATGCGCTTTGGTCAAGTTTCAACAAACATTGACATTGCCAACGATTACAGCAGTTTCGGAATCAATCTGGATGCCTTTGCAAAAGAACTAGAGAATCGAATTCAGCTGAACACTACTCTATCCGTTGACGACATTGCTTTAAACCTGCTTTTCAGTCCTTCCCAAGAACAACATTTTGGTGCAAGCAATTGGACGTCTAAAACATGGAAACCGGTGCAATTTAGACTGGAAGACAACGCGATATTGGGTGAAATAGAATTCTTTTCAAAAGAACAATCGATTCGGGTGAACATGACCAAAGAATTTGTGCATTTGGACATCGTAGAACTGGATATTGGCGCTGCGATTGAAAAAGCAATCTCAGATGGAACAAACGTTGAATCGATTTTAAATTTCAACGTTAATTACAACTACAACGACTCTGCTTTAATCGGTAAAGGCGCTATAGATGAAATTGTATTTGACTCAATAAACATCGGGAAATTGAATATCTCCTTGGATGCCAACGGAGCCAATCAAAAAGCCAATATCGCTTACAATTATCTCGATGGGAACTTGAACGTCGACGTACTCGATTATTATTCTGAACCGACATTTAACGCTTCAATCAACGCACTCGACTTAGCACATTTGGCCAACGATTTCCATCTCGTTCCCGACGATTATGATCTAAAAGGTAAGCTGAATGGAACTGTATCAGGCGTTCTTGCAGAAAACCCACGGTTAAATGGATCACTAAGATTGGATGAAACGTCCTTTTTAGAAAAAGAACACGGCGTTTCCGTTGCAATCAAAGATCAAAGAATTGCCATCGACGAGAACGTTCTGAAATTTGACAAATTCACTTTAAACGATGGTGAAATGAACAGCTTATTCGTTGACGGAAACATCGATATTTTGGATCCAATGCGGCTTCAATTGGAGATAAATACAGACCGCTTTCTCATCCTGAATAATTTAGCTGAGAAATCGGATGTTAAAGGAATGCTCGGCGTGAAAAGCCAGTTGCGATTGAAAGGCGAAGATGATGCATTCAAAATCTCAGGGGTTGTAAATGCACTGGACGGAAATAGAATTGAATATTTATACGACGGCAGTGTCGAACTGAACGACATGTCGAGCACGGTTGCGTTTATTCCCTTCGACGCACCTGAACAGACAGAAGAGTTGCCCGAAGAAACGGAATCTGCCCTTTCTATTCTTTACGACGTTGAAGTAAATATCGGTACGACTGAATTGTACGTTCTTCTCTCTAAAAGTAAAAATGAAAATTTCCAAATGGTTTGCAACGGAGAATTGAATTTGACGAACGGTGCAACGGACGTTCCCAATATCATTGGTTCCATTCGAAGCAACGAAGGAAGTATCTATTACGAAACTCCGATGGTCTCAAAAGTAAAAATGGAAATACGAGAAGCTTCGGCAACATGGGCGGGAGATTTGTACAACCCAGAAATTTCATTTGTCGGCGAAGAAACGTTCTGGTCCACTCCGAATGAAATATCCAGTCAACTTTCAAACAATTCGAAACGCGTTCCTGTCATCGTTGAATTGGCGATAAAAGATAAAAAACTGGATGATTTTGACATCGAATTTGACATTCGTTCTGAGGATCAAAACGTTCAAAGCGTTCTTGCTCCTTTAACAGATGAAACACGCGCGACGTATGCCTTGAACATGTTGGTTTACGGAAAGGTGAACGCAAACGGCAATGAAGACCCTTATCTTGGATACCAGCAAATTGTAGACAAGTTAAATGAAATATCGAGAAGGAATTTCAACGAAACAAAGCTCTCTTTTCACCTCGCCAAGGATTCGAAGGAAGTAAAAACGCTTGAAGATCTCTACAGCAATCTCGGCTATAACTTCTCCAAAAGATTACTAAATGACAAGCTAAGAGTCACGATCGGTGGGAGTCTTGATCTGAGTCAAACCGAAGGAAGTAGCTCGGAACTTCTCGAAAAAGTAAAAGTAGAATACAACTTACTGAAAAAGCCAGACCTCAACATTGAACTTTCAAGGGACAACTCTTACAAAGGCCCAATCGAAGGCCAAGTGGATCAATCGTCCATTGGCGTTTCTGTTAACTTTGAATTCGACAATATTTTCAGAAGAAAAAAACGTAAGAAGGAACGAAAGGAAATGAAGGAAATCAAAAAACGCCAAAACATTAAGTAAGCTGAAATCAATCCTCATCTATACCGTCCTTTTTTGTTCTCTCATCATGAGTTCTTGTTCGAGCACGAAAAACCTTCCAGATGGAGAGTACCTCTATGTAGGTTCGAAAACGAAGGTGAAAAAGGAAAAATCAGAAGAGAAATTCAAAGTTGATAAGGGATCAACCAAAGTTACAAATGCATATTTACTGCTTTGGGACCTTCCGAATGGCGCTGTTTTCGGGCTCCCCTTTCTCCGTGGAATTCCAGTGCGTTTGCAAATCCACAATGCGTTCTATAATGAAAAGAATGAAGGTTTTTCCTACTGGATGCGAAACAACTTCGGAGAAGAACCTGTCCTGCTGTCCGATGTCGATCCAGATATCAAGGTTCAGAAAATGGTCGAGAATTTTGAGCATTACGGCCATTTTGGAACAACGGCAAGCTATACCCTAAAATACAGACGGAATAAGAAGAAAGTGTTTGTGAATTACACGGTTCAAATTGCACCAGCGTTTCATTACAAATCGATTAATTTTGATTTTACCGAGGATCAAGATTCCATTCAACCGATTGTTAAAAGCACTTTCCCATCAATGGCATTGAAGGTTGGCGACGAATTTAACCTCGACATTCTGAAGGAAGAAAAAAAGCGCATTTGGCAAACGTTTCAGGAAAATGGATTCTATTATATTGGTGAGGAAGATATTATTATCGAAGCAGACACGACCATAGGAAACCGTCAAATTGATCTGCGGTTTCGCCTGAACGACAAGCTTTCGCAAGTTCAATTATCCAAAGTTTACATTGAGAATATCGACTTATTCATTGATTCCGCTAAAATGGACATGAAAGCGAATGAAAAATTGGTGTACGACCGAGGTCATTTGAAGAGTTCATTTCTAAATTCATTCCTTTCCATTAAAGCCGATTCCTCCTACTCTAGTTTGCGAACAAAACAATCGTCGAGTTTCCTTTCGCGCACTCGGATTTTCACAGGCCATACAATCACGTATGAAGTCAATCCAATGGATTCAACGAAACTGATCGCTAAAATTCGATTGATGCCAGCCAAAGCGACTAAAATAGGCGTCAGCATCAATGCGAACTACATCACTTCAGGATATATGGGCCCTTCGGCGGAGTTGAATTTTTCGCAATTGAATTTGATGGGAAAAGCGCAAAACCTGAGCATGACGGTCAACGCCTTTTATGATTTCCCTCTTGGGCTTTACAATGAACAAATCTCCAATGCATACGGTGTAACTTACTCTGGAACGTACGAAGCGCCTTTAAGTCTGGATTACCTTCGTCAGAAGATGCGCAAAGACGTTTTACCAAAGTATTTCATAAGTGCCGATTTGGACTTCATTGACCGTCAAGATTATTTTCAGCAAATAGGCGTCAACGGCACGGTTGGATTAAGTTGGAGCGCGACGAATAATGATCAGCACAAACTCAATTTACTGAATGTTGTCGTTTCCGACCTTCGAGAAACCACACCGCGTTTTGATTCATTGCTTCAGACGAACCCGATTATTGGAAATAGCCTTACAAGACAGCTGATCGTTTCCTCCTCTTATTCTTACACATTGGACAAACGAAAAGGAGGTAATTGGCCTGAAGGATTTTATTTCAATGCGGAAATTGAAACAGCGGGGAATATGTTGAACCTCATTAACGTGGTGATCAACGACAAACCGAATGGATCAAAAACGGCAATTGGCTTGCGTTTTGCGCAATATGCCCGACTGCAATACGATTTCAGGTATTTTCACAAAACTGGGAAGTCCAGTCTGATCGCCTTACGAACAATGGGAGCTGTTGGCCTGGCGTATGGGAACAGCGACAACATGCCTTACATTCGGCAATATTACATTGGCGGAACGAATAGCTTACGACCTGTCAGTGCGAGAAGCATTGGCCCTGGACGGTTCAATCAATTCCAATCGAGTGAGGTAAACCAAGTTGGTGACCTGAAATTTGAAACGAACATCGAATACCGCTTTAAACTATTCTATAAATTTTCAGGCGCTCTTTGGACAGATGCTGGGAACATTTGGTTATTGAAAGAAGATCCGAATCGTGTGGGATCTGGAGTTCGTTGGGGAAAGCTCTTCGAAGATTCTTACCTGACGGCCGGCGCTGGAATTCGATTGGACCTCAATGTTTTGATCTTGCGATTTGATTACGGCGCGATGTTGTATATTCCTTACTTTAACGATGGCGAGAAATGGATTTGGAAACACGACAAACCCTTTTTAGGCGCAGCAATTGGGCTCGGCTTTCCTTTTTAGAAAAAATATGGTAAAGAAAATTCTTATCGTTCTCTTTTTTGCAATCTTGCTTTTTGGCGTGGCTGTGTTCCAATCTGGACTAAAATTAAATCCACAGTTGATTTTAATCGCTGTAGGGGTTTCTACTTCTTTGGCGATTTGGTTTAAAGTCAAGAGCTTTCAAAACTTCTTGCTCAACATGCTCGTTTTTATTGGAAGTTATACGGCTTTGTTTCTGCTTTCGACAGGGATTCTTGATCTTTTAGACCCGAATAGAAAATCAATTGTGGTCGAGGGAGAATACTATAAGGTCATGAATTGGACTTGGGTGAGTGTGATGTTGATTGGGATTGTTGGGGCAGTTGTGGTTACGTTGCTTTATCATTATAAGTTCAAGAAACACGGCCGGGATTTTGAGTTGTATTATGCCTTGGGGTTTGTAGGCGTTTGTTTATTGGGTTGTTTTGTTTCTGTGTAGAGGGAAAACGAATATTCGGAATAGATTATGTAGCTCGTTATTGATTCAGTATAGAAATCAACAATTGGATGAATTTACGACTTAAGAAATCACCTTTCGTATTATCAAAATTCTCCTGAAATGAAAACAACTCTAGAGGAATTTCTGAATCAGTACCTTTTAGCTCTTAACCATCTTTTTATGGTTTTTATAGAATTCTTCTTCTCTAGAAACATTCTCCAAAAGAACCATTTGTACAACGAATAAAGAAATGGACCATTTCATTCAATAAAAGCACAAAAATACCCCCATCTTAATTAATGAGACAGTACGCATGGTATAAGTACTCATTTTAGATTATATTGGCTTAAAAAAAACATCAAGATGAAACACATAATAATTGTAACCTTTATTTTTCTCAGCGGAACAATAATGGCTCAAATCTCTACATCAAATAAATCAGAATATAAATCAATTGCGGTTTCTTTTAGTAGCTATTCAAAACCTAAAGCAGCTGAACTGGTTCATCCTTTTTACGAAACTGCAACAATGTATGAGGATGCAAGACGAAATCTCGGAATCTCGGTTAACTATTCTCAGATGTATTTCATAAAGAATATGGGGTTGGAATATGGGATTGGTATAGATTTGATGTTTATAAATAACCAATACAATATTCGCATTGAAGACTCTACGAGCAACTACAGCAGTAAGATTATTAATTTAGGTTCATCACGCACGATGGTTGGACTGGTCAATCTTCCGCTGTACTATGTACATAGGATCCAACTTGGAAAACAATTGACGTTATTTTCTAAAATTGGAATTAACACAAAAATACTAGCCCATAGCCAAAAGACAGGTATTGGAGCAGGAGATTGGCTTGCAAATCGCGTTGCGTACCAAGTTGAGTACATAACATCTGAAGGATTCTCCAATTTCCCCTTGAAAAATGTGATTTTCAGCGGCGCTGCAGGAGCTTCTTTAGGATGGAACCTTAAAAATGGGAATATGCTTGGTATTCAACTTATGCTGAGTACACAATTATTTCAGAATTCAATAATGTCCAAAATAAATGATATTGTTTATACGGAAGATGACGTTGTCCATTTTGGTTCTGAAAAATTCTATCCAACTCATTATTATGACAACGACGGAAATCTCGTCATCAATAAAAGTACCGATTTAGGGGCTCATTATGCTCAACACAGAATTTCTAACTTCTCATTGGGAATGTCTTATACTTTTGTAAAAGACTCTGAAAAGAGACAGCAGAATCGCGAAGACAAGAAATTGTAATTAATGAACTGTTTTTTAACAACCTGTAACTAGCGTTCAATAATGGGAACGGGGTTTCTATATGGCATTGCATTAAATGCAAATACTCTGGCACAATCTCCTAAACTAATCCTTGAATGATCTGTTTATTCAATTTTCCGTTCAATTGTTAGGACAAAAATTCACCCATCTATACGATCCAAAGAAAGCCCCCAAACAAATTGCTTTGAGTCTCCAAACATTTTTTCTTGTCTGATAAGAAAGACAGTGATTTCTTCTTCACTAACCATTGAACTTTTGGCATCTGTTTTTGAATCTTGTTTTCTATATCGAACGAGTAACTTTCCTTCGTAACGACCGTCAGATATAAATGCAAATGATTTACTCACCTCAAGAGATTCTATCGATTTAAAAGATGTACTATTTCTACATTTCTTAAGAAAATCATCAATTGCTTGTCCTTTACTCCCCGTATAAATCTGTGCTGTTTTAGCAAACTGCTTTTTTGCAATCTCTAAGGCTCTATCGCGAACAGCTTCGTTGTTTTCATGATCGGCCATTACTTCAAGGTATTGAAAGAGTTCATCGACTTTCTGAACCGCTCTACCTTCAAAAGCTTTTAAATCAATCAAATTTAATTTCTTCTTG
>JAWUWJ010000150.1:0-7144 GCA_034111925.1 Crocinitomicaceae bacterium
AATTGAACAAGAAGGTACCTATCCCCTTCCTGAAGCTCAACTGGATCGTTTTATGTTTAATGTTTGGGTAGATTACCCATCTTATACAGAAGAGTTGGCCATTGTAAAAGCGACAACTTCGGATACCAAAACAGAATTGAATCGAATCATTTCTGGAGATCAAATTTTAAAATACCAAGAGCTTATTCGTCGCATCCCTGTTGCGGATAACGTTTTAGAATATGCTGTTAAATTAGTTGCTAAAACAAGAGTTGGTGATGAGAGCGCTCCACAGGTAACCAAAGACTTTATTACTTGGGGTGCTGGACCGAGAGCTTCTCAATATTTAATCGTTGGTGCGAAATGCCACGCAGCATTGAATGGAAAGTACTCTCCAGATATTGAAGATGTTAAAGCCGTTGCGAAACCAATTTTGAGACATCGCTTGGTACGAAATTACCGTGCTGATGCTGAAGGATATTCAATGGACCGTATCATCGACGAGTTATTGTAAAATAGAGTTTCTCTATTGCTTTCTTCTTGTTTTCTTCTTGTTTTCTAATTGTCCAGATCTGAGGAATTTGAGCTTTGTCTCGAAGATTTATTCTTATCTTCAAATCAAATGATCAATCAAAAATTCATCTACTGCACGCTTATACTTTTAGTAGTACTCACTTCTTGTTCGGAGGGCTCAAAACCTACGGACGAAAAGATCAAAAAAAAACACATTGCCGAGCCCAAAGTTAAAAGCCCAGGGTTTGTTTTTGCGGATTCCATTTTTTTCAATATGGTTATCGCAATGAACGCACGCAAGTTCGAAAGTGACACATCGCGACTTTCTGACCTTGCAGATTATGCATATCGTGATTTAAGGAAAACGCCATTTCGATTTCGAGACGCAATCATGACCAATGAATTGAATCTTGAAAACCACATTCTCAATGAACGGTTAGAGAACTCAAATACGAATGAACTGTTAACCGGCTTTTGGAATGGGAAAGGATATTTCTTTGCCTACTGCGAAACCTACGGAGTTGCTTCAAAAAATGGATCAGACTTTGCCGTAGAAAAATGGAATATAGACGCATCAATTGTTCAAGACATTGATAAACTGGCCGATCAATGGCGTGAAGCATACCATCCAATGCCCTTCTATTTTATTGAGAAGCCCGGTTGTGTTTACGTTATTTATACGCGTTCCGTTGCTTTTAAAGAAACCTTGAATTCTGTTAAAGAAATATTGCAAAATGACAGCTTAACATTCTATAACAAGATATTTCATTCCACAATTAACGACTAAGCAAATGGAATAAAGTCATTGGCTTTCATTCCGATTCAACGATCAAGCCACATCAAAAGAAATGTTTGTGGATGAACTTTAGACAATCGAGGTTAAATCGGAAGTGAGCGAAACCAAAAAGTAGATTAACTTTGGTTCCATGAACGTGTTTGATAACATTCTTGTGATTGGAAAAGTCTGGCCAGAGCCAAAATCCTCAGCTGCTGGAACGCGCATGATGCAGCTTTTGGAGTTCTTTAAAAGCAAGGAAACGAAGCTTACATTTGCCTGTACAGCGAATCCATCTCAATTCCAAGTTGATTTAGAAGAGTTGGACATAAACGTTGCTCCAATTGAATTGAACTCAGACTCGTTCAACGATTTTATTATAGAACTCAATCCAAGTTTGGTTGTTTTTGATCGCTTTATGACGGAAGAACAATTCGGCTGGCGCGTAATGGAACATTGCCCAAATGCCTTACGCGTTTTAAATACTGAGGACATGCATTTCCTTAGAGACGCTCGTCACAAAGCGCTTAAGACAGGAAAGAGTATCGATTTGAGGAATCAATCGGAAATGCACACTACGAACACAAGCCGCGAAATCTCGGCAATTTACAGGTCAGATATTTCATTGATTATTTCCAGCGTTGAAATGCAACTTTTGACGGACACTTTTCAAGTCCCGAATCATCTGTTGCATTATTTACCGTTGTTTGTTGAGAGAGCTACCGATGAACTTCCTGCTTTTGAAGAGCGCTCAGACTTTGTATTTATTGGAAATTTTCTGCACGAACCAAACGCCGATGCAGTGAAGTATTTGAAAGACGAAATTTGGCCTTTAATTCGAAAGGAAATGCCTACTGCCAAAATCAATATCTTTGGCGCCTACCCTCCTCAAAAGATTTCCCAGCTAAACGCTCCAAAGGATAATTTCCACATTCATGGTCGAGCAGATAGTGCTACAAAAGAAACAATGACGTCGCGCGTAAGTTTAGCTCCCATTCGTTTTGGCGCTGGCATCAAGGGTAAATTATTGGAAGCAATGGCTTGTGGAACTCCAAGCGTGACATCACCAATTGGCGCGGAAGGAATTCAAATGGACAATGAATGGAATGGCGCTGTAGTCAATTCTGCTGAATCAATTGCAAACGAAGCCATAGATTTATACACGAATGAACAAAAGTGGTCTAAAGCACAGCAAAATGGCTTTAAAATCATTTCAGAGAGTTTCAATTCAAAGAATCATTTACCGAAACTGAACACGCTCTTTCTAGATACTTTTGACGATCTCAACGCGCATAGAGCAAAAGACTACACTTCTACTTTGATGCAACAACAATCGATGATGAGCGCTCGCTATCTTTCGTATTGGATTATGGAGAAGGAAAAAAAGTCTTGAGGAAATCCAAAACTTAATTTTAAGGCACAAAAAAAAGGGATCCTAAAAAGAATCCCTTCATAGATTATTGAAATCGAATTACTTCTTCATAATTTGAGCTCTAGAAATTCCGTTGATCGTTGAAATTTCAACAACATAAGCACCAGCAGATAAATCAGCGATGTTAATTTGAGTTGAAGGATTAACTTCATTAAGAACTACATTTCCAGCAATATTGTAAATAGTAAGGTTTGATACTTGAGCATCAACAACTACATTCAATACATCTGCAGCAGGATTCGGGTAGATAGAAATTTCATCAGAGATTTCAGTGATACCAATATTTCCTCCAGTTCCTCCAATTTGGAATGCAAAATCAGGATCTAGAAGCTGCGGGATTGAAATAATTTCAGTCCACGCTCCTATTCCAAAAAAATTATCAAGGTCTTGTAAAACAGCTGATGCTCCTAGCTGAGTCGCACCATGTCCTGTCCAATTCCAACGGCTTGTCGATGGAGTAAATCCGTAAACGCTCAACCAGTATGTACCTGGAGCTAAAGTTTGCGAAGGAATTGTTATTGTTATTGTAGTATCACCGTTCGGAGCAGGAACTCCAGCACCAGTCAAGGTATGCAATGCATCATAAACAAGAGTATTAGGTCCAGCAGAATCAGAATAAATCTGAACTTGCATATCCGTCATGACTGCTCCTGTATCAACACGAAAGCCTTGGACAGTAACAGAGGTAACCTCCCAATCATTTCCAGCAGGAATCGTAAAATCATCTGCCGCTTGAACCAAAGTGTCGTTGTCAGTCATATATGCACTTATAACACCACTAATAGTAGCACCAGAAGTCTGATCATAAAGTTGTCCGCTTGCGCTCAATGCCAACATCGAAACAACAGCAAAAGACAATAGTATTTTTTTCATAGAAAATTTAATTAAGAGCCGCAAAGATAGGCTTTATTAGAGTGGATTCAAAAGCCCCTATACAGTTTATAAACAATGAATAGTGAAAGAATGTTAAGCGATCAGTTAGACTTTACAAACAGAATTGAAAAAGTGAGAAGGTGAAGGCGTTTTTTGAAAAGTAAAACAGCCATGGAAAAATTGATAATTGGTCCTACTTCCTAATTGAAAAGTATTCAATTCTTTTTTCATTGCCAAACTCAGTAAAGAAAAACTTCAACTATTTAACATTGAACCTATCTACCGTTAGCGCTACGATTTGTTGATTTAAAGCCCATAAATCAAACTCGAGAAATCAATAACTGGGTAACTCAATTTATCACATGACTGTTTGTAAACTATTACTAACTGCACACAATATAAACATTGAGAAGGGCGATTGGCTTCATAAATTCAATAATTGAGGGGGCAACACTTGTTGGGAATTCGCACATTAATAGCGGCGCTCAATTAGCGCCTTATTTTCAACACACCACTTGTATAAAGTGTTGCTTCCACCACTTATATTTAACTTCTTACAAATTCTACTTCTGTAATTTTCCACCGATTTCTCAGTGACAAAGAGTAATTCAGATATTTCTTTCGAAGTTTTGTTTAACGCCACTAATTTCAAGGTATTAAACTCTGCGTTTGACAAAGAATCCATCGAGTCGAGCATTTCATTCCGCTTTGAGGTAAAATTACTTCGGTTTTCAAGAAATGCATTGAGTTTTTTACTTACGAATGGAATTCCAGCCAATATGTTTGTCAAACAACCTACAATTTCAAGACTTGAATCTTCTTTCAGTAAAAAACCATGCGCACCTGCATCAAACGCCTCATTAAAGAACAGTTCGTCGTTGTGCATCGTTAGCATTATAGGCTTTACTTTAATCGATTTCTCTTTTATGAATTTTAAGACGTCAATTCCAGAAGCACCGGGCATGTCAATATCCAAAATACAAATTGTGAAGTCCTCGTAGGTCAATTTTTTGATCGCCTCTAAACCATTATCCGCCTCAACAATAACACAGTGATTGTAATTATCTTCGATTAGCGCTTTAAGGCCCTTTCTAAAAATTGGATGATCATCAGCTAAAAGTATCTGCATTACTTCCGGTTTTTAATTTTTATTGTCGCTTTAAATCCTTTTTGTGGTCTTTCAAAACGAACCGTTCCATTCAAAAAGCTCATTCGTTGTTGGATGCTTCTTAAACCAACGGAATCCACTGACCCATTCACTTTATCCAAAGTCAAGCCCTTTCCATTGTCTCTATAAATAATGGAAAACCAATTTCCTTTATCCGTAATTTCCAATTTGAGAGATGTTGCTTCGGAGTGTTTAATCGTATTGCTGGTCAATTCCTGAACGATCCGATAAACCCGAATTTCAGAAGGTTGTTCAAGTTGAATCGTGTCAAGACCGTCAATCTCAATTGAAACGACAATTCCAGCAGAAAATTCGACATCTTTCAACATTTTATTCAACGACTTCTTCAACCCCAAACGCCTTAATTCTGGCGGAATTAATGACCGTGAAATACTTCTAACCTCTTCAATGGTATTGGCAAAATCATCATTCATCTCTTCTGACAAGCCTTTTGCTCCACTTTCAATTTTGTTGAACTTGTTTTTCAAAATGATCAAACTTTGACCAAGCCCATCGTGTAAATCTCTTGCAATTCGACCTCGCTCCTCTTCAAGCCTATTCACAAGCGCCGAGCTAAACTCTCTTTCTCGGTTGTGTTTTACTCTAAAGTAATAAATGACAAATCCCGCGAGAAGAAGAATAAGGACAACGGCACCAATTGCAATATTCTCACGCAAATTGGCCGTCTTTAATTCTCCTTTTGCCAATTTATTTTCAAATCCTATTTTCTGCTGAATGCGTTCTTTTTCTTTTTTCTCAACGTTAAATTTCAATTGCAATTCCGAGATCACTTGCA
Organism: Crocinitomicaceae bacterium; assembly: GCA_034111925.1. Classification (GTDB taxonomy): domain Bacteria; phylum Bacteroidota; class Bacteroidia; order Flavobacteriales_D; family Crocinitomicaceae; genus UBA4466. Next base: position 5,537 of record JAWUWJ010000150.1, read on the forward strand.
AACGGCCATTTTTATTTATTGAATCTTGGAAATCTTTAAGCTCCTTGTAATAGTTAAGCGCCGTTTCAAAATCGCCTCTCTTTTTGCTCATTTGATATTGAATCTGATAGATTCCCATCTGCACATTATTGTTCGGTGTGTACTTCTGATAAACCTCTACGGAATCAAGGCTTTCATTGACTTTATTGTACTTATCACCGGCCAAATCAATTGATGCTTTATTCAAATAAATCATTGAAACCACATGATACATTTTGGTCTCTTTGGACAGCTTCAAACTAGCTTTCGTTAAGGAATCACTTTTCTGTAATTCTCCAGCTCTGCGGTAAAGGCTAGCCATATTAATCATTGCTGTAACCGCTACTTGGTTGTTTTTTATACCTAAAGCACGATCACGCACTTCGTAGAATTTCTTTTTTGCAAGTTCAGTTGAATCGATTTGTAAATAGTAATAGGCAAAATTCTCCATTACAGTTAGCTCCAACCTTGAGTTTTCAACTCGTTTTGCAATTTCCATCGCCTTTTCAAAGTCCGCTAAGGCTCCTGGCGGGTCATCAAGCTCCAACTTTGTAACTCCAAGATTGTTTAAAAGAAAGCCGTACTCGTATTCATTTCCACTATTTTGAGCCAACTGAATGGCCAACATATTTGCGTCAAACCCTGAATCGTCTTCTCCAAAAAGGTTCAAACCATTCATGCTATAAATCATGTTCAATGTATCTTTATTCGATTCAGCGGCGTCATACTCCTCTTTCATCATTCGATAAGCGACTTTGTTATCGATACTCTCTCCCCTGACGAAGATCTTTCGTATTCGGGCCGTAGATACTAATTTCTGATTGTTGATTTTACTTGCTATAGCAATGGATTTATTGAAATAAACAACTGCACTATCCGATTGACCTGAATAGTAATAACCAGTTCCCTTATAGATGTTTAGAACAGCCTCAAGTGTTCTGTTTTTCTTTTTTCGAGCACTGGAATATAGGTCCTCATAAAGAACGTGCAAGTTATCTGGACTTGTTTGCAGGTAGACGTCGAGCTTTGCAAGCTTTGGCAAGTAGGGATTTACTTCTGGGATACCTTCATAGAACTGCCCCCATGAAAAATGAGAGACAACAACAGTGAATAGTGTTAAAAGTAGTTTTGAAAATCGCATTGTGTTGCCTAAGATAGCGATTATTCAATTGGGTAGATTGGCTTAAGCAGTATAGATTTAAAATTTAACCAATTCGAAAATAAAGGTCAAAAAAAAAGTGTCAGTCTTAAGACCAACACTTTCAATTCCTATTTTCAATCGATTAAAGAGATCTCAACTTCTTTCCAAAATCGTCACCTGCTTTCGTTAAGCTTGCAACAATTTCATTGAATTCCTTTTTCGTTTTTGCAGTATTTATTTTAGCAATAACCTCATCGTGAAAGTCAACAGCCTCATCAATTAGTGCATCCGCTTTGTCTGCGTTTTTCCCCTCATTGACAATAACCTCATCACAATCATTCAAAATTTCGAAGATCATTCCTTTAACTTTCTTTTTTAATAATTTCTTGCTTGCCATAACTTTATTATAAGTTCAATTTTAGCCAAAGATAAATATTAATTTCAATTCT
>JAWUWJ010000151.1:0-14189 GCA_034111925.1 Crocinitomicaceae bacterium
ATTTTTGTTGGCTCTTGAACTTCGTATTAATTTCGTAAAATGTATTATCTTACGTTGTTTCCTTTTTTCTCAATATCTCAAAGAACTCTTCTTGTTAACCTACAACCTATCACAGTCATAAATCTCTCTCTTTTTAAATTCACTTATCGTTATAAGCGGGGTGCAAAGATAGTCACTTTTTTTATTTTAACAAGCTTTTATTGAAAACTTTTTAAAATATTTTTTCATTTCTCAAAACCAATGTGCTTATCGTTATAAGCGGTGGCAAAGATAGATGCTCTTTTCGTTTTAACAAGCTTTTACTTAAAACTTTTTAAACTATTTTTTTTCACTTTCAAAACCTCTATGCTTATCGTTATAAGCGGGGGCAAAGATAGATGCTCTTTTCATTTTAACAAGCTTTTATTAAACTTTATTAAAACTATTTTTTCTTCTTTCAAGACCTCTATACTTATCGTTATAAGCGGGGGCAAAGATAGATGCTCTTTTCATTTTAACAAGCTTTTATTGAAAACTTTTTAAAATTATTTTCTCATCCTTAAACTTTCAATTCTTATGTGCTTATCGTTCTAAGCGGGGGCAAAGGTATGCAGTCTTTCCTGATCCGCAATGGCTTTTTTGAATCTTTTTTCATTTTTTTTCTAACTCACTAATAAATAAGATAATGCAGATATAAAAAAAGGGTTCTTCTAACGAAGAACCCTCTATTTAATCAAGACTTAAAGTCTATTTTTTCTTATTCTTTACTTTATCAAGCCACTTATCGCTCTTCATTTCACCGAGTACGGTAACTTGTTTCATTCTTGAATAGTCTTCTGCGGCCATCAACATTTGTTCTTTGGTGTCTCTTCTAATCATGATACCTCCACTTCCTTGGTTTTTTACTTCAATATAAAAACCATCCTTCAATCTCGCCGGCTTAGTTGCTGGTCTTCCCATATTCTTCTATATGTGTTAATTTTGTAATCTTTCTAAGATACGAAAGAAAAAAAGAATTCAAAATTTATTAAACATTTTTATGAATCTAATAATTCACTCGTATCTTTTGTATTAATAGGACCTCTTTCGGAACTAATAAGCTTATTATATTTCGAACTCTGCACGAATCCGATAGTACTTAACATTAAAATAACAACGCAATACCCTAACCACGCCAAACCAATTTCGTCAAAAGACATACTTCCTGGTGAATTAATCATTCCAAAATCCCATAATAGGATGATGCTTGAAACGCTCAAAGCAATAATAGAACTCGCCTTCATCGTCTTGGTTTTCACTTTTCTCAATCCAGTTATACTCATAAAAATGAAATAACCTAAGAATAACAGTGACCAAAACCCTATTTCAGAGGATAGATCTTCTCGTCCTGGACCCAATTCAAACCCATATTGTCTAGAAGCTACTTCCAAATACGCATAATCACCATACATTATGACTGTCGCTTTTTCCGCCTCAATAAAATAGTAACCGCAAACAAAGAAAAAGATAGCAGACAAACCAATTCCAATGGCATAAATAGTCTTATTCATAGTCGTTTAGTGTCGTAATTCGACGCAATGATAAGAATAATTATTTGCAAATAACTCAATTCTTTTTTAGTTCTGATTTTAAGAAATACTTTGAGGCAGTAATCTATTCATCTTTCTAAGATCTCAATTGACTTACTTGATTTGGTTTTACTTTGCACAACCCGAAAAAATCAATCACAATAAAAAGAACTAATCCGCCAAAGTATACGCCATTCCTGATTCAACAATGACACAATCAATATATCCCCAATAGATCAATTGTGCTAAGTAGAGATTAACGTCATTCTTATTAAGAGCAAAGAATCGAAAGATTTTAGAAACGGTTACTGGCTTGTGCTCTCCAATATATTCAAAAATCGCTTTTAAATTATCATTTAGATCACTCGGCTTTGGAGTCAACTCGTCTTGTAGCTTCCATAAGTTAATGATTACTCTATTGCCGACTAAAGTCTTATCCTTTACGCGGTGGTAGAATCTCATTTCACCATCATCTGCTTTGGCTTTATGCTTATTGGTTGATTTCGGAATATCTATTTCAAGAAGTAAATGCCTTCCATCCTCTATTACTTTAGATTCAAAAGGTACAGCTGGTGTACAATCATTACTAATCAATTCCTCCAAGAGCTTCAATTCTTCAGTAGGCAAAACGCCGACAACCTTGTTTTTTTCATTAATACCAACAATCACCTTTCCTCCATTGGTATTTGCAAAAGCGACAATGGTTCTAGTAATAGCTAAATGATTCTCGATATGAGAAATGAATTCAAGTGACACGCCTTGACCGCGCGTAATTAATTGTTTTACAGATTCCATTCTAATGGTTTATTCAGCGTTCCATATTTGATATGACTTCAACGCTTGTTGTTTTAACATAGTCTCTCCATTCATAATCGTTGCGTTGTTCTCTTCCGCTGATTTTAGAAACATCGTTTTAGCAGGATTATAGATCAAGTCAACGACCAGATGGTCTTCGGTGAGGAATTCAAAAGGGAAAGAAACGCAATTATCGATATTGGGATATGTTCCAACTGGAGTAGTATTCACTATTATTTTACACGCGTTTAGCATGTGCTTATTCAATTCCTCATATGAGAATTCGTTTTCAGCAGATGGATTTCTAGAAATGAAAATAACATCTAGTCCAATTTTACTGAGAACATATTCAACGGCTTTTGATGCTCCTCCCGTTCCTAAGACAATCGCTCGTTCGTGCAGATTGGTTAAAAATGGTTTAATGGATTGATGAAAACCGAATGCATCTGTATTGTGACCGATTAATTTTCCATCAAGACATTGTATAACATTGACTGCACCGATTGCTTTGGCTTCAACGGTTAAATCGTCCAGAAAAGGAATTATCGGTTGTTTGTATGGGATTGTAACATTGAAACCGTCGAAAGAATCACGAACAGCGTTGAACTCCTCAATGGATTCCAATTCAATATTCTTATAAGATCCGGAAATGTTGTTTTTTTCGAAATGATTCTCAAAGAAAGGCTTTGAAAAAGAATGCCCCAATGACTTTCCGATTAGACCATAGTTCTTCATGATTCCTTTGGAGAAAATCGATCAAGAATGACAATTACTGCCAATCCTACAACAACGCTAGCAATTGCCAAACCAAGTTGAGCATCACCGACAAAATTATCAGGTAGAACATTCGCCATCATGAAATCTTCCTTTCCGTCTGAATGAACAACGATCGGTTTACCGAATGCATTTTTCCATGGCCATACCTTATATAAGGAACCAATCATGAATCCTGTCAATAATGCAATTGTTATTTCTTTGAATTTTGAGAACAAAAATTTAAGAAGTCGAGCAAATGACATTAAACCGATGAGGCATCCTATTGCGAAAAGGCCAATAATCATGAAGTCTCTATCCTTGATTGCATCAAGAACAACACTATAAGTACCAAGGAGAACCAAAATAAAAGAACCTGAAACGCCTGGCAGTATCATTGCGCAAATTGCAATCGCACCACTTAATAAGATGTACCAGCTTTCACTTCCTTGAGCGACAGTTTGAATTGTAGAAATATAAAAGGCGACTCCGGTTCCTATTAATAAGGAAATTATAACACCCGCATTCCATTTCTTAATCGATTTCCCAATCAACCAGACGCTTGCGATGATCAATCCAAAGAAGAAACTCCACAATATAACAGGTTGAGTTTCTAATAAATGTCCAACAACATTGGCAAGCAAAGCAATACTTACAATTATTCCACCGAAAAGGAAGAGGAAAAAGGTTCCATTGATATGTTTCCAGAAAGCCTTGACTCCATCCTTGAACAAAATTTTAACTGCTCCAAGGTTAATGTTATTTAGACTTTCGATTAGTTCTTCGTAAATCCCAGTAATGAAGGCGATTGTTCCACCTGAAACACCAGGCACAACATCGGCTGCTCCCATAGCTACCCCTCGAACGGACAGCATTAAATATTGTAAAATAGATCTTTCCTTCATAATTAATATGCTTCTAATGAACTATCAACAGTGTCAATCCAAGCGAGAATCCCACCTGCAACAATCGTAACTTTCTTCATGCCTGCATCGGCTTCTAAAAAATTAGCTACTGCCTCCGCTCTCTTTCCCGAACGGCACAAAACGGCAACTTCAAAATCTGAATTAATTTCATTGACACGGGTTGAAACATCACCCATTGGAATATGCAATCCACCAATTTGGCAAATTTCCAATTCATACGATTCTCTAATATCTAAAAGTACTAGGTCACTGTTAGCGTTTAATTTCTCACTTAATTCTACGGGTGTCATGTAATTCATCTCTGCTTATTTTAATCAGGCAAAGATAGAAAAGAATTGAAACGGATTACTTGAATTTGATGGAGACCATCATTTGAAATTTGGCAACCTCATTTCCGCTTTCATCTACCGCTAAGACTTCGATCTCTTGATTCACTCTCTCTCCAGATGACAAAGCGCTTTCAACGGTTTTTTTAATAAGGTTTCCTTGATTCGAAACAAAGGTGACGTGGCTTTCGGCGCGCATTAGAAATTCTCCTTTAACACCTTTGAAAGCGAAGGACATTCTCTTGGTGGATTGAGAAGCATAATAAAACGCATGCAAACCAGCGGCTAAGTCAGCGCCAACAGCAAGAGCTCCAAAGTACATTGACCCAAGATGGTTTTTCGTTCTTCGCTTCAATCGAATTCTAATCTTCGCAGAATCGTCATTCAATTCCAGTAATCGCGGGCGAATAAAACCAACCATTGGAATTTTGAACGTTCCAAGGAGCCAAAGTTTCCACTTCATTGATTTTAAGGAAACCTCCTTATTCTCCTTTTTCATACTCTTGGATTAGTTGATTAACGATTTCTTGCATTGGACGAATTTCCTTGACATGCTCAATTGACGGCCCAGCGCACCAAACCGTTTTATATGTTGAACTGAAAGCTGCTTTCTGAAGACGTTTTGATCCCCGAACAAAAGTCAATGCCTTCATCCATTTTTTTAGTTTCTTATTCTTATTTAGAAATCGTTCGAATCCACTTTGTTTCGTTCCAACCTTTTGAACGTACGGTGTATTAATAACAGTACATGGCGTTCCTGATAATTTCGTCGTCATTACAATATCCTTTTCGCCGTAATCGACGCAGGCCTGTTTGTATTCTTCTGAAACCCCCGATTCGTTGCAGGCGATAAAAATGGACCCTATCGATAATCCGTCTGCTCCATGTTCGAGCATTTTTTTTGCTTCAAAACCATTACCAACACCACCAGCGGAAATAATCGGGATCGTACATTCTGATTTCAACAATGGAATCAAATCCATGAATGAAGTTGATCCAGCATGACCACCTGCTTCCTTATTTACAGCAATGATTGCATCCGCTCCAAGCGCTTCGACCTTTTTCGCATATTTAACATCAACGACATCGCAAAAGACTTTAACACCATTTTGATGTGCCATTTTGATTGTTTCCTCAGGCGAACCAAGCGAAGTAATTAAAAAATCGACCTTTTCTTCGCAACAAATTCTCAGCTGTTCCTTATAGTAGAAGTTTGACTTGTTGACAATGATATTGATACCGAACGGACCCTTCGTTTCCTTCTTAATTTCTTGAATTGCCGATCGAAGTTCTTCAACTGATCTATAGTTCAATGCAGGAATTGCTCCAGTAACTCCAGCGTTAATCGCTTCAATGATCATTTCCTTGTTTGACACTAAAAACATAGGTGCAACAATAATCGGGAACTTAATATTCAGCATTTTTGACAACGCGAATTCACTGGGATTCAATTTCATATTGTGAATATATACATTTTACTATGCGCGCACAAATTATAAATTCAATAATGATGTTAGATTTGTAATATGTCAAAAAGCCAAGCATGGATTAGCGCATTTCGCTTAAGAACTTTACCCCTTTCCCTCTCCGGAATCATTGCAGGATCGGCGGTGGCATATTACAACGATTTCTGGGATCCAATCATCTTTTCATTGGCAATGGTAACAACCGTATTGTTTCAAATTTTATCAAATTTGGCGAATGACCTTGGCGATGGAGTAAAAGGAACGGATAATGACAACCGTGTTGGACCAGAAAGAGCGGTGCAATCCGGAATCATTTCTCAAAAGGAGATGAAGATTGCCGTTGGAATCAATTCCGTTTTAAGTTTAATTTCGGCAGGCGCATTGATCTATTTCGGAACTGAAAACATGCCTTACGAAATGATTTGGTTCTACTCAGGACTTGCTCTACTTTGTGTTCTAGCTGCAATAACTTACACCGTTGGTAAAAAAGCGTATGGTTATCATGGAATGGGAGACATTATGGTTCTGATATTTTTCGGAGGTGTGAGTGTACTCGGAGTATATTCACTTTTCGCAAAGTCCTTTTCAAATGAGAATATATTGTTAGCCATTGGAATCGGGTTGTTAAGTACAGCTGTCTTGAATCTCAACAACATGCGGGATTATGTGAATGACGAGAACTCTGGAAAGAATACAATTGTAGTGAAAATGGGACCGAATCAGGCGAAATTTTACCACACTATTTTAATTCTTATCGCGTTGTCTTGTTTGGCGCAATTCATCAATTCCATTGGAGAACCTATTTTATTCTTTGCCTTAGCGCCTGCACTCTACTTACTCTTTCACATTCGAAAAGTAATGCAGACAACGGACCCTAAAGACTTCGATCCTGAATTGAAAAAAGTAGCATTATCGACCTTTGGAATAGCTTTGCTGTTGTTCGGAATCATCATTATTTTGGTTGAGAATGCATAAGTTGCAGGCCAAATATGAGCAACGCACTTTTCACTTCAAGCGACCAAGTGGAACAAGCCGCGGCATCTTAACGGAAAAATACGCGTGGTTCATTTCAATTTGGAATCCAGAAAACCCTGAAATTATTGGAAGAGGAGAATGCAGTGTTATTCCTGGTTTATCGCCTGATTTCATTTCATTGGAAAGTAAAACCGATTACGAGAACAAGCTTGATCAAGTTTGCGAAAATTTAACTATCGATTTGGACAATTGGCCTTCCATAAAGTTTGGCGTTGAAACGGCTCTACTCGATCTTGAAAACGGAGGAACTGGAAATTATTTCAACAACGCGTTTACTTCTGGACAAAAACAGATTCCGATCAATGGAATGGTTTGGATGGGAGATCCACAATTCATGCAAGATCAAATTGAGGAAAAGATTGAAGCAGGATTCTCGACGATAAAAATGAAAATTGGAGCGATTGACTTCGATTCTGAAATTAAACTACTTGAAGGAATTCGAACAAAATACTCCCGTGAAGAAATAACACTTCGCGTTGATGCCAACGGGGCCTTCACACCTGAAGATGCGCTTGACAAATTAAAACGATTGTCTGAACTTGCGATTCACTCAATAGAACAACCGATTAAAGCAGGACAATGGATCCAAATGGCGGCCTTGTGCAGCTCTACTCCACTTCCTATTGCGTTGGACGAAGAACTTATCGGCATTAATCATTTGTCTGAGAAAGTAGATTTGATACAAACGATTCAACCGCAGTACATTATTCTAAAACCAAGTCTCCACGGAGGATTGAGCGGAACGCGCGAATGGATTGAAATTGCCGAATCAAATAACATCCCATGGTGGATCACTTCTGCGTTAGAATCGAATGTTGGATTAAAGGCTATTTGTCAATTTACGGCAGAATTTGATAACGATCTCCCTCAAGGATTAGGGACGGGAAGTCTGTATATAGATAATATTGAGAGTGATCTTAGAGTCGAGAAAGGACAGATTTTCGTTAGAAGTTAGAAGTTCGAAGTTCGAAGTTCCGAGAAACAATTCATAACTCCTAATTCATAACTTATAATTATACAATTCTTTTAAGTCCAATACGTTTTCTTGAAATGTCTACTTCCATTACTTGAACTTCAACGTGTTCGTGGAGAGAGATAAATTGAGAAGGATCTTCGACGTAAACATCTGCGAGGTTTGACTTATGAATCAATCCGTTTTCCTTAATTCCAATATTGATGAATGCACCAAAATTAGTAACGTTGGTTACCAGTCCATTTAGAAGCATTCCCGGCTGAAGGTCGTCAATCGATTTTATTCTACTATCGAACTCAAGGACTTTCGCCTTCTTTCGAGGATCACGACCTGGTTTTTTAAGTTCAGTAATAATATCCTTAAAGGTATACGCGTCCATTTCTGGAAATTCATCGTTCTTCAATCCATCTAAAATCTCGTTATTCCCAACAAGATCATTTACTGCAACGCCTTTCTTTTTCGCGAGTTGATTTACATATTTATAACTCTCAGGATGCACGGATGAATCGTCCAAACGGTTTTCACCATCACGCACTCTGATAAATCCAGCGGCTTGTTCAAATGCTTTCGCTCCAAGTCGTTTCACCTTTTTAAGTTCGCTTCGTGAGTTGATTCGACCGTTCTCATCACGGTATGCAATGATATTTTCTGCAATTGACAATCCCAAACCAGAAACATAACTCAATAAATACGACGAAGCTGTATTCACATCGACGCCAACGGAATTCACACTCGAAATCACAACATCATCCAACGCATCTTTCAATGACGATTGATTTACTTCATGCTGGTATTGCCCTACTCCAACTGATTTCGGATCAATTTTCACCAATTCCGCGAGTGGATCCATTAATCTTCGGCCAATTGAAACCGCACCACGAACAGTCACATCGTATTCGGGAAATTCTTTTCTGGCAATCGCACTGGCAGAATAAATTGAAGCACCGTCTTCTCGAACAGCAAAAACTTCAAGATCTCTATCAAAATGAACATTCTTAACCAAATTTTCCGTTTCTCTTCCAGCCGTTCCATCACCAATTGCAATTGCGTCAATTTTATATGCTTGAACCAATTGAAATAATTTCGAAGAGGCTTTCGAGCTTTCTTTTTGCGGTGGATGCGGGAATATCGTAGTATTCGTTAAAAGGTTTCCTTGTTCATCGATGCAAACGACTTTACACCCCGATCTAAAACCAGGATCGATTGCCAAAATTCGTTTTGCACCAAGCGGTGGAGCCAACAACAATTGACGTAAATTTTTCGTGAACACTTGAATCGCTTCTTTATCCGCCTTTTCTTTGGCGACATTCAACACTTCATTTTCAAGCGAAGGCCGAAGTAATCTTTTGTATGAATCCTTACACGTATCCGCGATGATATTCGCGCATTCATCATGACCTTTAACGAAAAACCGTTCTAAAATCTGAATCCCCTCTTCTTCATCTGGGCGTGCTTTAATGGAAAGAAATCCTTCACGGTCGGCACGGTACAGTGCCAAAAATCGATGCGATGCACATTTATCCAACCGTTCTGAAAAGTCAAAGTAATCTTTGTATTTCTCAGCTGCAACTTCCTTTCCTTTAACAAGTTTCGATTGAAGAACTGAACGCTTTTCGAACAATTGTCGAAGTCGAGCACGAAGGCTTGTATTCTCGTTCATCCATTCTGCAATGATGTCTTTCGCACCATCGATTGCATCTTCTATTTCGTAGACTTCGCCTTTCAAAAAACGTTCCGCCATCGCTTCCGGATTTCCTCCACGCTGAGACATTATCATTTTAGCCAAAGGCTCAAGTCCAAGTTTACGCGCCTTTTCTCCTCGAGTCAATCGCTTTTGTTTGTAAGGCAAATAGATATCTTCCAATTGAACCGGATGAAAGCAACTTTCAATTTTACTTTTCAACTCAGGGCTTAACTTGCCTTGTTCGTCAATTGTTGATAGAATACTCGACTGTCTCGCTTTAAGGTCGTCGTACTTTTTCGCTAAATCTCGAATTGTTGCAATTTCAACTTCATCCAACCCTCCCGTCATTTCCTTACGGTAACGCGCTATAAAGGGAACCGTACTGCCGTCATTAAATAAATTAACAGTATTGAAAATTGACTTTTCCTTGAGTCCTGAATTGTTTTGGATGAATTCATTTTTTTGCATGTTGTAAATATAATTTTGTGTAAAGGATTTAGCAATAAATTAACAAGTGGATATTTGACAATTTCATATATTCGACGTTAACTCTAGTCTATATGAAAAAGATATTATTTGCATTTGTGGTTGTCAGTTCAATTGTGGCCTGCGCGCCAAAGCTTGTCACTCCAGTTCCAGTGCCTGAAGAGGCAACCGAAACTCCTGAACCGGCACCTGAAATGAATGATTTAGCATCTGCTGGTAAACTCATTTTTAATAATGACTGTACAAAATGTCATTCTCTTAAAGTCATCGGGAATCATAATAAACAACAGTGGACAGGGATCTTGACGAAAATGACAAAAATGGCCAAGCTTGATGAAACTCAAACAAATCAAGTTACGCAATACATCTATTGGGAACTGGAGCAATAACATTCAATTCAAATGAGAAAATTGACTATCGTTCTGACTTCTTTTATTCTGTTCGCGTTTTGCGCACTATCAATTGAAAGTAAGCATGGAGTTGGAAACAGCAATTTGATCGAGTCATCTGATTCTGACGATACTTTATTTGGACTAGATTTTATTCCAACGGATATTGCTGCAGGAGAATCTATTTTCAAAACGAGTTGTCAAAACTGTCATTCGACCGCTGTATCACATTATAAGAATCAACAAGGTTGGGATTCCATTACTCGGAGAATGGGTCAATTCAATGCTGGGTTGGATAGTTCACAAATAATTGACCTAAATTCGTATATAATTTGGCAGTTGGAACGAACGGATTCTTCAAATGTAATTCCGGTAATCGGATCGATGCGCCAGTGGTAAATCATGTTTTCTGTAATGGGTGTATTAGACAATTTAAAAGTTATTGATGCGAGCTCTGTTCTTGCTGGGCCAAGTGTTGCGACGTTTCTAGCCGAATTAGGAGCTGACGTAATCAAAGTTGAACATCCTGTTTATGGTGATGTTACCAGAAGCTGGAAATTACCTACGGAAGACAAATCAAGTTCCGTTTCGGCATATTTTTCCAGTGTCAATTACAACAAAGAATACATCAAATTGAATTTGTCTGCTGAAGAAGATCATGTTGAATTCATGAAACTTGTTGATTCGGCTGACATTCTAATCATGAACTTCAAGCGTTCTGATTACCTGAAATTCAAACTAGACGATAGCACATTACTTTCACGAAATCCAAGGCTTATTATCGGAAAGATAAACGGGTATGGAGAAGAAAGTGATCGCGTCGCTTATGATTTAATACTTCAAGCGGAATCGGGGTTTATGTCAATGAATGGGCAAAAAGACAGTCCACCAACAAAGATGCCCGTTGCATTTATAGATGTTTTGGCCGCACACCATTTAAAAGAAGCTATTTTACTCGCTCTCTATGAAAGAGAGAAAACGAATAAAGGGAAATCTGTAAGTGCATCCTTATATGAAGCCGCAATTAGTAGTTTATCGAATCAAGCTTCCAATTACTTAATGTCGGGGAATATACCTCAACGTATTGGTAGTTTGCATCCGAACATTGCGCCTTATGGTGAATTGTTTGGAACAAAAGACGGAGCAACAATCACGTTTGCCATAGGATCTGATAAACATTTCGAAAAGCTTTGTGGTGTTTTGGAATTGGTGGACCTTCCAACTTTGCATCAATTCAGTTCCAATCAAATGCGAATTGCGAACCGCGAAGAACTTCAAAAGATCATTAAGGAAAAGACAATTCAGTTGAATTCAGGCACTTTATTATCAGAACTTGAAGTCTTGAATGTTCCGGCAGGCAAAGTGCGAAACCTAAAAGAAGTCTTTGAAGATGAAAAAGCACAGGGTTTGATTTTGGAAGAAGAAATCGAGGGAATCAAAACCAAACGAATTCGTTCAAAAATTTTTAAGTCGAATGGAAATTAGAGCACCAAAAACGGATCAGGAATGGGAAGCTTATTATTCGCTTCGTTATAGAATACTGCGCGCTCCATTGAATCAACCTTTGGGTAGTGAACGGAATGATGGCGACTTAACTGGTCAGCACTTCGCTTTGTTTTCGGAAGGTAAGATTGCCGCAATTGCTCGATTGGATCAAGCCGAAAAAGGTGTTTCACAAGTTCGATTTGTCGCTGTTGATGATGCCATTCAGGGAAAAGGCTTTGGGCGAATCATTATGGAAGCAACGGAAAAGGCATCGATTGAGCAAGGAAATCATAAAATGGTTTTACATGCCAGGGATTACGCTTTGGACTTTTACTTACGGTTGGGGTATACGAAATTGGAAAAGAGTCATTTGCTTTTTGGTGTTTTGCAACATTATAAAATGGAGAAGGTTTACTAATTAGGAATGATGAATTGGTAATTAAGAATTAGATTTAAATTCAGTAGAATCGTAACCTGCCGACTCTAATAATGAAAAACCATCCACAATGAGCTTTGATTTCTCCCAGTCCCAATCTAGTTTCAATCCTTCTTCGGCGATAATCCGAATAAAGCCGGGCATGTTAATATTGAAAATGAGTTCTTCATCTCCTTTTTTTATCAAGGCCCCTGTTGACACAACATTTCCCGATGTATAATGATCTTCACCATTAAACTGGACTTGCAAAGGAGTGTTCCTAAAGTCTGCTCGAAAGATGCGAAGTGTAGTCAACCAATATCCATACGGATTCGCTTCGTTTTTTTCAAAAGAATCGTTAATAGAGTACTTGAACTCCATTTCATTAACTACTATTTTTCTAAGTTTTTGTTTCATATTAGTTTAAAGTAACTTAATTTCAAATATCAATTGCGATCCAGTGGAATTTCATCAGAACAAAATAGAGCTTGAGAGTAAAGGGTTTTCAATAACTCCTCAACTCTATTCCGGTTCAGAATTGGATTTCATAAAAGATCTAATTGATAAAAACGCATCCTTTTCAAAGAACGTATTAGTGCATTCTATTCGGAAATTACTAAAAAACATTCCTGAATTAAGCGGTATTCTATTCAATAAGAATCTTGTTGGATTAATTAACGAGTTGGGCGGCCCAGATTACTTCTTAACGAAATCCATTTATTTCGACAAGCCTGAGAATTCAAATTGGTTTGTTTCATACCATCAAGATTTGAGTATTTCTGTATCGGATAAATTTGAAATCGATGGATATAAAAACTGGACGGTTAAAAAAAATCAGTTCGGAGTGCAACCGCCAATTAAAGTCTTAGAAAAAACAATTACAGTTCGAATTCATCTCGATGATATCGACCAAAACAATGGAGCATTAAAAGTCATCCTGAAATCTCATAAAAAGGGAATTACTCGATTTGAAAAAGATTGGGCTGAACAAGAGGAGGAAGTGATTTGTAATGTGCGAGAAGGGGCCGCAATGCTAATGAAACCATTAACTTTTCATGCTTCAAAAAGAAGTCAAAGCGGAAATAGAAGAAGGGTTATTCACCTTGAGTTTTGCAATCAAGAATTAGAATCGCCTTTGGTGTGGAGTGAGAAGTCTACTTGACAAGAGCGTTAATCTAATTTCGCACCCACTTTGTTAAAAAAACGTCTCCAGATACTAAGCAATCATTTTCATCGTTTTTGGGATATGATAAAAATTTCAGCTCTACTTTGTATTCTTACCATACTGATTTTTTCTTGTAAAAAAGATGAAATAAAACCTGAGCCAACTCCGGAGGTAGAAATTCCAATTGAGACTGATACCATTTCAAACAATTACCATCCACTAACTATTGGTTCATATTGGGTGTACGAATTTGATAATCATCTACCGAATGGAACAATCATGGACGATAATATAATTGACACGATAAAGGTCTTAGGGGATACTGTGCTTAATGGTGAATCCTATTTTGTTCTCGAAAAAAGCATCCCATTCAATTCCACTTATTTCAGAAGGCTAGACTTAGGGAGTGTCGTTTCTCACAACGGTAGTTTAATCTGCCCGGCTGATATTAATTATTCTGGAACGCACAATGGACATTATGGAATCTCCGCTGGAGATACAGTTTACCATTATTGGGAAGAGTTTACAGGTGCGTTAAATATTGAATCTGAATTTGGCGCTACTTACGATTGCCCTCAAATGACTGCCTATCACGTTTACACTCCTGCTTTTGGAGGCATGACAACTGCAGACACGAACTATTTTTCGGCCATTGGAATGCTTCAACGAAGTTATGGGTACACGAATGGTTCTAGGCAAGTGGGTACATTAGTGGATTACCATATTGAGTAGTTCTTCTATTTA
>JAWUWJ010000152.1:0-34454 GCA_034111925.1 Crocinitomicaceae bacterium
TTCTGCATTTCTGCGTGATTGCTCTTGCTTCCCAATGTATTAATCTCTCTTCCGATCTCCTGTCCAATGAATCCTAATTTCTTACCCGATTCATTCAACTGCATCGTTTCTTCGAAGTAAGTAAGGTGGTTTGAAAGGCGCATTTTTTCTTCTGCGACATCCAATTTCTCAATGTAAAAGATCATTTCCTGTTCAAAGCGATTTTCGTCATGGCCCTTGTCCAATTCTTCCAATCCTTTTTTCATTCTATCTCTAATCGCTTGAATTCGTTCCTCTTCATACTTGGGAACTTCATTCAAGAAATCTCTAATTTCATTTATTCTCAAAGCAAATTCGCGCTCTAAATCTTCGCCTTCTTTGCGTCTGAATTCGTTCAGGTTTCCTGTTGCTTCTTTAACAAGATCAAGCATCCATGCTTTTTCATCATCCAATAAGTCCTCTTTAGAAGTCTCAATAATGTCTGGCATTCGCATGATCACTGATAAATAGTCTTGCGTATCTTGACCCATCGCATCATTCAAGGCCTTCAATTCGTCGAAATATTTCTTAGCAAGCGTCTTGTTGATCGAAACTGAACTTTCCTCTCCGATGCTGTCAACATTAATGAAAACATCCGCTTTCCCTCTTCCCAATTCCGAAGAAATGATTTTGCGAATTGTTCCGTCCAGTTCTTTGAATTGCGAAGGCATTCTCACATTCAAATCCATTGATTTGCTGTTTAGAGATCGAATCTCCACAGAAACTTTCTTCGAATTAAATGTTCCTGTAGCCTTTCCAAAGCCGGTCATTGATTTAAGCATACACTCCTTTTTTTGCGTAAAGTTAAGAAAAAGCGACTCTTTAGTGATATATTGTGTACTACTGAAAACAGAAATAACGAACTGCAAACCTCTTTACTATGAAAACTGCTCTGCTATCCCTAGGATTTATCGTCGTGTCTTTATTCACACTGAACAGCTGTGGGTTGAGCGAATCAAAGAAAGAAGCTCAGTCAGCGGCAAAAATCTTCCACAAATCCATGATGAATCATGACCACACATCAATGATTAAGATGATTCATTCTGAAGGCTTAAAAGTGACGCCGAAAGAACAATGGTTGCAAATTTTCGAAGGCATGGATGAGTTTGGAGAGATCCAAAGTATTAAGCAAAAACCTAGTTTTCATTCAAACTATGAAAACGGAGTAACGACGGTGGAGCTCAATTATACAATTGAATTCGAAGCAGAAACATTCAACGAACAACTTATTTTACAAAAAGAAGGCGAAACGTTTAAGATTAAGGGGTTTTTTATTCAGTAGTAAGATCGTTATCATTAACGTCTACTTTATAGACTTCACCTTTTTAGTAAATGAGCTGGAAGAAGTGATGTAGACTCCGATAAAGATCAGAATCATGTACAGTATTTTTTCAACTGTAATCGTTCCTGTATAGTCTTCTGCTATTCCAATTGCGCTCAAGCCAACGGCGAAAAGCATGACTAAAACAGGCTGCAAATAAATGTAGGCACTTGACACGGATGGACTCACGTGTTTTAACCCAAAAACCGTCAAGAGGTACGCCAAAAAGGTAACACCAACGACCACGTAAATTATCACGAAGACCATACTCATGGGGATTCTTGAGAAATTGGTCATCGAAAGTTCCATTAGTGTTGGCGGATAAAGCATTACTAAGATGAAGCCAAAAGAGAAAACGTAGGTGATCACTGTGAGCGGCCTGTACTTTTTCATTAAGGGTTTAACCAAAACCAAATAAAAGGCATAACTCGCTGCATTGATGAAAATAAACAAATCGCCGATTGCCGAATCTCCAGAGCCTGTTCCGGCTGTTAAGGTCAATAAAATAGCTCCTGAAGCTCCAATTAGAATTCCGAAGGAGCGCCTTATCGTTATAGCTTCTTTGAGGAAGAAAAAGGAAAGAATAACGACCAAAATTGGATTGATTGTCATTATGATTCCAGTGTTGACAGGAGACGTTAGACTTAAACCATGAAAGAAGAACAACTGATTCATTGCGACTCCAAACAAACCGCAAAGCGCCATTACAAATAAATCTTTTCGTTCTACCTTTTCACGAATGAAGATCAATTTAAAGATCCAAAAAAGGAGTGTTGCGCCAGAAGCTCGAAGGAAAATGAAAACACTTGGTGTTAAATAATCCGGCATTACACCTTTCGCTATAACGTGATTCGCTCCATAGAGGCAATTCACAGAAAAAAGGGCGATATGCGCCTTCAGTACTTTTGACATTGAGATTAGCAGTAACTGCCCATGTTGAATGATTCAACAGCTTCTGCGACGGTAGCTTTTGAATTCCCAATGAAAACAGCGTCTCCATTAATCATAAATGGACGCTTCAAAAAGGTATATTCTTCAAGCATGTGCTTGCGGTAATCCGCTTCAGTTAGGTCTATTGTATTGAGTCCCATAGAACGATACTTCATTGCTTTTTTTGAGAATAAAGCTTCATAAGAGCCTACTTTATCCTTCAAGAAATCGAGCGTTTCTCCATCGATGTTTTGTTCCTTAATGTTCTGTAGCTCAACTTCTGGACCGGGTCCAATTTCTTTTAATATGCGCACGTTTGTGCTGCAGCTTTTAAGATGATAAATCTTCTTCATATACTATCTTCCTTGTTGTGTATTCCTGTCTTGGTCATTTGTAATTCCTGTTGCACACCCTTTTGGCTTCTTTTCAAATGAGAACATGAATTTCACATTGAAAAGTAATGGCCAGTAGCGCGAAGAGAACCAGTGCATCGATGGTTTTCCGAAAGAAGAGTTTCCTTTATCATTTCCTCCTGCTGTAGTCGCCATTGATTGGTATCCTAGAATCGGGATGCGAACTCCAGGAATAATAAACGTTCCTCTTTTTGGGCTAAATCCAAAACCAAGTCCATAATGCAATTGAATTTGAAGAGGTTTGGAATAAAGCTGATTATCCGTTATTCCTCCCAATGCATAATCTTCGGATCTTTGCAAGACTGTATAGTCAACGTTTATTCCAAGAGAATTATCCAAAAAGAAATTTAATTTTTTCTCTCTTTTTTTCGGTTTGAAGTAAACGTTTTTATGTGCTGAAAATCGACCATAAACATTCCCATTCGACATTGCAAAGGTTTGATCATCTGTTGAAGTGGTAGCTCCTCCTTGATCGACATAATTGATATTGACATCTTCTGCTCCTCTAAAATATTTAAATCCGAGTCCCCAATCAACATAGCTCAACAGCACAATCGATTTCTTTTTAGAAATTTTTAGTTTCGGGAATTTTTTCGGAAAATGGAACATCCCAATCTCAGCAAAAGCGCCTACTCTTCCTTTTGGATCGAATGTATAATTTCCTCTAAAGCCTTGCGATGCAACTTCAGCATTATTTTCAGGATTGTTTAACCTGTTCATTAGTAAAGTTCCGCCCAATTGAAATTGTAACCCAGACAATCTATAATCCTTGAAGCTTTGTGCTCCACCGAACATTTTTTTGCTTTTACGAGGGTTTAGACTTTTCTGCGCCGTAGCAGTCAATCCGAAACTAAATACAATTAAAAGAGCAGTCCATTTCATACCTTATATTTTTTCTAAAATTTTAGCCATAACCTCATCTGAGTCCCAGTTTGACTCGATGTCTTTCGTTGAAGCCATAACATCTTTCATGATTTTATCCTGGCGTTTCCCATTTGCATAAGCTTCGCTGTATCGGATTTCACTGAACGTTACTTGGGAGTATAACGGCATCCACTTGTCTGGGTACAGACTTGAGAATTTTGCTTCAATCTTTTTCTGCAATAAGAACTCAGGATCTCCTACGAAATCACGCATTACGTAATAATTGTCCAAAGAAAGATCTTGAAGCGCATCTCCATCTGGCTTGCGAACTTCACTGTATTCAGCGAAGACCTTTTCCCAATCTTCATTGTGTT
Organism: Crocinitomicaceae bacterium; assembly: GCA_034111925.1. Taxonomy (GTDB): domain Bacteria; phylum Bacteroidota; class Bacteroidia; order Flavobacteriales_D; family Crocinitomicaceae; genus UBA4466. The sequence goes on from JAWUWJ010000152.1 coordinate 3,921, forward strand.
TCTTCATTAACCCGTTAAGAACGGTACAGTCTTCAAATGCACCATTCATTCCTTGTCCGTAGAAAGGAACTGTAGCATGAGCAGAATCACCAATTAAAGCGGTTTTACCATCGTGCCATGGATATGATCTCATAATCCCCAAAGAAGAAAGCGGATGGTCTTCCCACGCATCTGCGATGTTGGGCATCATTTCGTAAAAATCAGGGAATGTCGTTTTAAAGAATTCGTTTACACTTTCTTTCGAATTTAATTGGTTGAAACCTCCACCCTCACCTTCATGCGGCATGAAAAGTGTACACGTGAACGATCCATCTTCATTGGCAAGCGCAATCATCATAAAACGACCTCTTGGCCAGATATGCAATGCATTTTTCTCTATTTGATACGCTCCATTTTCTCCAGCTGGAAGTAAAATTTCACGGTAACCATCTTCAATAAAACGTTGGCTAAAATTGAAACGATCTAATTTTTGGAATGCATGGTAACGCATTGCTGAAAAAGCACCATCAGCGGCAAAAACAACATCTGCTTGATCGCTAATTTGCTCTCCTGTCTCTTTATTCTTCAGGTGTACGATTCCTTTTTTCGTATCCGCTCCAACACATTCATGATTGTAATGAATCGTTGCTCCACCTTTGTGCTCTGCGATGTCCATCAGTCTGGCGTTTACACCACCTCTGGATACAGAGTAAATCGCTTCACCTTCTTTTCCGTACGCTTGATTCGTCAAGTTGCCTTCCGTATCGTGCATCGTTCTTCCATACATTGGAATCCCAATTTCTCGGATTTCATCTCCCACACCTACAGTATCTAAAGCTTTCCATCCACGTGCAGACAATGCAAGGTTTATTGATTTTCCAGCTGAGATTTCAGCCAATCGGATGTCCGAGCGTCTTTCGTAGATCGTTACTTTATATCCTGCCTTAGATAAATATACAGCCCAAAGTGATCCAACTAATCCGGCACCAACAATGATTGCACTTTTATTTTCCTCCATTCTATTTCGTTTACATCGATTGAATACGATGCGTGTATTTAACTATTACTTTCTTTTCCAACCTCGTGAGTAAGGCGTTTCGAAAAATGCATTTCTCGATCGCTGTTTTTTCTTCTTTTTATGGTACACAGCACTTGCTCTCCACAAAATGATTCCACCAATGATTACACCAAGCGCTTGAGCAGCAATACCAGTATACGCAGACATTTGACTCACACTTCCTGAGTAGTTTGTCGTTATGATTTCTTGCATTACTAATTCGTCCACGTGCTTCTAATTTACTGATTTCTACTGAATCGAGTTCTGTAAATATTGACCAAATCGATAACAATCTTCATATGAGTTATACAATGGTGCCGGTGCAATTCGAATAACATTTGGCTCTCGCCAATCCGCAATTACGCCCTGGCGTGTTAATTCATCGAACAATGCTTTCCCTTGTCCGTGCGCAACAATTGACAACTGTGCTCCGCGTTTCGCAACGTCTTTCGGTGTAATTATTTCTAAGGTACAACGGTCTTTGTTCTTTTCTGAAATGTCTTCAATTACGAATTCAAGATAAGCCGTCATCGAATCTCTTTTTGCGCCAATACGATCCATTCCTGCTTCGTCAAACAAATCAAGTGAAGCCAAATGAGCCGCCATTCCTAAAATAGGAGCATTACTCAACTGCCAACCTTCAGCGCCGTGCATCGGTTTAAATCCAGGTTCCATTTGGAATCTAGTTTCTTTGTCGTAACCCCACCATCCTGCAAAACGCGGAAGTTGTGGACTGTTCGCGTGGCGTTCGTGAACAAACATTCCCGAAACTCCACCTGGTGATGAATTCAAATATTTATAACCGCACCAAGCAGCGAAATCTACTCCCCATTCGTTCAATTTCAGGTTGATATTTCCTGCTGCGTGTGCCAAATCAAATCCAACAGTTGCTCCAACTGCGTGGCCTGCTTCAGTGATTTTCTTCATATCGAAGAGCTGACCAGTATAGTAGTTCACTCCTCCAATCATCACCATAGCAAGCTCGTCGCCTACTTCAGCAATTTTATTTAAAATATCTTCTTCGTTAATCAAATGCTCCCCTTCTCTTGGTTCAATTTCAATTAAATCCGTTGCCGTATTCAATCCGTGAAATTTGACTTGAGACTCAAGTGCATATGCATCGCTTGGAAACGCTTTTGCTTCACAAATAATCTTTGTTCTTTTCCCTTCAGGGCGGTAAAACGAAACCATCAGTAGGTGTAAGTTGGTTGTCAACGAATGTGTTACAACTACTTCTTCTGGTTTTGCACCCACAACATTTGCCGCTTTTTCAGTTAAAAATTCGTGGTAAGAAAACCATGGTTTTTCGGCTAAAAAATGACCTTCAACACCGTATTTTGCCCAAGCATCCAATTCTTTTTGAATATACGCTCCTGTGCTTTTTGGTTGTAGGCCCAACGAATTTCCTGTGAAGTAAACAACTTCGTTTTCATGAAATGATGGGAAATGAAACTTGTCTCTGAAAGACTTCAACGGATCTTTTTCATCCATTCCCTTAGAGAAATCTAAGGTGTTCTGATATGACATAACTTTCCTTTAAAATGGTTCTCAAAGATAGAAAAACGCGTTCATAATTATGAATTATTAATTGATAATTCATAATTGACAATTAAAACGAAGTGGATTATCTCACCAAAGTCACATTTCCATGTTTAGTAATCGGTGTTCCGTCATATAATTTCCCCGCAATCTTATAGAAATAAACGCCTTCAGTACAAGGCTTTCCACCCTTATTCTTTCCATCCCAAAGTACGGGTCCAGAATGATCCTGTGCTTCTTTTACAACATTCCCCCAACGGTTCAGGATTACATAATCAAACCCATCGAAAACATCGAAATCCATTGCGAACAATTCATTAATTCCATCACCGTTTGGTGAAAACACATTCGGAATGAAGAACTCAGCCGTAATTAATACTTGGAGTGAATACGAACCTGAACAACCATTCGCATCCGAAACAGTCAAAGTTACCGTTTGAAATCCTGTGTTCGGCCAATCGTAATCAATATCAGCATCGGTATTGTTTAATTGTGAATACGTTCCAAAATCCCAGAACCAATCCACAATTGGATCTGCAGATGATGTTGAGAGATCATCAAATGTGAATATTTCTGAAACCTCACCTTCGAGCATCGATGCGTCGAAAAATGCGTCAAGTTCATTAATCGCAATTGAGATTTGAGGAAGAATGTACGGTACTTCACAGCCGAAATCATCGGAGAGAATCACGGTTGGCAAATAAATGCCTGTCGTATCATAAATATAAGTGAAAGCACTTGTATCGTTGATAATATCTCCGTTGCCAAGTGTCCATTCAACATTGGTTACCCCATTTTGATTCTCTGTATAAAACTCGTAAGCCGGATCGCAGAAGGTTCCCACACTTGTCCAATCAGGGTCTCCAGAAGGTCCATTTATCGTCACGTAATCTGTGAAGGTCGAGTCATCTACACAACCGTATTCATCAACAATATTCAATGTTGCTGTATATATTCCTGCAAAAACATAGGTGTTTTGAGGGTTTTGAAGCGTAGAAGTGTTTCCGTTCCCGAAAGTCCAATTCCAGTTTGTCACAGATCCGAAAGAACTTGATGAATCGGTTAAAGAAGCAAACACAGGAGGACAGACAAACTCACCTTGCGCATTTATTGTTGCTCCGCTGAAAGCAAAGTTTGCATCTGCATGCGGCATTGATACAATAAGAGGAACTTCCAAAGTGTCCAAACAACCATTAACATCTGTCGCGATCAAAGAGATCGTGTGTTGAACTGAACTGTATAGATCACTTGATTGTTCATCAAATTGACTTGTATAATTCTGCGTATTGTCTTCAAAATTTCCATCAATGAACCATTCGTATGTCAAAGGTCCATCGCCTAAAGATTGATTCACAGCATTGAAGGTTTCTAAATCACAGAGCACTGTATCAACTGCAAAATCAGCTGTTGGCTTGGTCAAATCGGTAATTACATTCGTTTGGTCAGAAACGCATCCAAATTCATCTGTGACCGTCAATGCAGTTACAAAACTATTTTCGAAATCGAAGAAGTCGGAAACCGTTTGGTTTGTATCCGTTGTGGTTTGAGTAGTGGCATCATAAAACACCCAAGAAAAAGAATCCATTGGAACGCCGTTGCCCTGAACTGTTGAAGTATTCGTAAACACAACATTTAAGGGCGCGCAACCTGCTGTAGCACTCGGGTCAATACTCGCAACTGGAAGTTCTAAAACAGTATATTCAAGCGTATCAGAATCGGTACATCCCAATATGTTTTGCCCGTAATGAATCACCTCGTACGATCCAGAAAGTGGATAGGTATAGAATTCATCATGACCGTAAAGAGTTTCACCATTCCCCATGTCATAATAAAACGTAATCGTATCGGCAATAATCAAATGTGTTGAGGTAGTAGTATCTCCAAAGAACAATTGATCGTTTAAACATATTGAATCGTTCAAATAGGTAAAGTCGACATCAATAGCGGAAATATGTAAAATCGTCGTTGTGCTATCCGAACATCCCGTGGTGTAATTATGGATCACTTGCCCTATTGTATAGGAGCCATAAGCAGTGTAATCATGGCTGGCTGCTCCCTGATCGGCATCGTCAAAATCAGGATCATCATAATAAGTGAAAGTGGCATCGTCCCAATCCCAAATCATTTCAGCGTCATCGGGTAATTCTCCAATAATTGAATTGTCAATTGTTTCAATCGTTACAGGAAACGAAGATGGGTTACAAACCAACGAACTGGATAAGTTGAAATTGGAAATTGGCGCTTTTATGTAAACGGCATTTTGAAGGATGGCAGTATCCAAACATCCCCAATAGTCAACAATAAGTGTCACATCAAAATATCCAGTGTCTATGGTGTATTGATAAGAAGTGTTTTGACCTCCACCTGTTCCTCCGTCACCAAAATACCAATTGTAATCTACATCCAAAGGATCATGGGGCACACCAATTATTGATTCATCTGTGAAAGTAATTGGAACTCTCGCACAGGTGTCAATAGGGAAATGTGAGAAGCCAACAGTATCAATTATTCCTACCGTAATAGATTCAGTATAGACTGTATCCTCAATACAACCCGAAGCTGTTGTAACGGTTAACGTCACATCATAAGCTCCTAAATTATACGTTTCAATAGGTGGAAATTGACCGTTGTATGTGTTTCCGTTTCCAAAATCCCAATCCCAGTTTATAATAGGATCTCCTGGATCCGGAACCATAGTCGTGTCCGTAAATTGAACATCCAATGGATCACAACCGCCCATTACATCCATCATAAATCCAACTTCAACATCTTCAACTGTTATGTAGTTTGCAATGTAATGGAGGTCTGTACAACCATATGCTGTTGTGGCTACAAGAAATACACTATATGTTCCTGAATCCAAATAAACATGGGGGGGAGGTGTCTGTCCGCTATAAGTTGAACCATCGCCAAAATTCCAATTGTACGAATCTCCACCAATACTATTGTTTGTGAAATTCACCGTGAGTGGAGTACACCCGAATAATATATCCGCGACAAAATCCGCGACAGGTGCTGGCATTACAACAATCGATTGTGTGTAGGTACTGCTGCAACCTAGAATAGTATTGCTTGAAGTTAAAGTAACATTGTAAGTTCCTGCCACCGCATACGAGAAGCTGTTATTTTGAGTTGTAGAAAATTGACCGTTTCCAAAATCCCAATTCCATGAATTGGCACCTGCCGTTGAGGCATCATTAATTGTTGCATTCGCGAAGACACAAACCGTATCAGGCATGGTTATGTTTGCTTCATAGTTCGCAACTTGAATTTGATTTACGAGTGAATTTACACATCCAGTGGTTGTATTTGTAACAGTTAAAGTGACGTTAAATGTTCCTTCCGCAGTATAGACTATTCCCGTTGGAATGAAGTCTGTAGAGGTTTGACCATTTCCAAAATCCCAAGCGTATGTGAACCCTCCAGCGCTCGATGTATTTGTGAACGTTGCGCTAAATGGGACGCTACAACCTTGATTGCTCAATGAAAAATTGACCTGTGGTAACGGATTAACAATGATATGAGCTGGCTTAATTTCTACATCTGATGTTCCATCTTGGGCTTGAACGGTAAGTGTAATATTATACGTTCCCGCAGCGGTGAAAACATGCGTTGGACTCTGAACTTGAGAAGAAAAACCATCCCCAAAATCCCAAGTCCACGTGACGATTGGAGAACTTCCAGCAGTTGATAGGTCAGTAAAATCAATACTTTCGCCCAAACAAATCTCTATTTGATTGACTGAAAAGTCGGCAGTAAGGTTCTGTCCGAATAAAACGGAGCTTGAAACCAAGCATAATGTTAGAAGTAGTAGTTTCATTGAGTCGTGTTTGATATCAATTTAAGTTAATTGAAGCGGTTAATGGCTACAGGTCACTCAATAGATAGACGCGTTTATGCCTTAAATAGTTGATTCAGTAGAAATACTTATTTTCAAAATCATCGAAATGAGTGGATTACTTTAATAATTTCCTATTTATTGAACGAATAAATCCGTATTAAATTTTGACAAGCGATTGATTGAGGCCAAAGAATCAAATTTGCTAACTTTGCCGCACATTTTTGTATCAATGAACAAGCAAACGATGAACGGAATCAAAAAAACAAATTCAGAAGCACTTTTTGAAACAGCAAAAACATACTTTCCTGGTGGCGTAAGCTCTCCAGTGCGAGCATTTAAATCTGTTGAGGGTGGACCATTATTTATTAAAAAGGGTGATGGTTGTACAATCTGGGACGAAGACGGAAACCAGTTTATTGATTTTTGCTGCAGTTGGGGACCGCTTATTTTGGGGCATAACCACAAAGGCATTTATGACGGTGTTGTTGCTGCTTTACAAAACGGAGCTAGTTTTGGAGCACCAACTGTTCTTGAAAATGAATTGGCGGAGTTGATCTTGTCAAGAAATCCATATCTCGATAAAATTAGATTTGTAAGCTCAGGAACGGAAGCTGTTATGTCAGCTTTGCGTTTGGCGAGAGGATATACAGGAAAGAAAAAAGTATTGAAATTTGAAGGATGCTATCACGGGCATGTTGATTCAATGTTGGTTAAAGCCGGAAGTGGCTTGGCTACCTTTGGAACTTCATCTAGTGCGGGTGTTCCAGAAGAATACGCAAATGAAACTTTGGTGCTTCCATTGAATGACATTGATGCGCTTCGAAACTGTTTTGAGGAAAACAGTGCTGAATTGGCTTGTGTTATAATTGAACCGATTCCTGCAAACAACGGCCTTTTACTTCAAGACAAATCGTTCTTGTTGGAACTTAGAGAGTTATGCACGAAATACGGAGTTCTCTTGTTTTTTGATGAGGTAATTTCAGGGTTTAGAGTTGGATTTAACGGTGCTGCTGCTTATTTCGACATCACACCAGACATCGTTACCTATGGTAAAATAATTGGAGGAGGACTTCCTGTTGGAGCGTATGGAGCTAGCAATGAAATTATGGCTTGCGTTTCACCAGACGGACCCGTTTATCAAGCGGGAACGCTTTCTGGGAATCCTGTTGCAATGGCCGCTGGAATAGCTCAATTGACAGAATGTGCAAAACCTGGATTCTACGAAGACCAACAAAAAAGAACAGAAACGTTTGTGGGTAATGTAAACGCTCATGCTTCTGCAAAAGGATATAATTTTGAAATGGTGACTGTTGGATCTATTTTCTGGCTATCATTCGATGGAAAGAAAAGCATTAAAAGCGCACATCAAATTGATGGAACGATGGATGGGTTTAAAAACTTATTCCGCGAATTATTGAATAGAGGAGTTTACATCGGGCCAAGCGGTTACGAAGTTGGATTTATCTCTCAAGCGCATACACCAGAGAAGTTAGAAATTGCAGCGAAAGTATTTTGTGATTCTTTAGATGTTGTATTCGCCTAATCTATTCTTCAAATTTGTGAGCAACTCCATGGCAGTCGAAAGTCTCAAGTTTTTGGGTATCATGCATTAATTTGCACCCAAAGTAATACAAAGGCCTGAGAATCTCTGCGGAATGCGTGTAATAAACACGAATTTCTCGCGTGTCTTTCGGAACTTTAACAACATGGTTAATTCCCGTCCAGAGGAATAGATCCCTTAAAATCAGTCCAAGTTCAACCTTTGGTTTAACAATGAAGGTCGAGCTATTGTAATAGGGATGCATTTTGGGCATTAATTTCCCATATTGTGTGAAATATTCGCTTCTTCTGCTGTGCATATAAATTCCTTCATAAGTTTTACGAATTCCATGCCCTGACTTTTCATTGTTCCAAGCAATTGCACTGTCAATTTGGGTTAGCCTATCGTATTCACTATACATTCGTTTGCCATACTTTTCGAAATAAGTAACATCAACTGTGTCAGATGTATTTGTCTTAGGCACGAATACTATGCTGTCTATAAAGTTCTCAAATTTTATTTTTGTTGGATGCAGAAATGTAGTGTCCTTCTCTCTAGTATAAGTTCCGATTTGAATACTTTGTCGGGTCTCGCATCCAGATGTGTGAAAAAAGGTTGAATCAGAATAGATCCTGAAAGAAGTCCCGCAAAAGGTGCTATACGATTCGCAGCTATCAACCAATTCAATTTGAGAAAAGGAATTTGTACCAAGCAAGAGCAGAACAAAAGTGATAAGAACAGTTTTCACAACCTTATTTATTTTCACATTGCTTTTTAAGCTTCAGGCCTTTTTCTTGAGAAATTTCCGCGTAATCTTTACACGCCTCTTTCACAGCCTTTCCAAGTTTTTGAACTTCAATCGCTTGTTCCATACTAATATCTCCGTCCATCAATACCGATGACTTCGCATCCATTTCTGCTGTCGCCTCAAGGCATTTGCAGAATTTTTCGTCTTTTTCAACAGAATCTCCTTCTTCGGAACAACTTAATAGTGCAACTGGAATAAACGCAATTGCAAGTATTCTAGTTAGCTGATTTTTCAATGACTTTCTTTTCAACTTTGATTATTTTTTTCGTTTTTTGCTTTTTCTCAACGCCATTAACCGACTCAACTTTTTTAGCCTTTGATTTTGCAGCCTCTAGCTCCGCCATTTTTTTCTCAGCAGCTTCGCCAGTGTAAATTTCTTCAACTGGATATCCACCCGAATTTGATATGATCGTAAGTGTTTTGACGCCGTTTTTAACCTCCATCTTCACATCTTTGTCAACCTTCTTTATAACTTCCTTTTTATCAGGAGTATTAATTGTCTCTTGAGCGATTGCACCACTTGAAATAATTCCAGTGAAAGCCATTGCCACCAATACCATCTTTTTCATAAATCTTGTCTTTTTGATTACACAACGTTGAAGAAATCGCTCTAAATTAAGGAATCTGAAATTAACCCACCCTATCGGCCTGGCCAGAAACCATTCCAATCAACCGATTTTCTCTTAAATTTACTTTCAAATCAAAAACACATGTCCAAATTACCAAACGTTGGAACTACGATATTTTCAGTAATGTCGAAGTTGGCTAATGAAACTGGAGCCATTAATCTTTCCCAAGGATTTCCAAATTTCCCGGTCGATACTGCACTAACCGACATCATAAAGCGAAAGGCCGATCAAAACATTCACCAATACACGCCAATGCCGGGCTCGGGCGAACTTCTCGCGGCGGTAAGTGGCCTTATTGAAAAGTCGTACAACCGAACAGTGAATACCGATTCAGAATTATTGATCTCTGCTGGGGCGACTCAGGGAATCTTTACAACAATAATGGCGCTCATTGAAACAGGCGATGAAGTCATTATCCTCGATCCCAGTTATGATTGTTACGAACCTTCTGTGATTTTAGCTGGAGGAACACCCGTTCGAGTTCCACTTGATCTGAACTTTATGCCAGATTGGGGTTTAATTGAGAGCAAAACGAACTCAAAAACAAAGATGATCATCACGAACAATCCGCACAATCCATCCGGTAGGGTTTGGTCTGAATCCGACTTTGAAGCCTTGGAAACACTTCTTTCTAAGCACGATCAGATGCTTGTTTTATCCGATGAAGTTTATGAATTCATCACATTCGATCAAAAACATATTTCGGCAAATGAGCGTGAAAAATTGAAGAATCGGTCCATTATAACATCCTCATTCGGAAAATCATTTCACATAACAGGATGGAAAATGGGTTATGTAGTCGCTCCTGAATATTTGATGACTGAAATCAAAAAGGTCCATCAATTCAACGTTTTTTCTGTAAATAGCGTTGCTCAGGCGTGTCTTGCTGAATACATTTCTAAAACTGATGTGTCTGCTTTAGGAGCGTTTTACAAAGAGAAACGAAACGTATTCCAACAACTTCTTTCCGAAAGCAAATTCAAATTGGATCCTTGTGAAGGAACGTATTTCCAAGTCGCTGATTATAGCGCTATTTCATCAGAATCGGATGTAGATTTCTGTAAAACATTGACTATCAAGTATGGAGTTGCTTCGATTCCCGTCTCAGTCTTTAGCGCTAATAGTCAAGACGATAAAAAAATTAGATTTTGTTTTGCAAAAGACAACAATACATTAATTAACGCCGCGGAGAAATTATGCAAGATTTAAGAGTAACACTTGTTCAAGCAGATCAAAAATGGGAGAATAAAATTGCCAATTTTGAAAATTACAACCGTCTGCTTGATGGGCTTGACACAGACCTTATCGTTTTTCCTGAAATGTTTCAAACTGGTTTTAGCATGAACACAGCTGAAATGTCAGAAGATATCAATTCGAGTAAAAGCATCGAATGGCTCAAGAAATTGGCACTAGAAAAAAACTGCGCGGTTTATACTTCTTTGATGATAAACAGGGATGGAAAGGTCTATAACGAGGGCGTCTTTGTTCAGCCCGATCAACCAATATCTCATTACAGTAAACGTAAAACATTTGGATTGGCGGGAGAAAGCGAACATTTCGCATCTGGAAACGACGAGACAATTGTGGACTATAAAGGTTGGAATATTCAATTGCAAATCTGCTATGACCTTCGCTTTCCTGAGATTGTGAGAAATAGATTACTACCCAACCAATCACCAGCATATGACGTTATTCTTTATGTTGCAAACTGGCCGGAGAAAAGATCGGTGCATTGGAACACACTTTTATGTGCTCGAGCGATTGAAAATCAAAGCTATGTAATTGGTGTTAACCGAGTTGGTAAAGACGAGAAAGGGCTCATCTATCGTGGCGATTCGAAATTGGTAAATGCATTGGGTGAAGAACAAAAATTGGAACCGAAAGAAGAATGTGTAAAATCATTCGTGCTTAACAAACAAGAATTGATGAATACAAGGGAATCTCTTCCTTTTTTAAAAGATATTTAGCAGTAAAAATGAGTGTACAAAAATATTTCTTTTGTTGCCTTATTGGATTAGCATCTAATGGTGTCTCCGCACAACAAACTGCGGAGCCTATTCGCATTGATAATATTAGCACTGAATACCCAAAGCCTTCTCTTGAGGTTCAACCCTTCGAAAAAGCTTTGGGATTTGAAATATGGTCCGACGACTTCAATAATGCCGCCAATTGGACATTCGATAATGATGGCCAAAGTGGTGTTGAATTTGGGTGGTCCATTGACTCAACTGTCAACTCATGGTGGCCCGGAGGTGGAATTAACTCTAATTCTGGAGGTAGCTTTGCTGAACTCAGCAACGGTGATCCCTTCATTAATGGGCAAGGAAACATTGGAAATCAAGCATTGGGTGTAAAATACACAATGACCTCAATTGCTCTAGACATTCCAAGCTTGCCAGGAAACATAGGCTACACAGATCAAGTAACTCTCCAATATCAGGAATCAGGTGCGCGTTTAAATGACCGTCAAGAAGTACAAATTAGCGTGAATGGAATCGATTGGGTTACCATTCGAAACAATGAAGATTATCATCCTACACTTTCAACAATGGTAGGAAGTGCATTCCCTAACCCAACGAATGTTTCTATCAATTTGGCTCCATTTATAACCTCAAATGCGTCACAGGTACAAATTCGATTTTTGTGGACAACAAACCATCCTGATTTAGCCTCAAATGCATCAGTATGGGTGGCTTACGGATGGTATCTCGATGATGTCAAACTGTTCACAAACCCTGACAATGACATTCGAGTAGAACAAGCATTTTGGGGAACAGCGGGTTTGAACTATACAATGATTCCTAAAACGCAAGTTGCTCCCATTTACTTTCATGCCAATGCGATCAATTCAGGTCTGAATGTTCAAAATGATGTGCAATTAAGTGTAAATGTGAATACGGGAGTCTGGAGTGGAGACAGTCCATCTGAAACAATTAATGTTGGAGACTACGATAGTTTGGTTCTAACGACCCAATTTACACCAGCCCAATTACCAGGGATTTATAATATCTCTTGGGATTTAACTCAATTAGAAGCCGATGATATTCCGTCGAATAATTCAATTCAAAACGAATCATTCGAAGTGACCGATTTTATTTATGCTCATGATGACAATACAATTGACGGATACCGCAACAATATAGGAGAAGCTTACGAACTAGGCAATTTCTTTGATATTTGGGAGGATCAAACAGCTTATTATATTGACGTTAAACTGCACGACTCCACAAATATTGGGTCCGTCGTTTATGGAAAAATATATTCTTGGGATAATTCAGTCGTATCAGAAGACTTCTCAGATCATTTGGTTTTTGAGCAACAATCACAATACCATACTGTGAATGCATCCGATTTAAACGGAGTATTATCCTTACCTCTACTCTTTCCTTATAATTTAGAAGATAGCAAAACAAGATACTTTGTGGTTCTAGCAACCAACGGCGATGCTGGCGCTAGTGCAGACGTGGTGTGTGCTACATCTGGAATCTCTCCTGAAGGGTTTTCATTCTTTCATAATGGGACAGATTGGTTTAAACAATTTACAACTCCAATTGTTCGTTTAAATTTTAACGGAATTTATTGGGGCTTAGCTGAATCAATTGAATCGTTATCAGAGATTAAGGCCTTTCCAAATCCAGCAAATGACGTAATCAAAATTCGTTATGACCTCGAACATTCTTCCGATATTTCAATGGAAATAGTTGATATGAATGGGATTATCGTAAAATATTTCAAAAAAGAATCAAAAAATTCTGGACCTCAAGAGAAGGTGTTAGATATCTCAGAACTTTCACCTGGGGTTTATTATGCTCGCATTTTAGGATGTGAAAAACTTTCACAAATTAAGTTTTGCGTAGCTTTATTTTAGTTAATTGTTCATTTCCTTGACTGAACAGTTTTAATTTTACCTCTCAATCAACTATATTTGCGAGGAAATAAATATTTTATTATGAAAAAAATTTACTTAAGTTTTATCCTTACTGGATTAACTTTTAGTGGTGTAATTGCTCAGGAGAGTTCTGCACCTCACAGATTAAAAACTGTAAATCACATTTCGAATAACACTCCTAAGCCTGTTGTTACTGGTGTTGAGAAGGCAGTTATTTGGACTGAAGACTTCGCAGGAGGACTTGTTAGTCCAACGAATGGTACTTGGACACTTGGAGGAGCAAACGGTGATGTTTGGAAGAAAAGCTTCACTCCTTCAAATGGTGAATGGTCTGCAAATACTGATCCAATGTTATCAACTACGGCAGCAAATGGATACATGTTGTTTGATGCGGATTCAATAAATGAACCATTTAGCCCAAACTACATTAACCTTACGGGAGAATTAATCTCTCCGACTATTGACCTTTCAGGTGAAACAAGTGCTTTATTGGAATTTCAACAAGATTTCCGTTATTGTTGTCAACCAACGCAAACCTTAATTGTTTCTGTTTCTAATGATGATGGCGCTACTTGGGGAACTCCTCAAAATGTAACGTTTAATGTTGATGGAAATGATAGTTATTTCGATATCAACGGTAGTTATGATGTAGCGTTGAACATCTCATCAGAAGCTGCTGGACAAGCGGCAGTGAAAATCAAGTTTACTTTTGATGGAAATGATTCAGGTAGTTCACACTACTATTGGACAATTGATGATATTACTATCTCTGATCTACCTGATCACAATTTAGTTACTTCTTCTTATTGGGCTGCTGGTGCAACGAACGATGGTGTTGAATACGGAAGAACTCCAGAAGATCAAGCTGATGCAAACTGGTTAATTGGAACTACAGTATACAACTTCGGAGCAAACGTTGAAACTAACGTTACTTTGGATGCTAACTTCGGTGCTTTCACATCTCAAACTGTTGAAACATCATTCGATATTGATACTACTATCTTTATGGAAACTGCTGAACCTCTTGCTTTAACTCCAGCACTTTATACTGGTGTTTACACTGTTACTTCAGATGATGAAATAGCTGGTTCACCATTGTTCTTTGACAATGTTGGTGCTAGAGAGTTTGAAATTACTCCATCTTCAACAGTTGGATCTATTTACGGACAAGACGGAATTGGTGTTTATGCAAACCCAGTACTATCTACAATTGGAACAGATAACTTCACTGGCGGAGAAGATGGACTAGTTTGTGCTACAATGTACCACATTAAGAACACTGCTGATGTTTCTGGTATCCGTTTAATGTTAGCTACTGGAACAGTTGCTGGTGGTGAAATTTTTGGAAGTATTAAAGATACTGTTACTTTCTGGGCTGATGATATGTCTTCATTGTTTAGTACATTAGGTGAAACAGTTACTAGTGCAGATATCGCTGCTGGTTACATCGATTTAGTTTTCCCAAGTGCAATTTCTTTAACTCCTGGTGCTTATTATGCTGCTGTTGAGTTATTCTCTAATGCGGGTGCATCAGACATTCTTATTGTTGATGATTTAACTGTTGCTCAACCAGGAGACGCATCTGCTATCTACATTGCTGGTGATCAATCTTATAGTAACGGTGAAGCTTTAGGTATCCGTTTATTAATGGGAAGTATCTGGTTAGAAGTTAGTGAAGTTGAATTAACTGGAGTTACTATCTATCCAAATCCTTCTTCTGGAATCGTTAACATTTCAAATGATAACGCGACGAAAAACGTAATTGAAGTTCACAACGCAGTAGGACAAATTGTTCTTACTAAAGAAGTTTCTTCGGCTACAACTATCGATTTGTCAGCAAACGGAACTGGAATCTATTTAGTTAAGGTTTCTAACAATAGTGGTTCAACTATTGAAAGAGTTGTTATCAAATAAGAAAAGCAATAGCTTTTATTGGGAAGCAATACGCTGACCTAAAATAAATTTAAATGGGGTCTTGGTTAAACCGAGACCCCATTTTTTTGTGCCGTAAAGTTTCTTTTAATGGAGACCTAAGTTGTGATAACTAGATTGCGGTTTTTCTATCATTCAATTCCACCGAACAATCAAATCATTTTACCGATATTTGCCAAAAACAAATTTAAATGTCAAAGGTTACAACGTTACACGAGTTCATCATGGATCGCCAAGCTGAATTTCCGTTTTCTTCTGGGGAACTTTCTAGATTGTTGAGCGATATTGCTGTTGCTTCTAAAATTGTAAGTAAAGATGTTCGTCGAGCTGGACTGCTTGAAAACTTTTTAGGTGCTCAAGGAACGACCAACATTCAAGGTGAAGAACAGCAAAAACTCGATGTAATTGCGGATAACCAATTCATAAACATGTTCCAATCAGGAGGCGAAGTTTGTGGAATCGCATCTGAAGAAAATGACGATTTCATGCCCTTCAAATCAGAGTTTTCCAAAAAGGGAAAATATGTTGTTCTTTTTGATCCATTGGACGGTTCATCGAACATTGATGTGAATGTTTCAATCGGAACAATTTTTTCGATTTACAGAAGAACCAGTGAAGTTGGAACGGAAGCAACTCTAGAAGATATGCTTCAAGCAGGAACGGAGCAGGTAGCGGCAGGATATGTCCTTTACGGTTCCTCTACAATGTTGGTTTACACAACAGGAAAAGGGGTAAATGGCTTTACGCTTGATCCTTCCATCGGAGAATTTTGTTTATCACATCCTCAAATGAAGACGCCGGACACAGGTCGTATTTATGCGATGAATGAAGGAAACATAAACATTTGCGAAAGCGGAATCAAAGAATACATCGAAACATATTGCCAGCAAACACAACCCGGTCATGAAAGACCATATTCAGGAAGATACATTGGGTCTTTGGTTGCTGACTTTCATAGAAACTTAATCAAAGGTGGAATTTATATCTACCCTGATACAACGGTTGATCCAGAAGGGAAATTACGTTTGTTGTACGAATGCAATCCATTGGCTTTTATTGCTGAGCAAGCGGGCGGATTGGCAACTACGGGTAGAAAACGTATTATGGAAATCAAACCAGAGCGTCTTCACCAAAGAGTGCCATACTTCATTGGTTCTAAAACAATGGTTGAACAAGCAATGAGCTTTCTTAAGTAGAGAAAGCAAAGCTTTCGAATTTGGGAACGGAAAGTGACTTGCTAAAACCAGAACGTGACTAAAAATGGACTTAAAAGAACTCAAATCCTTATTTTCGAACTTACCACAGGTTAATTCCACAGCCAACGAACTTCAAATTATTGGATCTAAAATTGAATGGAAAGGACTTGTTGGGTCTTCGCGTTCATTGTGTGCCTCAGCAGTTGCAATGCAAGCCCCTGGGAATCATTTGTTCATTCTTTCAGACAAAGAGCAAGCAGCTTACTTTTTAAACGACTTACAGGGCTTATATCCTACAAATTCAAACATATTATTTTATCCCGCTTCCTATCGTGTTCCTTACGAACTTGAAAAAACGGACAACGCCAATGTTGTTGCAAGAGCGGAAGTTTTAGAGAAAATATCGACAGGTAAAAACACGTGGATTGTTACTTATCCCAAAGCGCTTTTCGAAAAAATTCCCTCGCAAAAAACATTGGTGAAAAATACCTTGAAACTTGAACATGGTAAAAACTATGGAATTGATTTCATCAATGAGCAGCTACTAGATTTGAATTTTGATCGGGTTGATTTTGTTTACGAACCAGGCCAATTTTCCATTCGTGGAGGAATTGTCGATGTGTTCTCTTACTCAAATGATCAACCGTATAGAATTGAATTTTTTGGAGATGAGGTGGACAGCATTCGAACATTTGATGCGAGCACTCAACTTTCAATCAACACGCACAAATTTTTCAATATCGTTCCAAACGTTCAAGGTGAAATGATTGGAGACGGCAACGTTTCTTTTTTCGATTTTCTTGGAGAACACGGCACCGTTTGGCTTTCGTCCTATGACATTACAAAGAACAAACTGGACAAAGAATACAAAAAGGCAGTTAAGGTGTATAATTCGATTGAATCACAGATCGCGCCTACGATTCCAGACAATTTATTTCTGCACCCAAGCAATCTGGAACCCAAATTAAAAGAACTAAGCGTCGTTGAATTTGGCGCTGAACAATTCTTTTCACCAACAAAAAAATTAGAATTTAGCTTCAAGCCACAGCCGAGTTTCAATAAGAACTTTGATCTTCTGGCTGAAGACTTATTGCAGCGAAAAAAGAACAAATATTCCATTTCGATATTCTCAAATCAACCGAAGCAAATCAGTCGGCTTGAGCAAATATTTGCGGACATCAACACAGACATAACGTACAATCCTATTCCGATTTCTCTCCACGAGGGATTTATCAGTGACGAAATAAAAATTGTTTGCTATACGGACCATCAAATTTTTGAGCGGTTCCATCGGTTTAGACTTAAAGAAGGATTTAGACAGGCCAAGCAAGCCCTTACGCTTAAAGAGCTTCACAATTTACAACGAGGAGATTTCGTTACGCACATTGACCACGGAGTTGGGACCTTTTCTGGACTCGAAACAATCGAGGTGAATGGAAAGCCACAAGAGGCAATCCGTCTTTTGTACAGAGACAATGATGTTTTGTACGTTGGAATTCACTCGCTACATCGTATTTCGAAATTCACAGGGAAAGACGGCGCCGTTCCGAAAATGAACAAACTTGGAACCAACACTTGGGCAACACTCAAGCAAAAGACCAAGAAGAAAATCAAGGAATTGGCGTTTGATTTAATCAAGCTTTACGCCAAGCGAAAATCACAAGAAGGTTTTGCATTTAGCCCTGATTCTTACCTCCAAAATGAATTGGAAGCGTCGTTCATGTATGAAGACACTCCCGATCAGTTAAAATCAACAATTGCGGTTAAAGAGGACATGGAATCGAGCACACCAATGGACCGTTTGGTTTGTGGTGATGTAGGATTCGGTAAAACCGAAATTGCCGTTCGTGCAGCATTTAAAGCCGTTGCCGACAGCAAACAAGTCGCGATTCTCGTTCCAACTACCATTTTGTCGCTGCAACACACGCGGAGTTTTAGAGAACGCTTGAAAGACTTTCCATGTACAATCGATTACATCAATCGCTTTAAATCGGCAAAGGAAGTAACGGCTACTTTGAAAAGGCTGGCAGACGGAGAAATTGACATCCTGATCGGAACACATGCTATCGTTGGAAATCGAGTCAAGTTCAAAGACCTCGGTCTCATGATTATCGATGAAGAACAGAAATTCGGTGTTTCAGTAAAAGACAAACTTAAAACACTCAGAGCAACGGTCGACAGTCTGACATTGACTGCAACTCCAATTCCGAGAACGCTTCAATTTTCATTGATGGGAGCGCGAGACTTGAGTATCATAAATACGCCTCCTCCAAACAGACAGCCCGTTTTAACGGAAGTCGTGGAATTTAGCGAAGAAGCGATTCGAGACGCCATCGCTTATGAAACAAGTCGTGGAGGTCAAGTGTTTTTCGTTCACAACAGATTGCAGAACATCGCGGAGATTTCTGGAATGATTCAGCGCCTATGTCCAGGTGTTCGGGTTGCAATCGGGCACGGACAAATGGAAGGTAAAGCGCTGGAAAAAATCATGATGGACTTCATTAATCATGAATACGACGTTCTTTTAGCGACGACAATTATCGAATCAGGAATTGATATTTCAAACGCAAATACGATCATCATTAACCAAGCGAACAACTTTGGAATTAGTGACTTGCATCAATTGAGAGGTCGTGTTGGGCGCTCCAATAAAAAAGGGTTCTGTTATCTCATCGCGCCTCCCGCAAGCACAATGACCAATGAAGCAAGAAAGCGTTTGGAAGCCTTGGTTCAATTTTCAGATTTAGGATCTGGTTTCAACATTGCGATGAAAGATTTGGACATTCGAGGCGCTGGAAATATGTTGGGAGGTGAACAAAGTGGGTTCATTGCTGACATTGGGTTTGACATGTATCAGAAGATTCTAAACGAAGCGATTGAAGAATTGCGTGAATCAGAATTTAAAGAGTTGTTCTCTGATCGAAATACAGATAGTTTGACGCAATTCGTGAAAGATTGTGTTCTAGAAACGGATTTAGAAATCAGAATTCCAGACGACTACGTGAACAACGTTGCGGAGCGATTGAGTCTGTATCAGGACATGGATAACATTAAGGGACAGGAGGAATTGGATCAATTTGTGAAAGAACTTGAAGATCGATTTGGGCCGGTTCCAGAAAAGGTAAATGAGTTAATGCGTTCGTTCAAGCTGCGCTGGTTGGCGCAAGAATTGGGCATCGAAAAATTGGTATTAAAGTCGAACAAAATGATTGGCTATTTTATCGTTAATCCAAAATCGGAATACTATCAATCGGCTATATTCACGAAGGTTCTTGACTACATGCAGAAGAATCCAACAGTTGCCAAATTAAGTGAGAAAAACGACCGTCTTCGAATCATTTATGATGATGTAAGAACCCTCAGTGGCGCTTATGAACACATCAACAGAATTCTGAAATTGTAATAAAAGCTACATTTTCAAACTAAACCTCAAATTCTTGCGTTAAATAGACAAATACAACAAAAGTGAGATTATTTCAAGCCTTAGCTATACTACTACTTATCAGTTCATGCGCCCACAATCGATTAAAGTTTGTGAAGGTCCACCAAAAGAAAATTGTCAACGTAGAGACCAAAACAATTGATGATGAAGGGTCTAATAATTTCAGAGAATCTTCATCTGAGACAACCGATACGGATTTGGATTCTAAGTCAACCAAACTGAAGAAAAATCAAGATATAGCTCTAGATCATACTGTTCCCCTCAAACAAGTTCAACGCTCCGATTCAACATCGAACGACGTCGAACCTGAAGTAAGCGAAGATGCAGTGAATGAAGCATTGGAGGCCGAAGAACACGCGAGAAAAGCCAAAATTTTATCCATTACTGCTGTTGTGACACTTGTAGTTGGAGGAATCATTCCTTTATTAGGATTTATTGCTTCACTTGTTCTAGCAATTATCGCAAGAATCCAATACCAGAAGTCCCGTCGATCAAGATTCAACACTTCAACGGGTCAGTTCGATGAGGAGCTTGCTCGGAAATGGCTTATCGCTTACTGGATACTAGCCACTCTCGCAGTGTTATTGCTCACCATAATTCTCGCCCTCATATTGTTATAATCTGCTGAAATTATTACCTTCGAACCATGTCCAAACGGCTCAAGGCTATTGTCTCAGTTACCAACGATCTATACACGGATCAACGCGTTCATAAGGTATGTACTTTCCTTCATGAATCCGGCTATGACGTACTTTTAGTTGGGCGCAAACGGAAGTTGAGTATTGAACTACCAGCTCGAGATTATAAGACAAAACGCATGCGTCTTCTCTTCGAAAAAGGAGCGCTATTCTATGCTTTTTTCAATTTTCGCTTGTTCCTACTTCTACTTTTCAAAAAAGCGGATATTTTGGTCTCGAACGATTTAGACACGCTCTTGGCCAATCACATGGCGAAAAAGTTCAAGCGAAAAACAGAATTAGTCTACGATTCCCACGAGTATTTTACCGAAGTTCCTGAGTTAATCAACCGCCCAAAAGTCCAGAAAGTTTGGCTTAGAATTGAGCGAATGATTTTCCCCAAATTGACAAAAATCTATACGGTTAACAATTCAATTGCCAAGATCTACGGCGACCTCTACACCAAGGAGGTTAAGGTTGTTCGGAATATTTCACCTTTGTGGAAACCCGAAGATTTAAAAAGCAAAGCAGAATTGGAAATTCCAGAAAACAAACGCCTGATCATTTTGCAGGGTGCTGGGATCAATATCGATCGAGGAGCAGAAGAAGCCGTTGAAGCAATGCGTCAAATTGATGCGGTATTGATGATTGTCGGTGACGGAGATGTGGTTGCTCAGTTGAAGGAAAGGGTTGTGCAATTGGAACTTGAAAGCAAAGTAATTTTTTACGGTAAAAAGCCGTACAATGTGATGATGAATTACACGTACCATGCGGACATTGGCCTGACGCTTGATAAGCCGACCAGTATGAATTACCGTCTTTCATTGCCCAACAAAATCTTTGACTATATGCACACGGAAACAGCTGTTGTTGCAACTGAAATCAAGGAAGTGGCGCACGTTATTCGAACGAACCAAATTGGCGAGATTCTAGAAGAATTCACCATTGATAAATTGGCAGAAACCATTAATGCACTTTTTGCTGATTCAGAACGATTGGCGAAATACAAAGCGAATTGCTTGAAAGCTGCCCAAGTTGAAAACTGGGAAAACGAAACGAAAGTATTGGCAACCATTTACAAAGGAACTTCTGGCAAATAAAAAACTACATATCGTTTCATTTGACGTTCCTTATCCAGCGGATTATGGCGGAGCAATTGACGTCTTTTACCGCTTGAAAGCATTGCATAAATTAGGCCTTAGCATTACGTTACATTGCTATGAATATGGAAGGCCGCAACAAGATGAACTTTTAAAATACGCAGAAACGGTTTACTATTATCCTCGGAAAAAATCTGTTTTTGATAGCATTGGAAGAACGCCATTTATTGTCAAAACGAGAAATTCAGCGGAACTAATGGAGAACCTTTGCAAAGACGATTCTCCCATCCTTTTTGAAGGATTACACACCTGTTATTCTTTGAATGACGAACGCCTTAAAAACAGAACTAAAATCGTTCGAACGCACAATATCGAACACGAATATTATGCAGAACTTGCAAAGAACAACCGAGGATTAACAAAGCGTTTTTATTCTGGTGAAGCGCGAAAATTAAGGAAGTTCGAATCGCAGTTAAAATATGCAAATCATATTCTTGCAATTAAAGAATCCGATGCTGTTCATTTCAAGCAGTATTCCAATTCGGTTCAAGTACTTCCCGCAGCATCGAAGGCGATCTCTGAAAACCCTAAACAAGCGACCGAAGCTTTCTTTTTATTCCATGGAAATCTTTCCGTTGAAGAGAATGAAATTGGTGCAAAATGGCTCATCAACGAAGTGTTTTCACCTCTTAACCTAGAAAATAAGTTGAAAATTGCGGGAAAAGAGCCTTCGCCCAATTTAATTGAAATTTGCGAAGAACACAATATTGAACTGATTCCCAACCCTTCAGAAGAGGCAATTCAAGCGCTAATTCAAGAGGCAAGAGTTCACGTCTTCTATTCCAGTCAGGCAACAGGCGTTAAGCTAAAATTGATCAATTCGCTCTCATCTTCTGGACATATCGTTGTCAATGACAATATGATTCTTGGCACGAACTTAGAAGGTGTATGCTCACTCGCAAACGATGCCGTAGAATTTCAAAGCATCATTCAGGACAAAATAAAAGCCGAATTGCCAGAAGCAGAATTTCAGTCAAGGATTTCATTTTTAAATGAAAACTATAGCACCGAAAAAAATTGCCACACAATACTTAAGTTCCTATGAAAATAATCGTTCTAATATTAGCCTTATTCCCGCTTACACTTAATGCACAAATTGACGGAGAATGGTACACGTCCTTTATTGTAATGGCCTCGCCAGGAAATGTCAAAATTGAAATTAAATCAAGCGCTCCAACTTCAATTAAACTATCTGAAAGTAATGGAGCATTTGGACCATTGGAATTGGAGGATCACAAAATAGACGATAAGAAAATCAGTTTTGCATGGAAGGCGATTGGTCTTTCCTTCGAGGGGGTGTATTCTCCCAAGGAAAGCAATATTAAGGGCGAGATGTCTCAAAATGGCATTCAATGGGATGTTGTATTTACCAAAGCAAGACCCAAAGATGCTTTTCTTAATAGGCCACAAGAGCCTAAGGGGCCGTTTGATTATACCATTGAAAAGATTAAAATCAAAAATGGGAAGAACACTATCGGTGCGACATTGGTATTGCCAAAGGATTTTTCAGAATCAACATCAATTGTAGTTCTAGCTTCTGGATCGGGTCCACAAAATAGAGATTGTGAAATTATGGGACACAAGCCGTTTTGGGTAATAGCAGATCATCTCGTAAAAAATGGAATTGCCAGTCTTCGCTTTGACGACAGAGGCGTTGGTGAAAGTTCAGGTGTATTTGCCGATGCTGACCTTTCAGATTTTGCTTCAGACGTCGTTGCTTGTGTGAAATACTTGCGAAAAGAGAAGAAATACAAGACGCACAAAATCGGACTTGCAGGCCACTCAGAAGGAGGAATGCACACGTTGATGGCAGCGACTTCGTACAAGAAAGTAGACTTTATTATTCAGCTTTCTGCAGCAGGAACGAACGGTGGAGAAGTTCTAATCGAACAACAATACCTGATTCCAATCCAATCTGGAGCAACAGAAGAAAGCGCCCGCTGGAACCAATCCGTATTTGCTGGAGAAGTAGACATCGTTAAGAAATACAACCAGAAAAAAGCCGTAGAACCGTTAACTGAATTTCTTGAAGGGAAATACGAAAGTGCGGATGCAGAGTACAAAGAATCAATGACAAAAGAAGCATTCGTTGCATCTGGTTTGGCCTTTATTAATACCGATTGGGCCAGAGATTTTGTTCAATTTACGACACAAGACTATTTAAAAAAGTTGAAAATTCCATTGTTCGCAGCCACTGGAACTGAAGACATTCAAGTTCCTGCTGTATCCAATTTGGCGGTCTTTAATACGTATCGCGGAGCAAGCTCTCAAATCTCAACGATGGGAGGTTTGAACCACTTAATGCAACATTGTAACGAGTGTACCCTTGAAGAGTACGGTTCGTTGGAAGAAACGTTCTCTGTTGAGCTCATGGACATGATGGTGGTGTGGATTAATAAGTTGGATTAAGTTTTTTTACACACTATTAAAGATTATATTCTTTACTATTCTCTGATTTCAAATTGAGCTCAGCATTTGAAATAGTTGCTTTTTCAAACGCAATTGGCAGAGCTACATCAATTAACCATTCTCTATAATTGTCATTTGTATAAACATGATCATAAACAACCTCCGCCCCGCTCAAGGAGTAAACTGCATCTATTGGATCTTTTGAGAGAATATATTTGGCACAAAATCCAGCAGCATCGGCTGCTCCTTGAGTATTACTGTACCTGCAATCTTTCATAGGTGATTGTATCGGAGTAGAAACTTCATGCAAGTTCTCCTCAATCATATTGTCAGTAATTGATAACTCAATTCTCTTTAGAACCTGCTTTAAATTTTTACTATCACAATCAAGTTCCCAACAGGGCAAAGCTTTTAAAGCACTGAAAAAGGTCAATCGTTCAAGTACAACTGGATTGATTTTATGAAGTTCAACCGCAAAGATACCTAAAGGGCTTTTTCTAACAGAATCATCATCCATACCGTCATCGGCATCCCAATTTGAATTCAACTCCTTTCTCAGATTCTCTTGAATTTGTTTGTTTTTTTTATCCATCCCTATGTGCGGCTAATATTAAAAATCAATATTTCTGCAGAGCCATTTTTGCGATGCCCTTCATTATTTAAAAAGTAATACGTTACCAAAGCAAGAAACGACTCCACAAGGATGAGCTATAAGTTCGCCCTGACAAAATAGTTCACATAAAAAAAGCAGTAAGAACTTCTTCTTACTGCTTTAATATGATTTAGAGTAAATCTAGTTCTTTATCAGTTTCATCTCTGAAATCGATTGATCTCCTTGAATTCTGACAATATACATTCCGTTTGACAACGTTGATATATTTGTATTGAACACCTCGTTAGAAGTAATCTTTTCATTCCAAACTCTTTTTCCAAGTTGGTTGTAAATTTCAAGTGTCCCGTTTGTTAAATTCGATGGAATCTTAATGCTTAAATCTCCCATTGTTGGGTTCGGATACACATCAAGGTTTGAAACGCTAAGAGGATTAAGATTCAGGACCAATGATGTTGTAAATATCACGCCATCATCAATTAAGAAGTCCAAACCATTCAAGTTTGCACTTGAACCATCAACAGTAAAGGTGTATGTGTTTGTTTGATTGTAACCAGGAAGATCAATAACGATCTCATAATTCCCGTCTGCCAATCCAACAAATGAGTACTCACCATTTGCGTTCGTTGTCGTTTGCGCATACAGATTGTTGTCCATATCTCTTAAGAATACCTCAACTCCAACTGCAACAACTTCTACTGCTGTTTTATTGAATCCGTTTGGACCATAACCAATAGCTCCATTTACTGTAACTCCACCAGGAACCGATAAACTGTTCACCGGATTAATGTCATAAGACAGTCCAGTAACAAGTGGGTCAGTAGTAACCATTGTAGCATTTTGCCAAGCAATGTTTGCAGGATAGTACGTTGCAACGACATCTGTAACAACGATAGGCACAGAACGAATCAAATAAGAAGCTTCCGCAACATTCGGAAAGTCGTAAGAGTTTGCTGCTCCAGTAACCGATGAGGTTGAAACCAAAGAGTAGGTGCTCGGCACTGTATTTGTGTTTTCTTGATACAATTCAACAATTCCGCCAAATGTTCCAGCGTAGTTAATATCACCAGCAATGGATGTTGGCTCCGTAACAATGATAGAGGCCGGATCAATAAAATATCCATCAAATGAGTTTCCACAATGGGAATTCATGATACTTCCAGCGGAAATTGAAAAGTGACTAAAATCAAACATAGCTCTTATACTGTGTCCATTTAATACCGTCATTGAGCCAGGGATTGAAGCCAATGTTGAACTTGTTCCCTGTTGCGTGAGATAAATTGTATTGTTCGTTGCTTGATCAAAATTCGCATCATCGACAATAATCGTGACGGGAAGCAATTGACCAACACTCGCGTTTCCAGGAGTAGTTCCTGCTAAAACAGGTGGCTGACTATTTGCTAGAACTGTAAAGCCGTTTGGCAAATCAACCATGTCATTCAATGCCGCATCATACACTCTAATTGTGTAATCTCCAAGAGGAGCAAGATTTGAGATTTTAAGGTCAATACTTACGGATAGCGCTGAAACAGAATTCACTGTAACAACCTCTATTTGAGCATTTCCACCAGTTTCAATCACTTGAACTACAGTAGATGTTGCATTTGTAAAATTGGTTCCCGTTCCTGAAATAGTAATTGGAAGTTGAAGCGTTCCTCTTTCTCCAGAACCTGGAGTAACACCGCTTATCGTCTGACCAAATAAAAAGGAGGTCAGAAAACAAATTGCAGCAGTCGATAATAACTTTATCATAGTATAAATAAATTTGAACAGTACTGGTCGATGAGCAATTTAAGCATAAAAACCATAGGTAAATGCCTTATTGAATCTTTTAACATTTAGCTAATCAGGATTTTCCACCAAATATTTTCTCAATTCAGCCTCATAACTCCCACCACTATTTCTACATTTCACTGAAATATCATAGAGAAATTGGTCGTCATCATACGTTCGAATTAAAAAATTCTTAAACTCGGGTTCATCATACCTTTCGACCAATATTTTATAGGTTTCTTTGGCAATTGCCTGAATAAATAATGCATAATTTTCAGGCTCTTTATCTACTGGAACAGAGAGTATTTGATTTAGAGCACCACTGATATTTCCTCTAGCAGCTTGCAGGGACGTGTAATTCATTAAAGTTTCAACAAAACTTGGATTGAGAACTAGTACTTGTTTGTAGTACTTTTCTGCTTCTTCCGTATTCCCAAGTTTATAATTGCAACTTCCCAAATTATTAATCAAATGCAAATGGTATGGGTTGGATTCGAAAGCTTTCTCGTAGTGCGTCAAAGCTGTTCCATAGTCTTCTCGGCCATAATACCTATTTGCTTCTTGCCATGCTAAAGGCGTTGATGTTAAGTTAATCGTGTAAAATGACTTGTCTATTTTTTCAAATGCAACAAGATCATTGTCTTCCTTGTATTTGAAATATAGCAATTCGCTCTGCAGCCATGTAAAAGCGAGTAAACCCAAAGCCGCAAACACCAAAGTCATTCCTACTTTTTCCAATCTAAAACTGTCTTGACTTCTTTCTTTAGAAATTCCGGGTACAATGAATAAAAAGAGAAGAATGAGTATTTCAACCTTTTCCATTGGAAAAGAGAAATTTGCGACGATCACAAAACCGATCAAGCCTGCAAGCAGAAAGATCTTAGCAGAACGATCAATGTTCGATTTTAATAAATAAACAGCACCAACAATTAAAAAAGCGAGGAATAGAATCAGGCCCACAAGTCCATTTTCAACGGCTATTTGAATGAAGTCGTTGTGAGCTCTCTGATAAAACACGTTGCCATCTTCAGCTTTGGTAAACTCCAAAGGCGTTTTCAATATTTCAATTTTCCAATCGCCAGAACCTTTGCCTAAAATCGGCGATTCTTTCCATAATTCAATTGAATTGCTCCAAATTCGTACCCGTTCATTCCCGCTTCCATAGCTGGTTTCTAACACGTTGCCTATGACAGGAATGTTTTTTCGTATTGGACTCGCCACAATAACAATACTTGCAAGAGCGGATACAATCATAAAAATGTAAGCGAAATTTTTCACTTTTCTTTCAGCGCTACGAAGGAGGTAGATAACCAAGGCAACAGGGTAAACACCAAGCAAGACGATTAGAACAGTCCTGTTTAAAAGGAGAAGTGCCGTGAGGTAAATGAGTCCAATCACAACCGCCATGAAAATTTTCTCTTTCTTCGATTTTATATATAAAATTCCAACCGATAGAATTGGAACCAACAAGGTGATTATTTGAGCGTATTGATTTCTATTCCCAAACGTAAATCTGAATTTGTACGAGTCTAAATGTGAGTATCCTGACTCCAAATAAAGCGCGCCAATTTGCCACAGAGTAATCAAAAGAATAGGAAGGATTAAGACGGCAAGAACCAATGAAACTTTTGAATAAAAGGAACTATGACCTGTTTCTTCTCGCCTTAACAAGAGAACCAAGAGCGGTGCAATAATTAAGGGTATCGCACGGACCACTGAATCCCAAAAATTATAAGATCCAAAGCATTGAATAAGATAAAGCGCGACAAAGGCGTACCATATTTTGATTCCAAGCGACCAAGGAATTTGTTGCTTTCGACCAATGAGAACCATTACAAGCCCCAAACAAGCTAGATAAATCCATTTAGGTGTCGTTGAATAGTTTTGAATGTAAGGGAAATAAAGGAAGAATAATCCACTGAACATAAGCACAGAAAAGGCCACTAATTTGGACGATTTGGGTTCTTTTATTTTTTTTTTAGCTTTCATATTCCTTCTCAAATATAGAATATTCCATTGAAGGATGGGAAATGAATTAAGGGCTTCTTAATACTAAACAAGATCAGATTGCATGACTTTTACTATGTGCAAACCCTATAAAATGTACACTTCTGTCGAAGCTTGTCAATTTTTACTTTCGTATATTTGATTCACAAAAAGCTGAATATGAAAGGAGTAATATTGATTGTTCTCTTGATTTCAATTTGTTGCGGAAGCGTGGTTGCACAAAACTGCGATTCTTCGATGGTGATTCAAAGACTAATTCTTCCTGGCGATACGGACAATAATATTCCATGGGAACCACGCCATCATGTATATATAAATCCAGATTGCGCGCCTAAAAATGTCCTCTTAGTTCATCTTCCAGGGACGGGCGATAATCCTTCAAGCACAACTTATTTCCCAATTGTAGCGGCCAACAATGGATATCATGCCGTCGTTTTGAAGTACAAAAACAACAACGGATCTGCTTTTACAGCTTGCAATGGAAGTTCAGATCCTGATTGCTATCTTAATTTTCGAAAAGAAACTTTAGAAGGAATTGATTATAGCACTGATGTTGATGTGGATTCGACCAATTCGATTTACAACAGAATAGAAAAACTTCTCGTCTACCTAGAGGCAAATTATCCCGCTGAAAATTGGGGTCAATTTCTAAGTGGAAATGCGATCCAATGGGACAAAATTATTCTTTCGGGTCATTCTCAAGGTGGCGGACATGCACCCGTTGCTGGAATTGATCATTCCATAAAACGTATTCTAATGTTTGCGGCGCCAAACGATCCGAGTACCTTTTTCAACGCTCCAGCAAATTGGACGACTGCTGTTCATTCAACACCGGATTCATGTTATTATGGATTCATGCACCAAGGCGACTCCACGATTGGGAAAGTACACACACAATATGACATTTGGAACAACCTTGGATTGGGAGCTTATGGAGATACGATTAATGTTGACTCAAGCGCTCCACCTTATTCATTGAGCCGCGAACTTACAACGGGCACTCCTGTGAGTTGGAACTTAGGCTTGGGGCCTCACATCGTTATGCTTCTTGACAACAATACGCCTTTGGATGGAAATGGTCAACCCGTTTTTCAACCTGTTTGGGAGTATATGTTGGGCGTCGATGAGTTTGTTGGTCTCAATGAAAGCCAAGAGAAGACGAATGTGAGCATCTACCCGAACCCTTCAGAAGGTTTGTTGCAAATTGAGGCAAATGGGCTTGAGCGAATGAAAATCTACTCAATTGGCGGCGAAAACGTGTTTGATCGTACATTCATGCCTCAGGACAATGAACATTCAATTAACGTTGAACATCTAGAGTCCGGAATGTATTTGGTGGAATTACTATTTTCCAATGGCCAGGCGCAGGTTAAGAAAATTCGATTGAGGTAATCATCCAACCTAAAACAGGGTTTACACTTAATTTTTGACAAGTTTAAGCACCTTTTCATCGCCATTAACCAATACAATTTTCGCTAGATATACAGCGCTTTCGATGTCGTTCACATCAATGCTATTGTTCCCCGAAAGAATTGATTGTTTCAAGATAATTTTTCCTGTAAGATCCAATAAATAGAGTTCTCCATCGTGTCTTGATGTTAACTGCAATTGGTTTTCGAATGGATTCGGATACAGTTGAACATCTGCTTCAACCCCGCAGTTTATAGAGCGCACAGGAAATGTTTCCGATTTTCCATCGTAATCAATTTGCGACAATCTGTAATAAGTCGTTTCTCTTAATGGACTTTCATCAACCCAAGAATACGACGAACGGTTTAAACTATTTCCATTCCCCTGAACCTTCGTTAAGGTTTGGAAAATTACATTGTCACCACTTCTTTCAATTGTAAAATAATCGTTGTTGTGTTCTGTGATCGTTTCCCAGTCTAGTTTCACTTTTCCTTCATCACAAGTAGGTTGAAATGCAGCAAGTTCAACCGGAAGAGGATACCCTGGGCAATCAACATTATTGATTTGTAGATTAAACCTTCTATTCGAGCTTGTTCCTGTTGCTGAGGCCCAACTCGAACCCCAACCAACTTTACC
>JAWUWJ010000153.1:0-16129 GCA_034111925.1 Crocinitomicaceae bacterium
AGCTGATGTAAATGATAAAAACATTTTACATCAATTATTCGAAGAGAAGTTAAAACAAAACGAAAAAAAAATCAACAAAACAAAAGAAATATTTAACAAATACAACATCCCTAATCATATTAAAAGTCAGATAAATGACTATAGCCAAAAAGCTTTTAACGTATTAGAGTCTATGCAAATTTCTGATGCTGCTAAAACAGGATTGATTAACTTCGGAAAAGCATTGATGACAAGAAATGTTTAAAAATTTAAATATTCTTTAAAATATGGTTGGTGTAAATTAAAAAAAGAGTAATTTTGCCAAACTAAAAATGGACCCATAGCTCAGTTGGTTAGAGCATCTGACTCATAATCAGAGGGTCCCAGGTTCGAGCCCTGGTGGGACCACGAAAGCCTTATCATTTGATAAGGCTTTTTTCGTTAAAAGCCACCTTATTAAATGGTTTCAGAGGTATTCCGATTTTTCTCTTTCGGTTACAAACACAAATAAAAGCATACAAATACAAGGAATTGGTAACCTATTTGGTAACCAACACATTTTACGTTCCTTTAGGTTACTAAAAATCAGGTAACCCTGTATTCATCTATGGTTGCTGTTATTCGATTTGCGAATTGTGTTCAAGCAAATGCTTAAAAAGAACGTTTTAAGCGAGCAAATTAGTAACCTAAAATGAATATGAAAAACAATCAAAAGTTCGGACTATTAGTATGGCCGAATAAGCAGAAAGGAAAAAATGGCCAAGTACCGTTATACATCCGTATAACTATTGACGGAAAGAAATCAGCGATTTCTACGGGGCATTTGATCAACCCCAATCATTGGGATGTAAAGCAGAACAAACTAAAATTCCATGCGCCTAACAGTAACCGCATCAATGCATTCTTAGATCGCTCAAGAAACTTGATTCAACAAGAGTTTTTGGATTGTTGTGCAAGGGGGATTGAGGTCACACCACAAGAATTGAAGAACTCTTTCTTAGGAATCGAAGAAGAAGAGAACAAAAAGACATTGGTACAGGCTATAGAATACCACAATCTTAAAATGAAGGAGTTGGTTGATGCGGGACAAATTGTTCCTAAAACATTGGCTAAATATGGAACTACTAAAAACAAAATTGTCTCCTTTCTTAAAAGGCGATTTAAGACAAAGGATATAGCTTTGGAAGAGTTGAGGTTGTCATTCATTACTGAGTTTGAGCACTTTCTACTTACTTCCGAAAAGTTGCAAACCAACTCAGCATATAAGTACATTAAAAACATCAAGAAGATAATGGGTATGTGTGTGGATCTTGAATGGATTGCATCCAATCCATTCGATAAATTCAAGTGTACCTATAAGAACCCTGATAGGACAATATTAACACAAACTGAGATTGACACACTGGTAAGCACTAACTTTATTATGCCCCGATTGGCAGAAATTAGAGATGTGTTCGTGTTTTGCTGTTATACTGGATTCGCTTATTCAGAAGTGCATAAGTTCAAGCAAGGAGATCTTGTTTTGGGTATTGATGGTGAATACTGGTTGACGACAAACAGAAAGAAAACGGGAGAGCGAGAAAGCGTTCCGCTTTTACCAATTGCTTACGCAATTGTAAAGAGACATGAAACGAATTCACGTTGCATTAGAACAGGGCAATTACTTCCAGTGAAATCGAATCAGGTGTATAATTCATATCTAAAAGAAGTGGCTAACATATGCGGGATTAAGAAGCATTTAACAACACATATTGCACGACATACATTCGCAACTACTGTTGCTCTTTCGAATGGTGTTCCTATTGAAACAGTATCAAAAATGTTAGGACATAATAAGTTGGCGACAACTCAAATTTATGCAAAAGTGTTAGACACAAAAGTTAGTGCTGACATGCAAATTCTAAAGTCCAAACTAAATGCAAATCAAGAAAAAACGAAAATCAAAAGAACATCGTAAATCATTTACGTAGTAGATCAATAAGTTTGTTTCGTCGTGCGGGTCTCTGGATGAACTTAACAATACTTAATAATTGATCAATACATGGAATACTATACAGCAACTGCCAAACAACTCTACCTCGAACTTGAGCAGTTGCAGTATTCCGTTTCGGATCATACGAATAGAGCAAATCGAGCAATTCAATTAATCCGAAATACCCTCAAGTTTTTTAGGCAGTCAATTTGTACTAGTGGCTTTGAAAGTCAAGACGATGAAATTCATTTTTTCAAACACATCAAACCGCAGGTAAATTCTTACCTCATCTTTTACACGCATCTATTCGAAATAGAATCCAAGAAACTCGTGTTGACAGATGAACGCTTGGCGGGATATATTGACAGGAAATGTAAAGAGTTTCGATATCAGACTTATGACAATCTTGAGTTTGTGAATTATTATAGAAGTGGATATACGCACCAGGACAAAGTGTACTTTCTGCGAGACTCTGAATACTCACCACTCAATCAACAAGGTTCTGCTGTATTCCGTGATCCAGAATTCAGTTCTCCTTATGATCATGTTGCATCTGTTGTGTTGGCCTATGAGTTGTTCCTAAAGTATCTTGATCCGTCAAGTGAGGCTAAGAAGGACAATGCTTATAAATTATTGCAATGGACGGATTCAAAAGCTTCGCTTGTTGAATTGATTTATGCTTTAAACGAAAGTGGAGCACTTAATGGAGGTAAGACTGATATCAAGACAATTTGTGCTGAGTTTGAGAAGATCTTTAATTTTGAACTGAAAGATGTATACAGTACTTATCGTGATATTTCCTTACGTAAAACCAATCGTACAAAGTTTCTCACCAAATTATCGGATGCGTTTGATGATAGAATATTGAAGATCGACAAGATTTAGTATTTTCTCTTATTAAGGAAGAACTTAACTTTCCAAGGTAGTTTAATGAAACAAAAGTTATCTAAGAAAGGATAATGATCGATATAGTATACTATTATTTTTAAATTCCATTTGTCATGAGCGTTTTCACTTGGTCGACAGAATAAATCCGCTCCACAATAGTGCGGTTTTCGTCCAATAAAAACATAGTTGGCGAGCCAAAAACATAATAATCTTTTACTGCTTTTCCGTTCCAGCCTTTAAAATCACATACAGAGAGCCAAGGAAATATTTTCGAAAAATTAGCAAATGTAGTTGGATCTTCATCCAAGGAAATGAAGACAATTTCCAATCCTTTCTTATTCCATTCGGAGTATACTTTTGTCAACTCGAATAACTCTTCTTGACATTTCTGACACCAACTTGCACCAAACACAAGTAAGGTATATGAATTCTTCATGTTACCGAGGGATTCGCTCTCGGTCACTTTTACTCCATTTCGGTATTGTACTTCAGGAAATTCAATGTCAGCAGTAATTTTACCAACTTTCATTGTGCGATAGAGCTCCGCACGATTGCTCAATTTTTCATCGAGAGTGCAAGCCTCTTCGGATAGTAATTTTAGAGATAGGTATTCAGCAGATGCGAATAGGCTTCGTTTCTCTAACATCTTAAGGAGGTAAGAACTCAATTCGTTATAAAGGGGTTCATTTTCTGATACATTTTGTAAAATATAATCGGTGGACTCATTCATCTTTTGTGCAATACTGTCTAATCCACCTCCAGAGTTTTCGAGCATCCAATAATGCGATTCAATTAAGTCATTGCGTAGTCCACTGGTTTTAAATCGGACATCATTAAAGTCAATAGCCCTGAAATCGTCAATATGATCGGGAATACGTTCCCAATATCGATCAACAGAAGTGGAAGTACTAGCAATTAATTTTCGTAGTGGTAGATACCAACTGGCATACAATCTAGTATCTATTTTAGACAATTCTTTGTTGTCTTCGATGGCAAAAGTATGAAGCTCTGTTTTTATTTGCTGTAATGCCTTTTTTCTTTCAGGTAAAGTACTCTCAGTTTTCTCATACTGTCTCAATAAGTAAAGCCAGCCTGACAATGCATTCTCTCTTTCTACATAAGCTTTGGTATACGCTTCAAACAAGCTGTTTTCTGGACTATCAATAAACTGTAAGCTGTCTAGTTCTGTCAGATTTGTGCCCATAAGTTGAACTCCATGTGCGTCAATAACGACTAACAACTCTGATTCCGTTTCACTTCTTAAATAGGCTATTCCCTGATAGTTTTTATAATTCAATTCAAAATTACCTTTGACATCGGTTACGGTACTTCCAAGTTGAAGTGGCTGAGCCCCATTAAACCCAATTAATTCTAATTGAGCATTGGAGTAACCCGTGAATTGACCTGATACCGTCTGCGCTTGGACCCTTGTAAAGGGAAGCAAAAAACTGGAAAGAAGTATACATAATATCGTTTTCATAATTGTTTTTATTATATGTTCATTGAAACTAAAGTTTCAGATTTTGATACTCATGCATCGGAAATTATTGTTTGATTCGCTAGCTGATTGTCTTTCAAACAAAGAAAACACCAATTGGCAACTTGATTAATTAAAGAGAGTGTCTCGCTATGAAAAAGTGCCATATATAGTAATTCAATAAATTAGAAAGAGGCTCAAAGAAATTAATCCATGAGCCTCACACACAAGCAATATCAATTAGCTGCTTCAACTACTAAAACTAACTACTCCTAACCTAACTTATTGCCATTGATTATTGCTTGTGCGCCATTGTCAATCAATGCTATTTTTTTTAAGTGAAAAAACTTAATCTTGGATGCATCGAATACTACAACCAGTTGCTCTAGCGTAAGCTTGAACAACAGTAAACCCAGACCAACTCTGTGCTAATGCAGAACTACTAGAAACATTACTAGACCAATAATATGTCCCAGAATTTACTCCACTGAAACCACCATGCCACTGACGATTGCCACCTAATGGATATAAAAATGAAGGATCATTTAGATCAGCAAGTTCAAATATAGTAGGCACCCTGTACCCTGAAGGGCAAGGATTATTAATACCAGTAAGGCCTTGCCACAAATTATCGTTACCTGGAGACCTCCAGTTACTATAAATATTTATAAAAAGACCATGACCTGGCGAGTCTGTTGATGACGGCGCGCTGGTTGTACTGCTAGTTCGGATTTGATGCCCATCAGTTTCACGCCCCCATTGGTATAAGTCACCAAAAGTTGTTGCGTCAGTGCTACCATTAACAATGGCTGTATTTGTAGCCCCCAAGTTTTTGTCCAACCAAACATTTGCGCCTATAGTAATAGTTGGTATTGGCGGTACGCCACCAATCCAAGTAGGTACACCTCCAATCATTTGTAATGCTGCGCCTTCATTAGGCGTTGCCGCAATTACCACCCAACTTGTGCCATCCCAGTAACTCATGTCTCCTGCACTCGCTGAAGTTGGTAATTCTAGTTCGTTTGTAGGATCTGCGTCAGCGTCATCTACATTGTCAGTAGCATTTATCACGTATGGACTGCCTACTGTACCCAAACCTGTAACTGTAACGTTTGTTCCAGCAGTAGATACTCCTCCTTGGCCGTCAACACCATCAATACCGTTTGTTCCAGCAGGTCCTACTGCTCCGTCAACACCATCAATTCCATCAACACCGTTTGTTCCAGCAGGTCCAACTGCTCCGTCAATTCCATCAATACCGTTTGTTCCAGCAGGTCCTTGAGGTCCAGCAGGCCCAGGGATAGAACTCCCTGATGTTTTTGCATAAAGAGCATAAGGTACACTCATCATTTGACTTGTTCCCATCACATTGTAGGTCGTCCCTCCGGTTACATCAATTGCTGTTTCAATAAAAAATGGACCATTCGCCCAATCAATTATTGTGAAGTCGTCAGTTGATACGCCTGCTCCTATTTCAAGGTTCATTAGTCCATAGCCATTTGTTACTGCGGAGTGTGTCTCCGTGTAAACAGCCGTTCCGGCTTGTAAAATTGTTAATTGAACTCCAACCGCTTGGTTATTGAGAATTGTGTTTCCAGGGTCTCTTACTACTGCCTGGTATTTGAATCCTTCGGGTGCCTGCCCGAATGAACTAAACCCAAGTGCAAGCACCGCTGCAACTGTAAAGATTATTTTTTTCATAATTGGTGATTATTCGTTATTAATTATCGAATCTGAAGTTTCAGATAATGATGCTTTTGCATCCGTTTATTGCTGTTTTATAAGTTTAAAAGTTTTTAGTGGCCGTTGCTCTTTGCTTAATAGAACCAAAGAATAATTTCCTGGAGCAAAAGCACGGACATCCAATGCTGTTTGTTTATCTATAAGCGTATTGTTCAGTACCACTCTGCCCTGAGCATCATACAAGATGTAAGACACATCTTTAAAAATTGGGGCTTCGATATTCAGAATATCTTCTGTTGGATTTGGAAAAACAATCACTTCATAGGCGGTATTATGATCTTCTATGCTAGCGAAATTCCAAGTAGTTTGATGAAACCCTTGAGTGATATCGTTTGTACCGTCAGTTACGGTGTTAATCACAACCTCTCCAATGGTGAAGTCAACAATGGCGCTCCCAGTAGTATAAGTGTCTCCTTGAGTGGAGATTACTTCCTGTGCGCTCGTTACCCCTGACGCAACGAGTATACAGAGTAAGATTCCTGTTTTTTTCATAATAAATAGTTTATTTAGTGTGAGTAAATCTACTTAGCTCGCAGGGGAGTAAAAAAAAAATGACGCGAACTAGTCAATTAATGACTTGAATAAAGACTTCTAAGTAGCGCACCTTGGTGGAATGACTGTCGAAGGCCTAATAGGCTATGAGCTAATAGTCTAACTAGGTTGTTTTTCACCGAAAGCATTGTTAGTTTCCGTAAAGAAGACCTGCGGTCGTCCATTAAAATCCTGAATAGAAAAGCAGCTTATTAGTTCTTCAATGCCATCATTACTTACATTAGAACTCCAATTCTCTGAGCCAGTTTAACAATTACGATCAAGCTGCAAAACGCAATCACTATTTGTCTAGTGTACTGCGCATTAGTACAATGCAAGATTTTCATGACAGACAAGTACAATGACGAAACATTTCGGCTATTACATCTTGATAATTTTGTGGAAATTGAGTTCTCCATTTTCCAGTTTTACTATTGCAGTGTATACTCCAGAGGCGACTAAATTAGTCAGAATTGAATTTTCTCCGGCAAAAACAAACTCCTCGAGAACAACTCTGCCTCTGCTATCCACAAGTGTTATCGTTCCACCGTATTTAGAATTTAGTATGATTTTATCGTCAAAGGGATTTGGGTAGAGAAAATGACTGTTCTCTATTGTGCAGTTTACGGATATCGTCTGAAACTCTTCTTTCGAACCATCAAAATCAGTTTGAAAGAGCCTATAGTAATGAGTTTCTGAATAAAAATTCTCGTCAACCCAACTATAGTATTGCGGGTCTAAACTATTACCAGCGCCGCTTATAGTAGCCAAGTTTTCAAACACAACTCCATCACGACTGCCTTCAACAGTAAAAAAGTCATTGTTGGCTTCCGTTTCTGTTTGCCATTTTAATTCAACCCTACCATCTTTACAAGACGCATCAAAGCTTGTTAATTCTATCGGTAAAACAACCTCCTCAGGAGTTATGCTAACATCATCAATATAATAGTATGCAGTTAAATCGAGACAAACACCTGGACTTACTGAGACGAGATTGGTAGAGGCATTGTCGAAAAAATTACCGATAATAATATATTCAAACGCTTGTGTTGCCACAATTGAGTCAGACATCAGCGTCCAACCAGTACTGCTGGTTACGGGGGGGAACGATATGTCTGGTGAGCCAAGATACGTAGTAGTAGAGAAAAGAAATTGTGTGACATTCGTGGAAAAACCAACACCTAAGTCTGTTGCATATCTCGTATGATCACCTCTTGAAACATAAAATTCTACATAATACTTTGTGCCCACAACCATTGGTGAGGTCAATTGAACTTGTATGTATTCACGGTAAGTACTGGTTGGGGTGTCGACAGTGCTGTGGGTAATAATACCAGCAAAATTATTTCCACCATGCGGCCATTCTTTTCCGGGTGAACAGTTTATAGTACTGAGATAATGATAATTTACACAGCTTGAATTCACAAGGGTTGAGTGCAGATCTGTAGAGCCTTGTGTTGGCCGACTCCAGTCGGTCACTGCAGACCAGGCGCTATCAATAGGGCTGTAAAACCCACCCCATCCGCAGTTGAGAAAATTAGTAGATTCAAAGCCGGGATTAGGAACCAAATTTTGACTGAGACAAAACTGAGATGTAAACAATAAAACGATCAAAATTTTCATAAAACTGTGAATTGATTAGCCTCTAAACTAATGTTTCGACAGTTGAACAAGGTTTTTTTGACGCGAAACAAGCGAATATTGACTTGAATAAAGACGAGAGGTAGGGGAGAATTAACAACTCTGTTCCCAGTGTCTATTATACGTTGGAGTTCCTTTTTAAAATGGCCTCTTTTTTTACAAAGCGTTTTAAAAAGTAGCATGAAATTATACTCATCTGGAAGTCTCTAACTCAATTACTAACTTAGGTTGCCTATTCAAAGATCAGTTAAATCAATGTTTACACGTTTCAATATCACATCTTCACGGTCAGTCAAAAAAGCAATTAATAGAAATTAAAATTTTCAAGAAATAGGCTTCTCCGTGAACCGCTCATTGGCAGCTCTTCACCTCTAATAACAACAAAATTTGCACCAACCTTTTCAACGGCAGCTTTATTGACGACAAATGACCTATGAATTTGAAAAAAGTGATCTTTTGGAAGTGTCTCAAAGAATTCATTAAGATTATAGCGCATCCGAAATATTTTTGATTCGGTATGGATCTCCACGAATTTTAATTCAGTACTTATATATAATACTTCACGAAGGTTAACTTTGCAATAAAGGTGTTTATCTCGAGTGAAAATGAAATCATCAATAGAAAGTGGTTGTTTATTTATTTCAACCGATAGTTCAGTAGGGGTAACATTAATTTGCGCAAAATTTTTCAAGGCAACTTCAATCGATGTGAAAATGTCTACGCGCTCAAAAGGTTTTACAAGATAGCCAAATGGCTTAGTTTCAATCGCGGATTTAACAGTTCTTTCGTCTCCAAATGAAGTGAGAAAGATAAAGGGGATATTGTGTTTTTCGTTAATTTCATTAGCGATCCAAATGCCGTCTTTTTTACCCTGTAAGTTGATGTCCAAAATAACAAAATCTGTTTCTTTTTTATCTAAAATGAGACAGGCTTCATTCGCGTCCTTAGCAGCTCCAGATATGGAGTAACCCATTTCAATAAGATTGTCTCTAATATCTTGAGACGTTATGTACTCGTCTTCGACAACTAATATTCTAATTGGAACGTTCATAATTAAGCCGCTGCGTTTGGATTAAAGCTTAAAACAAAGGTGCTTCCATCATTGTTGTAATAATTAAAATCACCTCTCATTTGCTGACCAAGTCCACCTACAAGGCTAAGTCCAAGAGATTTTGATAAACGTTCTTCAATATCAATGGGTAAACCAATACCGTTGTCAACTACTTTAATTTCAAATAGTTCATCATTCTTTGGTTGAATTGAAATTGAAATAGTTCCAGTTTTTCTATTTATGAAAGCATACTTATATGCATTCGTTACAAGTTCGTTTAATACTAAACCAATCGAAATGGCGGTGTCTACATTGAAGCTGAAATCTGTAATACTGTACTGAACCTTAATATCAGTTTCATTTGTAGCCATAGATTTTGCTATGCTGGAAGTCAATTCTTTCGCGTATACCTGCATATTGATATTTTCGAAAGAATCTGATTGATATAGCTTTTGGTGAATAATTGCCATTGATTTAATTCTTCTCTGCCCATCTTCCACCAAAGATCGTAAATCTATATTATCAGCCTTCAAAGCCTGTTGATTGAGTAAGCTAGAGATTATTTGAAGGTTATTTTTCACACGATGGTGTACCTCTTTTAGTAGCAACTCCTTTTCATCAAGTGACCGAGTAATTAGATTTTTTTGAATTTTTAGCAACCGTTGTTTTCTACCTAGCCTAATGAAGAAAAAGACAACTCCTACAATTATTACAATTAGAAAACTCATTTTTAGTCTTAAAGACTTCTTCTGGTTGGAGCTAATTAACAGTTTTTTATCCAGAGCGAAAATTGCTTTTTTATCTTCGGCTTTGTGAAATTGAGCATCAAGTTTAGCAATGTAATTTTGCTGCTTCTCATCATTTATTGTTAGATATAATTCCAAATGATCTTTTAGAATTTCGTAAGATTTCTCAAAATTTAAGTTCTTGGCGTATTCTTCAGCAAGCAAAGGGCGAATAATTAAAAGAGACTCAAAAATAGATGAATTCTGGGAAGCCTTTACGCTAGCTTCCAAAATATGTTCCAAAATATACTCTTGACCACCTCGTGCTTCCATCCATTCATAACAACGTGGAGGCAGTGTGTCGCTGGCCTTAAGTATAGTGCAGGCCTCTGTTAGGACGTAACATGAAATTATATTGTTCGCGAAATTTGAATCTGCTTCATACGGCTTAAATGCAACGATCAATTGATCAAATGCTTCTTCGTATCGGCATAAATCACGCAAAGTATTCGCTAAGCCTGCTTGAATGAACGAGGTAGGAAAAGATACCTTAAATTCAAGTGCCCGATGATAGTAAACAAATGCACTATCGTATTGTTTTTGTTCATCGAAACTTGAACCTATATTATTATTACAAATTACAATGTTGCTAAAATAATTGTACTTCTTCGCCTCAATAATGGCCTTTTTGCAATTCTCACGACCTATCTCCGGTTTTCCCGAATTAAGAAATACATCTCCTAAAAGTCTATAACAATTGGATATAATCTGGGATTTTAGAATACCATCTTCACATTTTAAAGCATAGGAAGTTGATTTTTCACATTGAATGATTGCTTTTTTCAGATTTCCCAATCTTTCTTCTTGTATTCCCGAGCAAAGATTGTATAAGGCAAAAGCCAAAGGATCTTTGTTCTTGTTCAGGGAGACTTCAAGTTCTTTCAGTACCGAATCATATTCTTCTGTTTTATGATTCCAGTCATAAACGCGCATTAAATTATTAACTACTTCTAAATAATCTGGGTCATCCCATTTCATATCTAGTTTGAGAAGTTCTAAACTGTCTATTTCTCTTTGAGGAGAGTCCGTTAATCCTTGCCCAAAAGATACAGAAGAGCCCAGAATGAGAACTACTAAAATTGAAATTATTGATTTTAAATTAACAAGCATATTGTTAAAATTAAGTTTAAATGGACGAATTAGCAAGGCCCTAATCTCCTCATAACGTTGGGTTTGATATAAACACCCTTCGTTCAGGGTAAATAAGCGAGTGTTAGAGTCATTAAAAGGTCCGTTCGAGTCATTTCGTTTAATTTAATTTCACCCGTTTAAAACAAGACGAATAACTTTAACTTCAATAAAAGCAGTGCTATTGATCAATATTGATGGCCACTTTGTATTTTCCGCACCTTGATATCTGAATTATTATAATGAAAATCGTATTTGGAAAATCCTGCCTTAATTCTTTAAGCCTCCATAAATCTCTTCCAATTTCTTGATCCTTGCCTCAACAGCTCCTCTGTTCCTTCCAAGTTCTTCACACATCTGTTTCACACCTGTGCCATCCGAGAAAAGACATTCCAATTTGTCATCATCCTCTTTTGTCCAAGGTAAATAAGCATTCGAATGCTTCTTTCTTTTACCATACATGCTATATGCCTTCTCCGCTCGTGTAGATAGATCCAAAAAGAATCTCTTCCCATCTTTCTCCCATTCAAAAGGAATAGGTTCATTCAATTTCAACCAAAGTCCTTTTTTTCCATTTTTACTTCCAAAAGCAACTTCAACAACTCCCGTGTTTTTCATAAAGTGTAAGTTAGGTTCTTTTACAACACAAGAGATTCATCATCAATCCTCATGTGCATATATAAGTTAGGAAAAATTATCACTTCAAAATACCACTTCATCAAAAAATATCTTTCCCACCTGTGACACCACTAGTGAACAATCGGAATCAAACCAACCCAAATTTGTCATCGAACACAAAAAAACAAATCGAATGGCAACAACTATCATTACACCTGAGGACCTAGAACAATTCAAATGGGATCTTCTATCAGACATCAAGGAAATTCTAGACAAGAAACAAGATAAGCCTGTTCCACCTCAAGAAGAAAAGAAGTGGATAAAATCACATCAAGTCCAGAGGCATCTGGGAATCTCTCCAGGCACATTACAGAATCTTAGAATCAACGGAACAATTCCATATTCAAAGGTAGGAGGAGTACTCTTTTACAACAAGCAAGACATAGAGAAGATTCTGGAAGACAATATGAGAAATCGACCACTTCATGGCTAAGAACAATGGAGTCAACTACATCAAACATTTGGAGCAGATTTCAGTACTGTTCTATGAAGACAAACGATTGAGTCCTTGGCATGTCAGCTTGTATTATGGATTGTTTCATTCGTGGAATAGAGCAAAATTTCAGAGTCCGATTTCAATTTGCAGATCGGAACTGATGACTGTCTCCAAAATAGGATCAGCAAACACTTATACGAAGTGTTTGAAGCAATTGGACGAGTGGGGGTATATCAATTATTTACCCTCACATAATCCAATGAGAGGAAGCCTTGTCAACTTGTACACTTTTGATACAACTAGTGATAAGAGTAGTGATACAACTACTGGTGCAACTGGTGATAAAGGTACTGATAATACTCCTGTAACTCTCGTGCGACCTTCTATAAACAATACAAACAAGAAGAAACAAACTAAACCTATTAAACAGGGAAACGTGAAAACTTCGTTTTCTCCTCCTTCAATTGATGA
Source organism: Crocinitomicaceae bacterium (assembly GCA_034111925.1). Classification (GTDB taxonomy): domain Bacteria; phylum Bacteroidota; class Bacteroidia; order Flavobacteriales_D; family Crocinitomicaceae; genus UBA4466. The sequence continues at coordinate 12,781 of JAWUWJ010000153.1, forward strand.
GGTTAAAGTTCTTTTTCTTGAATTGAAATCTACACATGATCAAGCTGAACAATTTCACAATCATTTTGAATCGAATGGATGGTTAGTTGGAGGGAAAGCAAAAATGAAAGATTGGAAAGCTGCAGTTCGAAATTGGATCAAACGTTCAGCGAACTTTTCTAAAACCTCATCCAATCAAGATCGACTTAATACGAATCAAGACAAAGATTATTCAATGCCGTTATGATAGAGCTACCCTATGAAATTAAGGACAACATCAAGCAATACGATTTCAAAAAGTCCTGGTACTATCTCCAAGAACTCGGTCGAGTGAAATTTGGGAAGAAGTTTAAATTGCATCCTTCGGACAAGGAGATTATTTACAAACTTCTGATCTACTTTATCCGAGACGAAGAGAATTGTATTCGACATGGCCTGGATCTTGAAAAAGGAATTCTGTTGAATGGACCTGTTGGATGCGGAAAAACTTCATTAATTACTTTGATGAAACAGTTTGCTTATCCTGATTTCAATTATATAATTAAGTCTGCTCGAGATGTTGCAATTGAATTCAATGATTCAGGTTACCCGGCAATCAAGAAGTACGGAAAATCAAATAAGATCTATTGTTTCGATGATCTTGGGATAGAGAACAATATAAAGCATTACGGGAATGAGTGTAATACAATTGCTGAGGTTATTCTTTGTCGATATGATTTAAGAAAGTACGAGGGAATTGTGACTCATGCAACGACGAACTTGAATGCTGAGGAATTGGAGAAGTTGTATGGGAACAGAGTTAGATCAAGATTAAGATCAATGTTTAATCTGGTGGCGTTCGATATAGAAAATAAAGATAAAAGAACCTAATGCGCAATTCAATCGCTATTTTGGATAAAAACAATTCGTAGAGAATTGAATACGTTTAATGAAACCTTATTGGAATGAAGGAATATCGATTGGGATTAATCTATGATTCTCCAAATGAAGAAATAAAAATAGAATTAGCAGACATACTAACTGAAAAACAGTTTGAATCCATAAGCCTAGCTATTACTCAAATTAGTGATCTAGCTAACCTACAACGGTTGTTGAATTTTGTTCTTGAAAATGAAGCCGACTTTAATCGCTTAATTAATTCGACCTTACAAAATTACGTTGTTAAGTCTGCATCATGGAATGGAGTAAAATCATACGATCAGGCTGGATTATTCTTGAACTCCAATAGGTTGTTTTTGAACTACCTGAGTTCAATGCGAACTTTTTTAGATCATGCAGAGGCTTTTATGAAGCGCACCTACGGAAAGAAATCGAGCCAATATCAAGAATTTCAAAAAATCACTTCTGTTTTCTTTGACAATAGTTTTGCATATCGGTTTTTCTATAAACTTAGAAATTACGCTCAACATGTCAACCTACCTATTGACTGCGTTAGATTTTCAGCATCGTACAATCAGGGAGAACCACATTCAATAGAATTAGAAGTTACATTTAATAGAGATCAATTAATAGCTGGCTATGATAGTTGGTCAACTGTTAAAAATGATCTTGAAAAAATGTCACCAAGATTTTCGGCGATTCCTTTAATCTATGAAATGTCACACAACTTAAAGGAGATTGAGAGAAATATTGAGCTAATTCACAAGGAACCACTTATGGAAGCGCACAATACTATTGTGTCAATGATTCAACATTTAAAAGAAGATGGAGCCGAAATTTTTGTTGCCCACGATTTTAAGGAAGGGCCTCAGCAACAATTTGAGGGCTTTGAATCGATTGGAATACCATTTGACATTTTAGACTATATCAAAACTACCTTCATGTAGTCTCCAATTCTATTCTGAAGAAAGGAAAAGCGGTCTTCGTTCCGGTACTCACTTAGTTCACAAAACACACAGCAAGTGTAGATATACCACACCTAATGGGCGCAAGCGCGATACCAGTGTGCACTTGCTTTTGACGCAACGTCATTAAAGGCTAACGCCCTTAATTTCCTCACTTGTTTTGTTCACCGCTCCGTTCCTCACTCAGTCGGGGCTACTCTTGCATTAGCCACAACTTCAGGCAAAGCCTTCATTGCCGCTAATTTGCAACCGCCCCTTGAGTTTTGCGAGCCTGCTACATCGCTCGGGCTTCGTGTCGCGTCATGGTTTTTATCCTCGTCGTTCGTTCCTCCCCGCCTTTGCACACCTAAAAACCACGCCACTCACTTGTGTAGTTCGTTTAGCCTCCTCGTTACACGGGCGGGGGCTTTCACTCCTACATAGGTCACTTCCGCAATTCAGCTAAAGCTTCATTGCTTCTCGTTCCTCACCCTCGCTCAACTCGCATACGGCTCGACGTTCCATTCAAATTCATTTCCTCCCAGCAGAGCTGTTAGTCAATTCATTTTCATTCCTCTTCACACACTTCAGGGATTTGCTCCTAAAAGTCGCTATCCCTTCCGTCTTCCATCACTGGCTCAAGGCTGTTTTTCGATTTAAGATTCTATAAATTTATTCCGCTTATAAATAGCCAATGATTCATCATTTTCTTCGAGTTTACGAAAATGATGTAAATACGACCTTATTCCTTTACTATTTTCCGAATATTGCTTTTTAAAATTCTCGATGCTTTTAGCGTCAAATATTTTCGACGAAGTATTAAAGGCATCTACTGTAATGTCTGCTCTTAAATCATTTGTAAAAAATCCAATACCAAAATAATCCTGACAATAACCTAGGAAATGATCAAGAATACAAGTAATTCTAATTATTGGGTGGGGATGTGTATTTTCGAAATAGTACATTTTCTTTTGTACTCCATTGAAAGATAATATGTAGTTAATACCTGCAGAACACATTGCAATCATTAATTTTTTAAATTCAAGAGAATTAACTTTGGCACTGTAGTTATTCTCATATAATTGAATTACATGAGAAGCCAGACTAATAGCGCTAAAGGTATCCGCATCAAACTCTTCTAAATGCTTTCGTTCTGAATAAATAGATTTCGATTCGAATAATTTTACAAATCCATTCTTCGATATTTCCGACATTTGAATCAGATGACCTAATTCATGATAAAATGTAAAATGAAGAGCAAATTGATATATTAATGTATTTGAATCAGTCCCTATTACATTTTCATCTAAATTTATCTTGGTTGAAATCAGGTTAATTTCTCCAGGGCTGAACTTTTTATGCAGGTGAAATATTGTTCCTGAATTAATTGCTATCACGAAATTCTTATTGCTTCGTCCAGCTTTAGCATTTGGTCTTGTATCATTTCTGAAAAAGAAATATACAGGTTTAATACCATAATATTCATTCAGTTTCAGGGTGTCAAGATAAAAGTCATAGATTTTTTGGAACTCCGATTCTAATGGATC
>JAWUWJ010000154.1:0-15754 GCA_034111925.1 Crocinitomicaceae bacterium
TACCGAAATGATTGCTGAGATCGTTGCGATTCGCAAACTTGAAATTACAGGTCACGAATTAATTAAAACAGTTCACCCGCACCCGACAATGTCGGAAGCGATTATGGAAGCAGCTGCGGCAGCTTACGGTGAAGTGATACACTTATAATCGATTTTTCGATCGGTTGACATGATATAAACGCTGGCTCTTTTTAGAGCTGGCGTTTTTTTTTGTGGTAAAAATTTAGAATGGAGATTTAAAGATGCCAGAAATTGAACTTAAAACCAAAGTTGAATGATGGTAAGACCGTGACCTCTTTACGAATATTATCAATAGACAATTGATTGTTATAAACCCCACCTTTCGTATGGTGCCTTTTAATCGCCCGAGCAACTGCTCCAATTCCAAAATACCAAGAAATGTTAGGGTGACGGTAAAATACCTTATCGAGATAAACGCTTAGTCCAAATTCATGATTCCTTTGCGAGTATTCACCGTAATCGGAATAATTAGATCCTGAAAACTTACCTGGATCCGAAATTAATTTATCGGCTTTGAGGAATCTGTAGGAAGAAACAAGACTCATTGAAAAGTGTCCATAGACGTCAAAGTTATATGTTAGAATTGGTTTCACTCGAACCCCTCGAAATGCAATATTCATGGACCATAAATTAGTCCTTACATAAGCTTCTTCCTTAAATCGTGGACGGTAATCAACTTCAACTCCCAGTTTTAAATCCTCATTCAAACGGTGCGAATACCCCAAACTAAGTTCATAGACCCCTACCCTAGTATAGATGATATTGTCAGAAGATTTGCCTTCCTTCCGTTTCTTTTTTTTCTCTATTGGTTGATTTCCATCCACAACGCGCTTCATATCATCATTTTGAGCAACAGATAAGAAAGTTGTTAATAGAAAGAGAAGTGTGAAGAAGGTTTTGGTGGTATTCATTCAATTAATAGTTTGTATTGCAATAACGGAAGTGAACTGATTGAGGTTGGTATAAATGCGGTAACAAGAATGATAAACTTAGGGGTGATTGTGCGATTTTTTTGATTCATCGATGGGGTAGAATAAAATCTGCCTATTTTGCATACCAATGAAAATCTCAATCATCCTTCCTTTTAAAAATGCCGAACCGTGGCTAAAAGAAACCATTGCGTCCATTGTTGAGCAAACCTTTAACGATTGGGAATTGATTTGTATTAACGATCATTCAACGGATAACGGCGCTCAAGTCATCCATTCCTTCAAAGATTCTAGAATCCAAGTCGTTCAGAATGAAGGAATCGGAATTATTAAGGCCTTGCAATTGGGACTCAAGACGTCAAAAGGAGTCTTCATTTCGCGCATGGATGCAGACGACCTAATGCCTTTGAATCGACTTCAATTAATGTACGGTCGGATCATCGATACTCCGAAAAAGACAATCGTTACGGGAAAAGTGAAGTATTTCGCTGAAGGGAAACTTTCGGAAGGGTTTCTCAATTACCAAAATTGGGTAAACGAAAGAATCGACAACCAAGATCATTACAAGCATATTTATAGAGAATGTGTTGTTGCATCGCCAAATTGGGTGACTAGAAAACAAGATTTAATCGAATCCAATCTATTCGATAAATTGAACTATCCAGAGGATTACGATTTGGTCTTTCACTGGTTCGAAAATAACTTTGCTATTGAGAGCTTGTCTGAAGTGACACTTCTTTGGCGGGACCACCCAACGAGAACTTCGAAGAATTCAGACACGTACAACCAAGAAGCCCTGTTTCAACTTAAGATAAATTGGTTTGTTCGGATTATGAATAAAGATCAATCCTTGGCACTTTTAGGCGCAGGGACGAAAGGGAAATTATCGATGGAGGTGCTTCAATCAAAAAAGGTGAATGCGACTTGGTACGATTTGAACTACAAGAATTTCAACGTTCCAATTCTCGGAGAGACTATTCAGGATTACAATCAAATCAATGAAGATCTATTGTTGATCTCGGTCTTTCCAAAAGATCAAACTGAATTGTTAAAGTTCATCGAAGCCAAAGGATATACCATTGGAAACAACGCGTGGTTTTTATAAATAAAAAAAGGTTGAACCTCACAAATGGTGTGATTCAACCTTCAATAGGATTCATTAAGCTTAATTCGCTCCAGACCCGATTCCAATTTTAATTCCAATATTCCCAACGTACTGAGCCCAACTATTGTTGGTTTCTGCCCATTCATTCACCCATGCGTTGTCTTTAAAAACTTGTGTTGTATGAAATCTCGTTTCTTGATGCAAACCAATTCCAAATCCAGCAAAGAAATCCAAGCTAAATGATTTAGCCAACCACATTTGATATCCAAAATTAAAAAAGAAGTTCGTCATTGTTCTTGATCCTCGCTGAGTATCAGCCAAAATCCCTGAACCATCCTCAAAAGCTGTATTCATCAATTTAAATTTCAAAACGGGAGAAACGTAAAATCGATTCAAGGCTTCAGTTTCGTCCAATGGATAAAATCGGTAACCGACAGCCGCTACAAATCCCAATGCAGATTTTTCAATTGCTGATGGATTAAATGGATCAATGAAGTGGTTGTTAAATCCAAATCCAATATTGGAAATTGTAGGTCCAAACTCTAAATCGATACTTCCCTTCTTACTAATTTGTCTTTCGTACCCGATATTGATTTCCCCTGCCAACAACTGGAAAGGCGAAAATTTGACCACCTGTATGTTGTCATTCTTCTTAATATTACGGTCTCTACTTTGCTTGTAGTTTTTTCGGTCAATGATTACAACCTCATCTTGAGCGTAAGTTGAAACAGTTGCCATTAGCAACACAACAGAGCAGATCGTTTTTAGAGAATTCATAGTATTTTTCGTTTATTCAATTTAGGTAACGAAGTATATAAAGAGAAAGTTGGCGTTTTATTGTACAACGAGCACATCTTTTTTTGCAAACTTCTTTATATCAAACTGAAAATCAATCCTTCCGACGTTGATTCCTGCCCATCCAACTTGATTTATTAACACTGTTTCTCCGTCTAAATTGACTTCTTCAACTGGTTTCTCAAGAAATGTATGCGTGTGACCTCCAATAATTAGATGGATGTTCTTTGTTTTCTTTGCCAATTCAATATCTGACACTTTATCATCGTCGTATGAATACCCTAAATGAGAAAGGCAGATTATTAAATCACAGTCTTCATCTTTTAATTTCTGAGCTTGTTCATTCGCTTTTTCGATTGGATCGAGGAATTTTGTTTCGCCGTACTTCACGTCAGGTACAAGACCGTCTAGCTCTATTCCAATTCCAAACAACCCAACTTTGATTGCTCCTTTCTGCAAGACCAACCGCTCACTCGTTAAACCATCAATGGGCGTATTGACAAAATCATAATTCGCACATAGAAACGGAAAGTTAGCATGTTCCTGGGCTGCAACGAAACCTTCCAAGCCTGCATCGAAATCATGGTTCCCCATTGTTGCGGCTTCATAGCCCAATTCCGACATCAACTTCATTTCGAGCACGCCTCCATACATATTAAAGTAGGGCGTTCCTTGGAAAATATCTCCAGCATCGATCAATAAAACATTCTCTTCTTGCTGACGCACTTGCTTAATTAACTCATAGCGTCTCGCTACACCACCTTTCCCTGCGTACTTGGCATGATTGTCTGGAAACGGATCAATGTTCGAATGCGTGTCGTTTGTATGCAAAATGGTTAATGAATTGAATCCTTTTGCAGCGTCAGCAACTTCCAGTGGATTTCCAACTGCAGCAAATAGTGATGGTGCGATCAATGTTCCTCCTGTGAACAAAGCTGTATTTCGAATAAACGTTCTTCTTTCCATCTTAAAATGAGATTCGATTTTCATCATTCCAAATCAAGGTGCCTTGACCTTTAGCTGCATCCAACATAGCATCGCGCATTAAAACACCTGCATAATCTTCAGACAAGCGCTTTTCAAAAAAAGTCATCTTATCTCCACCGTTCATTAAGTAATCGGAAGTGACGATCCAATAGGATTTTGTGTCTTTATCAGTTCCGTCCAATTTCAACTTACCATCAACAATTTTGGCTCCAGCGATTGGTTCGCCTCCAGATTTTTTTAGGTAGGCCTCAATATCTAGAATCGTTGACAATGGCATTTCAACCATCACAATTTCATTGTCAAAAGGCATTAATTTATAGATATCTCCAACGGTCACATTCCCTTCGCTGATTGGATTTCTTAAACCGCCGACATTGAGCAAACAAAAAACGGGACTAGACTTTGGCTTAAGTTTCAATGTTTCACTCAAAATCACATCCGCAGACCAATTGTTCAAAGACCCACCAGGTCTCCCCTTCGTAAAGTCGTTTGGAGAAAAAGCGATCACCGAGTCCATTATGGCATCCATTCCAACCTTGTAAGGCGCAACGATACTATCGATAAGATTTGGGCTGGCATATGCATCCGTTACTGCAACAGAATCGCTCTCAACAGTAATTGTATTAACCGCAGAACAGGCCAAAAGGCCTGTTCCGATAAAAAACGCTATGCAATATTTTAATATCATTCAACGATAAACTTTCGTTGTACTGTTCCGAATGAAGTCGTTACTTCAATGATATATGAACCTGATGTAAAGTTCTTAGCATCAATTTCTAACAAAGGCAATTCAACCTTCTCAGCACTGAGAACTGTTCTTCCTTGCATGTCAATAACATTGTATGAATTAATTGTCGTTCCGTTTACTTGAACATAAACGATATCGTTTGAAGGAACTGGATAGATTACAAAACTGTTTTCCAATTTCTCATCAATTCCAACCAAGCAACCGTTTGCATCATGCGTGTTTTGTTGAAAGTCAATAAAACATGCAAAATCAACTGAATCAATAAATGGATTTCTATTTCCTTGTAGATTGAAAATATATTCTTGACGTGCGATCTCATAATCATCTGGTAAATCAGCGAAGTGCCAATCTTTCAGTAAATCTTGATCTTGATCGTCCGAATTAAAATTACCGCTAAACTCAAAATCATAAGCTATAGCCATATAAAAGATCGCTCTTGCAGCATTTCCTTTGTGAGAATCTCTTGGTTCGTAAACAAGTTGTCCCGTTGCATCTTGACCGAGAGTTCCTTCTAAATAAGATTGAGAAATGTTCCCCGTTACTTCACCCAAAGGCACATTACTTCTTGGTTGGTTTGCTTGGTTTAAATTCGTTGGGTACAAATTGTGTTGATCCGAATACTCTGGTTGCTCTGGATTATCCGCTGGCCACGTGTGCATCCAAGAATGAGGGAAAGTATGTTCTCTACTGTATCCTGTCGCAGTCCAATCGAATGGATCATTAAACACTAAGTTCTCACCTGAGTAAACACATGTAATGAATGACTGACCACCTGTTGTATCTTTTACTTCAAACTCATTCATCATCGTTTGCTTGTAAAGGAAATACGACAATTGTGTATGTGGATTGATTAATACAGAAAGATCTGATGGGAAAGTTGGCGAAGCAGAAGAAACTCCGCTGTAGTAAGTTCCGATACCTTCACCTAAGCTTGTTACGCTTCCTGTCGTAGGAGCCGTTGTTAAATAGTTCTCAAATGTATTCGATCCGTTGAAGGCGAAAATTGAGAAGTAATAATCTTGGTTTGCAATAACTCCACGTGGTGTAAATGATGTTCCAGATCCTTTGTAGGCAACTTTCGCATCACCGATCCAATCACCTCTCATATATGAATCTCCATCAACAGGAACTGCTGTGATTGGACTTCCAGTTTTGATTAGCACCAAGTAATTAGATGCTCCAGTTCCAGCGGTATATTGTCCTCCAAGCGTGTATGCTTCAAGCAATGGAAAAGTCAACGCTGTTGCATTTGCCGTTGGTTCAGTTGCAAGATTATCCGTTCCAACGCCTTCGAAATAAATCGTGTATGGATTTTCGTCCGTATCATTCGATCCAATTTCAATAGCAGCGAAATAAGAACCTGTCATCGTTGGAGCGAAGTTAATCGTGTAAGCCTGTGAACCTAATCCACCAATTGTACCTGCAGAAATGTTTGATGTGAAAGCCGCTGCATTTGCACCTGTAAATGTATGACCAGTAACGTTCAGGTTTGTTGAACCTAAATTTTCGATTGTTACATTAATAACTGATGAATTTCCAACGAAGTAGTTTCCGTTATTCAGTACAGTTGCTCCTTCAACCAAAACATTGATTTCAAAAGCCGGCGCAGTGTAAACAACAATATCATTCAAGTCTCTTGGTACCGTTTGATAATTCGCGTTGAACTGTCCAATCAATCCTGTAATACTTATCGGTCCTGTTGGAATTGGTGTTCCGACTAAGTTCGTTCCGTTATTCACACGAACGTCAAGGCTATTCACTCCATCAAAAATGGTGTATGTTGAGTTTCCTGCAAAATTTCCAACTTCAACGAAAGTCACATTTTGAATTTCCGTTAATTGTGATTCCAAAGACTCATTCGCAGAAGGAATAGGAATTTGCAATGGCGTTGACTGAACATTTGCCTGTCCATGATTGACAACATTTGTCACAGTTGAAATTTCCAACAATCCAGAAAAATCAATTAGCGGCCCAGTAACTGTAATAGAATCTCCTCTACTTACGCTACCTATTGGCCCACCGTAAGCTGCCAATCCAGCTGTTCCATCCTGCATGTAACGAATAGCTCCTAGCTCAGTACCGTTCGTTGCAACACCAGTAATCGTAACTGTTTGCCCTACACCAAACGTTCTTGCATTTGCAATGTCCGTTTGAGCAGAAAGCGATCCTGCAAAGACGAATACTGCTAAAATTGATAGTATATTTTTCATTTTACTTTATTTAGTGTGAGCCAAGCTCACGTTTTAACTTATTTAAAATTGGAAACCGATGGAAACATTAAACCGAACTCCCTGACCAACAAAAACAGTTGCTGAGTTGGCATCAAAATCATTGGTACCATCCAGATGCTGATTGTTTCTTGCATCAGAAATATATCTTGAATTCAAAAGATTGAAAACATTCGCTCTAAAATTCAATTGGCTTTTATCAAACTTAACAGTGTATCCGGCATGAAGACTCATTAAGCCATATGAAGGTATAATCCATGAATCTCTTCCTTCTAAATCTGCAAAACCTACTGGATTTCCTTCAAGGTCTTGGTACCCCAAGTCTGGATTTGTGTCGTCGATCAATTCGTATTTCGTATTGTCCGGCACAGAAAGTGATGTTGGATCAAAGCTGCTGTAGTACCTTCCGAACACTGCGTACTTAAGTTTTATATAACCGTTCTTAACGAAGGCATATCGAATACTTGCTCCTCCAGTAGATTGCGCCGCGTTTCCAACGTGAACTCCTGTTGCATAGAATGTGATTGTCTCATCGTAAACTTGAATCTCCTCAGAAGATTGCCATGTCCAATCACCTAGACTAACCATACCTTCAATGGTAAGTTTTTTTGTTGGCTTGTATGCGATATCAACTTCAGCACCGATGTGCAATGCATCCATTCCAGGAACATTCACAGTAAGGAATTCTGAAGGATCATTAGGATCTGGAATTGACAATCCAAAAGGAAGAGGTCTATTTTCCCAATACGTGTAATACGCATTAAAATTTGCGCTTAATTTCTTCGATCTAAATCCATAACCAACTTCAAAGGCCATGATATTCTCATTGATCAACTCATCGAATGGTTGATTTATGTTGTTGTTAATTACATTGCTGTATTGAGGTGTTCGGCTTAAATAACCAACATTCAAAAAGACATTTGATTTCTCATCAATATTAAAGTTTGCCCCAGTTTTAAATGTAACTCCCCACTTTTTAATCCACTCTGTTTGGTTGTCTACTAACTCAGGCGAATTCGCATCATAAGTCTGCCCATTATATTCGATAGAAGTTGTATCATCAATAACGAATGTTTCACCTCCTAATGTAATTTGCTTGTTTCTGAAGTAATCAATTCCCTTGTAAAAATTACCGACAACTGAAACGTTTGCAAAAGCAGTCCACTGACCATAAGAATATTCTGCTTGACCGAAACCACCAGCCCACTGCACCAAACCATCTCTGTGATTTTGGTATGGACGATCTTCCCTTGCAATTTTATCACCAACAACTTTCATTGTTGTTTCTGCATTCAAATCTGACTCGTTAATAAAATATTCACCTCCAAGTAAATCTAAAATTTCTGTGAAGTGAGTTCCTTTGTAATATCTGTAATCCAATCCTCCCGCGATGTTCCACTTATCGCCTAATTTGTAATCAAACTGGGACAATCCTCCCAACCAAAAATGGTTGTTAACGGAAGCAGAAAGAATCTGAGATGATTTAAGCAATGTTGAATCGTAGGCGATATCGGTAGTTGGGAATACTTGTCCGAACAAAGTCTTAAACTGATTGTTGTACACAATTTCATCCCAATCTACTTGACCATCCTTATCTCTAACAATAGTAGATGATGAATTAAAATAGCGCTGTCCTCCACCTCTTCCGATAGACATATATGCTGTATTTGACCACGATAAATTATCGTTGATCTTCCAAAAATCTTTTAATGTAACTTGAGGTTTGTGGTAATAATTTCTTCTTTCAGAGAAAACTTGTCTCTTTCCATTATCATCTGTTCGGTATCCCCAATGTTGATTGTATTGAAGTCCAAGATCACCCAGACTATCTATATCCGCAGGACGAACTCCTACTGTTCCGGCAAATTCAGAATCCCAATACTCGATTGGCTGAGAAAACGAACGTTGACCGTGTTGTTGAGGCGCTCCAAATCCACTCAAAGAAACAACATGGTTCTTAAATTTTTTCTGAACTTTTAGATAGTAGAACCCACCTTGTGTGCTCAATCCATCCACCCATCCGTCACCTTGTTTGTACGAACCAGAGAATAAAACTCCCCATCCATTTTTCAAAGTTCCAGACTTATAAGACATTGACGTTCTCAGGAAATTCCCTGTTCCGTATTCTTGCCTGAATTTAATTTGTCTTTTACCTCCTGTGTTCTGAGTCAAGATATTCATTGTCCCACCAACTGAAGGCATGGCAAGTTTCGTTGCACCCAATCCACGTTGAACTTGAATTTGAGAAGTTATGGCGTCCAAACCAAACCAGTTTGACCAATATACTGCACCATTCTCCATATCGTTCACAGGAACTCCGTCAATCATCACACCAATATTCCGTTGATCAAATCCACGAATGGTAATTCTTGCATCACCATCTCCACCACCTTGTTGTGTAGCGTGTACTCCCGGTTTCGAATTCAAAATCATAGGTAAATCCTGTGATCCTAATTCTTCACCAATTTCTTTGGTTCCAATTGTTGTAACAGCAACTGGAGTTTTTCTGTCTTGCGCAAGGTTTCCTACTACACTGACAGCATCAATTTCCTGACTTCCACCAAGAATAATATCATGCGTAAAGTTCGCTTCGTCAACCTTAACATTCATGCGTAAAGTATCGAAAGATAACATTGTAATCACTATATCATATTCTCCGAACGGAACATCTTTGATTTCGTAGTTCCCGTCGAAGTCAGTGATTGCTCTATACTTTGGAGACAGTATTACTTTTGCCCCAACAACAGCTTCTTTAGCGCCATTATCTGTAACAGTGCCGCTAACTGTAGCCGTTTGAGCTACAATTGAAAAGGAGCTCGCAAGAGTTAAAATAAGTAGGAGTGATTTCATAATTTGTCAAAAAAAGAGGCCTTCCGATAGAATATCGAAATGCCTCTTATTAATTCCTAAGATGTATTACTTAATAATTACTCTTTTAGTAATCGTTGAACCGTCTTCAGCAGCTAATTTCAAGAAGTAAACTCCACGTCTACCTTCGAGATTAAATGAAACGACAGCATTGGTATTGTTTTCAATTTTCTCAACTTCTTGTCCAAGAGAGTTAACAACAACAAGTGTTGAATAATTCGCCGCCCCGTTCACAAAGAACTCAGCACTTGAAGGGTTCGGAAAAACTGAAACATTGTTTGAAACAGTACCTTCTTCAATACTAGAAGTTGCACAATCACAAGTATGTGATCCTAAAGATTCCCAATTACCGTAATCTTGTCCACCAATATTAATAAGTGCAGGGATTGAATCGTACTCCAACAATGGATCGAAAAATGCAAGCGTTGGATTGATTTGTCCTGAAAGAATATCTGACTTACGAATCAATGAATGATCTTGAGTAACAATATCTCCAGCTCCTGTGTATGGAAAATCACTTGTCCAAGCTGTTCCTGGATCTTCACCAATTTTACCAAACAAATCAACTAATATTGCATTTGGAATATCACCGATACTTCCTTTTGCTAAAGCAATAGCATCATTTCCATTCCAATACCAAGCATTTGAAGTATTGTAAACAGGACAATAAAATTCATCAGCTCTAACTTGAAGAGAATCCCAAATCTCTGCATTTTGAGGATCTGGATCATTTGGTATTAATTTGTCAAGAACTCCAACGTGAGTTCCTTTCGCTGGAATCATTCCGACTAAAGCAACTGCATTTGCAGGAGAAGCGGATGTTGAACCATTCGAATAACGAACGACAATGTACTGGCTAAGATCGATAGCCGCATCTGTTGGGTTGTAAATTTCGAGAGCTTTGTTGTTTGATACACCCTCTACGTATTCAGAAATGAATAATTCAGAACAGTCCTGGGCCATTGAAAATGTACCAACGAATGCACTCAATATTAGTAATGTTTTTTTCATGTGAAAAAATTTATGTTTGATTAAGAAATTCCAATAATTGTAACGTCGAAAATAGATATACGGTTGGGACTAACTAACTCATTAAGACCCAATTCCTGATTCTGAACAACCAGTTGTTTTGTAGTACACATTCTTTTCTACTTCGACTGTAAGTTCGATTTCGTGGTTTCAATCGGATTGATATCAAGGAGGACACGAAATTGATTACAGCACAAATGTATGACAAAAAAGTCTTCCTTAAAAGAATAAATTATCAACAAATTATTAATGTTTTTAACCATTCATCCTTAATACGCCTAAACATTTGATTTTTTTAAGCATTTTAGCAGCAAATAACAAGCACTGTATATGAAAAAGGGAATCATTTTAATATTCGGAATCATTTTGTCAAGCTCGGCTTTGATGGCTCAATCTGGACCACTTCAAGCGGCGGACCCCGTGTCTCCCATGGAAGAACGAGTAGCATTTGTTCAAGCAACACCTGCGTTTGATAAAATCTCAGTTGAAAAAATCTGGAAAGAATATGAGTTCTTTGGAGCTTCGGTTAGTGGTTTTAGATCGATGAAAGATGGAAACTACTTTTCAAAAATTACAGATGAAGGTGGAAAGAAATCAATCACAAAACATCAATTCTCTGATTATAGCGGTTCTGGTGAGGTTCTAGTTTCCTCTGATCTACTAAAAGGAGTTAACATGGACGATTACTCGTTTAATTCGGACGAAACAAAAGCGCTGATCACGACAAAGAAAGCAAGCATTTACAGAAGAAGTTATACAGCTGTTTATTATTTACTGGATTTAAAAACAAAGGAAATGCAGCCTTTGGATGAAACACGTCAACCACAAATGTTGGCGCAATACTCTCCAGATGGTACAAAGGTTTCTTATGTATACAAGAACAACTTATATGTAAAAGACATCGCTTCAGGAAAAGTAAAACAATTGACGAAAGACGGTGAGACAAACAAAATCATTAACGGCAGCACGGATTGGGTATATGAGGAAGAATTCGCAATTACAAAAGCCTATGCGTGGTCACCTGATAGCAAGTACATCGCATTCTTGAAATTTAATGAAGACAAAGTGCGTGAATTTACTTTAACGTACCATTTCGAATTGTACCCGAAACTATATCCTTTCAAATATCCTAAAGCGGGAGAAGATAACTCAGTCGTGACAGCGCATCTTGTCGCAGCAAAAGGAGGAAAAGCAAAACCAATTGATTTGGGAGGATACGAATACATTCCAAGGTTGAAGTGGTCGAAAACAGACAACAACTTGATTATTCAAACAATGAACCGCCACCAGAACAATTTGAAATACCATTTGGTTGCGATGAACAAGAAGAAATTCACAACGAAAGTATTTTACGAAGAAACGTCAAAAACATACATTGATATTGATGACAACCTTTTAATTCTCAAGGATGGAAAAACAATTTTGAGAACAAGCGAACAAGCTGGCTACAATCACATCTACAAATTAGGCTTTGATGGAACGTCGAAACAAGTCACACAAGGTAATTGGGATGTAATTCAATTCTTAGGAATCGATGAAGACAATGGAACTATATATTATACGGCAGCGGCGAGTGGCCCTGTCAATAAAGGAATCTATAAAATTGGAATGGACGGTTCGGGCAACAAAGCCATCAGTGCTGAAACGGGAAGCAATGGAGCAAAGTTCTCAAATGGAATGAAGTATTTCATCAAAACCTATTCTAATGCGAATACGCCTCCTGTTTATTCTTTGTGCGACAATGAAGGTAAAGAGCTGAAGGTATTAGAGGACAATGCTGATTTGAGAAATAAATTAAACAATTACAACCTTACGGATAAGAATTTCTTCACTTTCAAAGGACATGAAACTGAATTGAACGGATGGATGATTAAGCCGCCAAATTTCGATCCTTCTAAGGAATATCCTGTTTATATAAATATTTATGGCGGCCCTGGTTCGAATATGGTTTCAGATTCATGGGGAAGTGTCAATTATATGTACCACCAATTATTAGCGCAAGAAGGATACATTGTTGTTTCAGTTGACCCAAGAGGAACGATGTACAGAGGAGCTGAATTCAAAAAAAGCACGTATTTACAATTGGGGAAATTGGAAACGGAAGATTTCATTGCTGTGGCAAAAGAACTTCAAGGCTTTGATTACGTTGATGGAAGTCGAATTGGAATCATGGGATGGAGTTACGGTGGATTCATGACATCATTGGCGATGACAAAAGGAGCGGATCAATTCAAAATGGGAATCGCAGTTGCACCTGTAACGAACTGGAGGTATTACGATAATATTTATACAGAGCGTTTCATGAGAACCCCAGCGGAAAACGCAAGCGGATATGATGAAAATTCACCGATTAATTTCGTAGATAAATTAAAAGGGAAATACCTATTGATCCACGGTTCCGGAGATGATAACGTTCACTACCAGAACACAATGGAGATGATCAATGCGATGGTTGCTGCTGACAAACAATTCGATTTGTTCATCTACCCAAATAAGAATCACGGAATCTATGGAGGCAATACACGTAATCATTTATACAACATGATGCTTGATTACACTTTGAAAAATTTATAGTTGTCAGGGTAACTTAATCCTCGAAATACTTGATAGAACGCAAATGAAGTGGTACTTTAGGCGTCCGAATAGGACATCACATACTGTATTTACGAGAAAATGAGTGAAATAGCTAAGATAGAATTGGGGGGTACTTCGTACGAACTCCCTGTTGTAGAAGGAACAGAGAACGAGAAAGGAATTGACATTAGTAAACTGAGAAGTGCAACTGGTGGTTATATTACTATCGATCCAGGGTTTAAAAACACTGGAAGTACGGAAAGCGCCATTACATATTTAGATGGTGAAAATGGAATTCTGCGTTACCGTGGATATCCAATCGAACAACTTGCCGACAAAGCGACATTTTTAGAAGTTTCTTACTTGTTGATTTATGGTGAACTTCCGAATGCGAAAGAATTAACATCTTTCAGAGAAAGTATCACAAACCATACATTGGTTCATGAAGACATGAAGCAATTCTTTGAAGCATATCCAGCGAAAGCACACCCAATGGGAGTTCTTGCATCGATGGTATGTTCACTTTCAACTTTCTATCCTGAATCATTGGATCAAGATAGAGGGCCAGAAGCGAAAGATTTAACGGTTCATAGATTAATTGCAAAATTACCAACGCTAGCTGCTTGGTCATACAAAAACGCAATGCGTCATCCATTCATGTATCCAAAAAATGATTTGGATTATTGCGAGAACTTCTTGCACATGATGTTTGCAATGCCAACTTCGGATTACAAAATGGATCCAGTTGTAGTTTCAGCATTGAATACTTTATTGATCCTTCACGCTGACCACGAGCAAAACTGTTCAACGTCAACTGTGCGAATAGTTGGTTCATCTCATGCGAATCTTTACGCTTCAATTTCTGCTGGTATTTCAGCACTTTGGGGACCACTTCATGGTGGAGCGAATCAAGCTGTAATTGAAATGCTAGAACAAATTGCCAACGATGGCGGTGATGTTGACAAATGGGTTGCAAAAGCAAAAGATAAAAATGATTCGTTCCGTTTAATGGGGTTCGGACATAGAGTTTATAAAAACTTCGATCCACGTGCAACAATCATCAAGAAAGCTTGTGATGATGTATTGGAGAAATTAGGAGTTGATGATCCAATGTTAGAGATCGCTAAAAAATTGGAAAAAGTTGCTTTGGAAGACGAATACTTCAAAGCGCGTAACTTGTATCCAAATGTTGATTTCTATTCTGGAATCATCTACAAGGCAATCAACATTCCAACTGAAATGTTTACGGTTATGTTCGCTATCGGACGTTTACCGGGATGGATTGGTCAATGGAAAGAAATGATGGAGAACAACGAGCCAATTGGTCGTCCTCGTCAAATTTACACAGGAGAAAACGAAAGAGATTACGTTCCTGTTGAAAAGAGATAAGAAAATATAAAGCAAAAAAAATGGAGCCAATTGGTTCCATTTTTTTTTGCTTTATATTTTCAATTATGAATTCATAAGTATAAACTCGAATTAAATTTCAAAAGTCTCAACAGGCTTGGCCTTCTTTCTATATTGAAGAATCTGTTCTACAACAATAACGATACTTGCCGCTGCGGAAATATACAAACCTGGACCAATAAATAATTTCATTGAGAAAAGGGAATTAGAAGATGAGCTGAGATCGATCAAACTGTTCAATCCTAGATAGATTAGAAAGAGGGCAAAAAGTGAAGTAGAAGCCAAAAGTATCGTTCTTAATCCAAATAATTTTTGACCAAATAGAAGCATAGCCATAATTAAGGCGTAAAGATTAAACGCAAAGAACAATAAGGTCCACACATTTGACGTACGATCTTCCTTAGCCGTTCTACCTTCATCTGATCCATACCGCGTTGCATCATCTCGATTAAATTCGGAGATCTTGAGGTAATAAACTCCAGATAAGAACAAAACTCCAGATTGATGGACATCCTTAACCTCATCATCATCTCCACCAATTATTGAAGCAGCTGAGGCGTTTAACCTTGAATCAGGAACATTATACTGCTGAACCAGGAAACCCATTTTGGAAGATGTAAATACTAAAAGCATTATAATTGGCATCCAAAATGAAAAACTTAGAGTGGTCCATTTTCTGGAAAAATCCGATCGCCAAAGCCTGCTGAACGAGCCTTTATAAATTAAAATTGCCGAAATAAAACAGAGCCAGAAGCCAATTCCATACGTCTCAAAACTCAAATATTTGGCAACTCTATTTGTACTTCCTAAATTCGTAGAATCGTCCAAAAGAGCCAAGTACCAAATCCATTGGCTTAAAAAGAGCACCGCCATTGTAACAATGACAGTCAATGAAAGATTCTTCACTATTCTATCTGTTTTTGGCACCCAAGCTTTCACGCCAATCGACACCAAGCCTATTGAACAGAACGCTACAATTGGAATTCCCATTACAAATAATAAATAACGAATTGCGACAACAATTGATTCCGGCGTCTCCATATCTATCAGTTCTAAAAACAAC
>JAWUWJ010000155.1:0-17204 GCA_034111925.1 Crocinitomicaceae bacterium
CATTTGGAATGGTATCCATGTACATTCCAGTTGCTGTCCAAATTTGACCACTTGGTGAAATATAACTTGTACATGCAGAACCTTGAATTGTACTTGTTGTTTCAGTACCAATTGTTAAGTCTACAACGTAAAGGCTATCACATCCTCCTGCATCAAAAATAGTATCGTTGTAAATACCTGTTGTTGTCCATGTATAAGTTCCACTTGGTGAAATTACAGCTGAACAAGAAGTCATTGTTTGGTTAAATGTTGTTGGCGAGCAAGATGCTCCACAAGGTGTCATTGAATGCGCTCCAAGTGAATCAGTCATGTCAATTGGAAATACCGTCCATTGTGTTTGTGAAACAGTCCAATCCAATTCCCCTTGGTTGACATTGATATTTCTAACAAGCGTAAAGTTGTTGGTTGCACCTGTTCCAACAGTCCACCCAGAACCTGGATCAATACCAATTTCACCCATTATATCCAATGTATCACCAGAAACAATGTTTACCATATAAACAGCATCATCTCCATTGTAAAATGCGAGAGTATGAGTTGTGTCAGATTCTGCAAGGATTGCAGCATTGGCACTAGGATTTGCTATAACATATACGTCACCCGCTAAAATAGTTCCAACTGGAAAAATACTATCCGTGGCAGTCAAACTTCCGTTGTTTGCTCTGTAGATAACATAGTTCTCCATGTCAATATCGAAAGATGTTGGATTGTAAATTTCAAGTGACTTGTTACTGCTCGACCCTTCAATATATTCAGAGAAAAACAATTCACCACAAGGTCCAAACGCTGGAGTTGGAGGTGCACAAGATGTCATTGTATGCATTCCGAGGGAGTCAAATGTGTTTTGAGGAAATACGGTCCACTCTGCTAATGCAAGTGCCCAATCGTTGTTTCCTTGCTGTATCCCAACATTTCTAACCAGTGTAAATTCACTTGTGGCACCAGTACCCACTATCCAATTCGTACCAGGGTCAACACCGACTTCACCAATTACATCAACTGTGTCTCCAGTTGTAATATTTTCAAGAATAATTGCATCATCTCCGTTAAAAAATGTTGCTGCGTTCGTCGTATCCGAAACAGCTAAAACAGCCGGATCTGCATTCGAATTTCCAATCACATAAACATCACCAGGTGCAAGAAGTGTTCCTGCTGGAAAGTCATACGTTCCAGAAGCAGTTGGGCTTCCATTTGTGTGTCTCTTTACAAGGTAATTGGACAAATCAATAGGTCCACTTGTTGGATTGTAAATTTCGAGTGCTTTGTTGTTACTCGAACCTTCAATGTATTCAGAGAAAAAGAGCTCTGAGCATTGGGCAAAGCTACACGTTCCCGTAAGCAATGTAAATGTTAAAATAATGAATGTTTTCATCGTTGTAATTCTAATTAGACAACAAATTTCGGTTATTAATTAGACTTTATCACTATTCGGAGATTAACAAATAGTTAGGAGAAATCTTGGCTTAGCTACTAAACGGATTTAGTGGCGAAGAAATCTAATAAATGTTGATAAGTTATTCTGAAAGAATCAAATTATTTTGAAACATAGCATGAAATTAAACCTCAGTGTGAAATCTAATACTTCACAAAAACATTTTTCGGCTCAGTAAAGAAACGCAACGCTTCCCAACCGCCTTCTCTTCCAACACCAGAAGCCTTAACGCCTCCGAATGGTGTTCTAAGATCACGAACCAACCATGCATTGATCCAAACGATTCCAGCATCAATTTCATTCGCCATTCGATGTGCTCTTTTCAGATTAGACGTCCACAAGGTAGCGCTCAAACCGTATTGCGTTGAATTGGCCATCATTAACGCCTCTTCTTCTGTATCGAACGGTGTGATTGTAACGACCGGCCCAAAAATCTCTTCTTGGTTCGTTCTGCAATCATAAGCCAACCCTTCAATTACAGTAGGACGTAAATAGTATCCATCTTCATATCCCTCAACAATTACACGCTTTCCACCTGTTAAAACCGTTCCGCCTTCTTCTTTGGCCAATTCAACATAAGAAAGTACTTTTTCCATGTGGGGTTTTGAAACAACTGCTCCTAACTTCGCCGTAGCATCCGATGGATGTGCGACAACCGTATTTTCCACGCGTTTAACGAATTCTTCTTTGAACTTGTCATAGATAGAGCGCTCAACAAAAATTCGAGAGCCACAAAGACAAATTTGTCCTTGATTCGCAAACGATGAACGCAGCGTAGTACTCAGCATTTCTTTGAAATCGCAATCTGCGAAAATGATATTTGGATTCTTCCCTCCCAATTCGAGAGACAGTTTCTTAAACATTGGAGCTGCAGTTCGAGCGATGTATTCTCCCGTTGCCGTTCCTCCAGTAAAAGAGATTGCTTTAATTTTTTTGTGCTTCACAATTGCATCACCAGCACCTCCACCTTCTCCGTGAAGAATATTCAAAACACCGTCGGGCATTCCTGCTTCTTTGGCCACTTTCCCGAGCAAATAAGCCGTGTAAGGTGTAACTTCAGATGGTTTTGCAATAACGCAATTTCCTGCTGCCAAAGCTGGAGCAATTTTCCAAGAAAAAAGATACAAAGGCAAGTTCCACGGAGAAATACAACCTACAATTCCAAGTGGTTTTCTCAAGGTATAATTTACACCAACGCCTTCCATATTGTGTGACTCCGAAGCATAATGCAAAATTGCCGTTCCGAAGAAATGAAAATTCGAAACCGCTCTAGGAATATCAACGTGTGCTGCAAGTGAAACAGGTTTTCCATTGTCGCGGGATTCAGCTTGAACAAACTCGTCCATTCTTGCTTCAATCCCTTGTGCAAGCTTGACCATAATGGCACTTCTTTCATCAATGCTCATTTTTGACCAAATTGGATATGCTTTCTCGGCAGCTTTCACCGCCAACTCAACATCTTGAGCGTCAGAATTCGGAATGAGGCTGTACACTTTTCCCGAAGCAGGTTCGTAATTATCAATGTATTGACCTCCAACTGGGTCGCAATACTTACCATCAATAAAATTCTGAAGTTTCTCCATTAGTCAAAAGATTGAAGTGTAAAAGTACCTAAATTAATTTCCATTTCTTTAGGCGTTTTTGAATGCTCTTTCCAAACAAAAATGAGATTATAATCCCCAAACTAACGCCTGAAACGTTCGCTACCATGTCGTACATTGAAAATGTTCTTCCAGGCACAAAATACTGCCCAATTTCCATTAGCATTCCGTAGCAAATGGCAAAAATAATTCCGTTTCGAAAGTGCTTCATTTTAGGCAAAGTCACCAAGCCGATGTTGATCATTAAAGTTCCGTAGGCGATAAAATGTCCAACCTTGTCGTTTCCAACAGAAACTGACGTAGAAGGAGTCAAGCTCAAATACGCTATTGCTGCAAGCAAAAGGACCAATCCGATTCGTAAAATCATTTATTGATCTTTTTAACGAGCTCTTCTGTGAATCGAACCATGTTTTTGATTTCTCCCGTATTGGCAATTCGAAGCGACTTAAAGATAAGAAGTGCTTCACCGTTGCATTCAATATGGTAGATTTCTTCGCTTTCGAGGAAGGTCAATAATTCTATAGAAAACAAAGTGCGAATGGCAGCTTCGTCTTCTCCCGTCAATCGCATCTTTTTAGAGAAAAGCGGTGCTTCGGGGAAATCAATATCTTTAGATGAAAACGAAAGGACGCGATCAAAAAGCTTATCGAAGATTCCTTCTTGCTCCAAAACAAACGATGGAATTTCCTTTGGTAAATGAATGAGTTGAACGGTTGTTTTATAGACTTCTTTCGAAAGCATGGCTCCCTCGTCAAAAACAATATCACTTAATTCCCAATCAATTTCCGTGTCTGGAAATGCTCCTGCGACAACATTCAGTTTGTACTCTAATGGTCTTGAGTTGAAGAAGTCGAACTCCAACAATTCACTTGAATCAACGTGAATTTCTTTGGTGTACAACCAATTGTTGTCAATTGCAATTTGCTTAATTCGTTGTTGCCTTGGCGATGTTTTTTGTGGATTCGGCAAGATCAAACTTCTTAAAGCCAATTTATGATTTGAAGAAGCGACGTGTTGCGTCAACCCAATGATTTGAACCTTACCACCCGTCAAACGATGCGCTCGTCTAAAATCGATCAGTTTTTCTTGAAAGGTTAAATCCACCAATCGCGTTTTTGATAAATCGACTTGCAAGTTTGCGCCTGCAGGTATTTTATCAAGCAATCCTATCAATTTAAGCATGGAGAGGAAATTGGCCACACCACGAACTTTAAGCGTAAAGGTTCCGTCTTGATTGGTCTTCAATTTTGTTCCGGAATTCACAACCATTTGAATGAACTGCGGAATTGAAACCCGTGAAATCAACAAATGGGCAACCAACGTAATTCCCATACCTCCCAACAGACCTATCAAAGGATCTTTGTACAGGGTAATGACGACGGTAGAAATTAAGAAAACCAGTTGTTCCAGTCCTTGTTTATAGATTTCAATAAACAATCGTGGCGATGCCAATTTAATTCCTGTAAAGACTAAAACTGCTGCTAGTGCTGCTTTCGGGAATAGCTGAATCACTGGAATCAAGAAGAGAACGAAGAGGGCAATGAACAATCCATGGTAAAAATTGGACCATTTCGTTTTTGCATTATTGTGGACATTTACTGTACTCCGGACAATTACAGTAATCACAGGTAAACCGCCCAAAGCGCCCGAAACCATACTACTGACTCCAACCCCAACAAGGTCACGATTCATGTTGGTTTTTCGCTTGTATGGATCCAATGCATCTACAGCTTTGGCTCCTGCTAATGTGATTACTGTTGATAGGAGCGTAATTGAAATTACTGCCGCCCAAAAAGTAAAGGTGTGTGCTTTGGAAAAATCGGGAATCGGTAGGTTGTCCATCCAATTGCTTTCAACATCGATGAGATAGCCTTGAGGTTGGTGGAATTGTTCTCCGAAAAGAATTGTTCCTTCTGATTCCAAGTGACCGTAAAGAATAACAATTGGCACTGACACAGCCAAAACCCAAACGGGAGCGGGAATAAAGTGGAATACCTTATAACTAATTCGTGCGTGGAAGATTAAAAGAATCAGCCCAATTCCAGAAATAATCGCAATGTATGGATTGATTTCAGGGAACTTATAAATGATGTCTTTTAAGATGTCAATGGTGTTACCCGCATCTGAATGCGTACCCATTGCGACGTGCATTTGTTTCGCAAAAATGATAATCCCAATGGAGGCGAGAATACCGTGAATAACGGTTGTTGGAAATATTTCCGCAATTCTACCCCATTTTAAAAGACCAATAGCGACCTGCAATCCACCTGCTACGATAATTGCTGCGAGAACATATTGGTAGGCTTCAATGGTGGTTGTTCCGCCTACTTGAAAGGCTAAAACAGCTGAAAATATTACCCCAATCAATCCAGCCGCTGGGCCGTTGATGGCCAATTTACTGCTTCTAAAGAATGTGGTTACGACTCCTCCGACAACCGCTGTAATTAATCCAGCGATGGGCGGAATTCCAATTGCTACGGCAATTGCCAGTGACAATGGAAGTGCAACTAAGGAAACGGATATCGCGGCAACGACATCATTTTTCCAGTGTTGTGTAAAACCTTTTACGCCAGTATGTGGTATGTCTTCTCTAGATTTTGCCATTATTTACCCAATATAAACATTCAATTTTCTTTCTACCAAACGAGTTGTTAATCGTATCTCAATTCTTTGCCTTTTTCAACAGCTGGGATTCCATCCGTCAACCATTGAGGTGCTTTTTTATCCATTAGATAATAATCAAAGAATTGACGCATTCTAATACTCAAATCAATTCGGTTCGCATTTTTCATTAGGTTGTGACCATCACCATTATAGTTCAACAACCACGTTGGTTTGTCAAGTCGTTTCAATCCAGTAAACAATTCAATTCCTTGGTACCATGGAACGGCTCCATCGCCATCGTTGTGCATAATCAATAAGGGCGTTGTTACATTTGGAAGATGAAATTGTGGTGAATTCTCCACATATAATTCTGGTTTTTCCCAAATCGTATATCCAATTCTACTTTGTGATCTTTCGTATTGGAATTGACGGTTGTACCCGCTTCCCCATCGAATTCCTCCATACGCAGAGAACATATTTGTAACTGGAGCACCTGCCATTCCAGCAGCATATCTACCTGTCATTGTAACGAGTTGCGCAACTTGATAACCTCCCCAAGATTGACCTTGTATGGCCATTCGGTTTGAATCAACATTTGGTAAAAGCTCCAATACGCGATCGGTTCCGCTCAAAATACAATCATAAGCCGATTGAGCAGGGTGTCCTTCTTTGTAGCGAACGTCTGGAATAAATACAACATAACCAGCCGATGCATATTCAGAAGGATAAATAATTGACGCGGTAGGTTTTGGAATATAGTGTTGGTGCAATCTGTCCGAGTAAAGTTCATAGAAATAAACCATAAGCGGGTAGGATTTAGATGCGTCGTAGTCTTCTGGTTTGTACAGAATACCTTCCAACTTGGTTCCGTCATACGCCTCCCAATCTATAATTTCTGAAGTTCCCCACTTGTATTCACCTTGCTGAGGGTTGGTCGTTGATATCTGCTCAACATTTTCAAACTCTCCTGTATACGTGAACAGTTCAGGGTAATCGTTAAATGTCATTTTTCGCATTGCAAAGCGCTCAAGGTTTTTAGATCGCATAATGCTGTAAACCGAAGCGTCGAAATACGCCAGTTCTTTAATGTCTGTATGATCAACGTGATCAATCAATTTGTAAATGTGGACTCCCTTAGTTTTCTCATCGAATCCTTTCAAACAGGCATTTTCGTAGTTCACATAAACACTATCGTACGACCAAAGTCTCATTGAGAATCGAATTTTATTCTGCATCCCAGCGCTGTCTGTAATCGAAATCAACTCTTTATTACTCACATCATACGACCAGATATCATATTCGGATTGAATATAAACCTTTGATTCTTCAGCGTTCCAACCCAGCTCCCCTCTTGGATAGGCGTCCATTGGCATTCCGTTCATGTCAGCAGTCCACATGATATCCTTAGAGTCACACGTCATGCATTCTTCGGTTGACTTTTCTGTGTCAACAAGGAAATAAGCTGCTTTGTCAATATCGTAATACGTGTACCTCAATCCAGAAGGGGAAAGTTCAATTCCGAACTTGCTTGCAGCTTGAAGCAACTCTGCTTTTCCTGTTTCAATATCGATTCTGTAATAATCTTGAGGACGCGGTGAAACCCAATTGTAAGTGTGCGCATACCGTTCCGTGCTCGTTCCAATCAAATAATTTCCTTTCAAATTCCATTCAGACCGAACTTCCAATGTGTCATCCGACAAGCGCACAGCATTTGAGTTATCAAAATGATAAGCGTATAAATCTGAGCGTTTCTCATCGCGTTTCTTTTCCAACAATTGTTGCGGTTGCAAACGCTTGTCTTGGTAGTGCCACAAATCAAGCTTTACCTTTTCTGAATCAAGCAATGTGTCTTTTGGCTCTTCGAATTTAATATCCGACACTCCGAAATACAGCATTTCCCCATCTTTCGTAAATTTAGGTGAATAGTGGATTGAAACTGCATCTAATTTAGGAATGAATGTGCTATTTGTGTCTGCAATAAAGTGATCCGTTTTACTAGCGTAATCCATTACGGCCAAACTATAGACTTTCACTTTTGCAGTATCTTTAGATGCTACATAGGCCAATCTTGTTCCTTGGTCATCGAATGTTAATTTCTGAAGGTCTTTGAATTTATCGGACGCTGTCCATGTACTTTCATCTGTTGTATTGAAAATTTGAAGATGCACTGAGTCTTCCTCTATTTTTCGATGGATTGTCATTGCGATCAGACCACCATTTTCAGAGACTTCAAAGTTCTGGACGTCTTTAAATTCAATTTTTTCAGATTGATTCGGATGAAACATTTGAACAGCGTGTCCCTTTGAACTATACGATTTTGGGCGTTTCTTTTTACAAAGGTATTTTTTCTTTTTTGGCTCTTTAATCTTGTTGTGTTGGAACATAATCGCTGCCCAATCATTTTCATCGTTCAATAAGAACCGTCCAATTTTTGGCATTTTAATTAAGGAATCACTTTCCAAGAGATAAACCCCAAGCGAATCCTTTGGCCATTTCTTTTTATTCACCTTTTCCAATTCACAAGTTCTCAAGGTATCATATCCTGGATCGATTTTAAAAGCCAAATACCCGCTACCTCCAGAAAATGAGGCTCCAAATCCTCTTGAAATTGAATCCAACTCTTTTGACTCGGTATTGTAAATGAACAAATATCCGTCTCCTTTGTGCGGTGTTATCTCGTATGAAATGTATTTTCCATCATTCGATATTTTCGCTCTATTCAACGATTTCCAATCATCGTATACCGTATGATCAATGATTTTCTTTTCCTGCGCCATCGAAATTGTGGAAACAAGAAGTATTAAAATAGTGAGGCACTTATGCATAGGTACAGTTTTTTGGTAACGCTAAAATACCTATTCTGAATGAATCTTTTAGTCAACAATAAAGAGTTCTGAAGCAATATAATCAGCTTTCAATCTTCCTTCTTTTGTGAGGACCAATATATTACTTGAATTCGTCATCCATTTCTCCTCTATAAAGATGTCGCAGTTTGTTTTAAATGAGTCATTTAGCGGAGCTATGTTCTGCAGTTTTTGAATATCAACTCCGTAAATTGTTCTCAATCCTGTCAATAGGTATTCGTTGAATTGGTTTTCAGAGGATAGAATTTCTGTTTCCAGATGGTTCTGGCCTTTGTCAATTGCGGCTAGGTATTTTCTATTATTTGCGATATTCCAAGCCCGCGATACGCCATTGAATGAGTGCGCCGAAGGTCCAACGCCCAAATACCATTCGCCTTTCCAATAATTTGAATTGTGCTTGGATTCAAATCCATCTTTGGAAAAATTAGAAATTTCATATTGATCAAAACCGTTTTCTTCCAACATTGAAAGCAAGAGTTTAAACTGATCGCTTTGTTGATCATCATCAGCAACTGCAATTTTTCCTTTCTTCACCAAGTTGCTCAATGCTGTGTTTTCCTCAACCGTCAAGCAATACGCGGAAATGTGGGGAACTCCAAAGTCAATAACCTGCTGAATATGTGATTTCCATTCGGCTAGACTTAAATTTGGTAAACCGTACATTAGATCTACGGTGAGGTTTGAAATCCCCGCTTCTTGCGCTTTCCGCACACAAGTCAATGCTTCGTCGACGGTATGCGCACGGTTCATCCATTCAAGATCTTCGGTTTTAAAGGATTGCAAGCCGATACTCAATCGATTAATCCCAACGGCGGTCCAATCTTCTAATTTTTCATCGGTAATGTCATCGGGGTTTGCTTCAAGCGAAATCTCTATCTCTTCTTCAATATCAAAATTCTCATAGACCGCATCGAGGATCAATTGAAGTTCCTTTTGGTCCAATAGGCTTGGTGTTCCACCTCCGAAATAGATCGTTTTAATTCCTTTGTTTTCTAGATAGTCTTTTCTTTCAACCAATTCATTGGCAATGGATTCAATCATTTTTTGGCGGTACTCTTCAAATGTCGTACTGAAATGAAAATCGCAATACGTGCATTTTTGTTTGCAAAAAGGAATATGAATATAAATACCTGCCATGCGTCAAAAGTACGGACTTTACTCAAATGTTAATTTTTAATAGGGTATTGATTTGAATAATAAAATTTCATAACTTACAGGAACAATCATGGCATTTGAAAAACATAAAAGGTTATTAAACAAAGAATTAGATCAATTCAATCTTATTCTCAGCGAGATCTTGCCCAGATATATCGAGTTGATGAAAAGAGAAGAGATATCTGATGAAGAGGTTAAGGAACTCGGTGAAATCGAGCATTTCCTGATTGAAATCAATGCGAAAATTGCTGAAATCAAATCCAAGTTGGATCATGATTTATTCGGAGAAACAATGTCTGAATACTATAAAGTCAAAGCAAAAGCAACTGCCGGAGATCAAAATGCGGTTAAAAAACTCGAGAAATTGAGAGAGGTATTCAGCGAATCAATTAAAAGCGACGTCTTTTTTAATTGGAATTAAGTGCTCTCTAGAGCCATAGAACAACACCTCGCTTTCTCATTCTAAGCATAACAATTATATTTCCTTACTTTTACTTTGAATGAAATCTGATTCTAAAAAAATCGTTCCTTTTGAGTTAAAACTATCCAATTCAGCACTTGCTTTTTTGTTGATAGCGCTAGTTACGGCATGTCTATTTCCAACGCTTCAAAATGATTGGGTGAATTGGGATGATCCTGCTTATGTACTTCAGAATTTACTCGTTCAAGATTTGTCTAACAATGGAGTTTATGAGATGTTTGCAACAAATGAACAAGTTGGGTTGTACCATCCAATTACGCTTTTATCGTTAAGCATTGATTACTATTTCTGGGAAACAGACGCCTTCGGATATCACTTAACCAACTTCCTTTTTCATACGGTCAATGTTCTTTTGGTTTTTGCACTTTTGAAAAAAATAAAGTTCTCGCCTCTGGTCGCTTTTATCGGTGCTCTTTTGTTTGGAATGCACCCGATGCATGTTGAATCTGTTGCTTGGATCTCTGCGAGAAAGGATGTGCTTTACACTTTCTTTTTCCTGATATCAATAATTACATATTTGTATTACATCCGCAAAGATGGGAAGTACAAAGTTGCTTGGTACGTGATTGCCATTGTTGCTTTTACCTTATCTCTTTTGTCGAAGAGCTTGGGCTTTACACTTCCAATCGTTTTATTGCTCGTTGATTATTTGCTAGAAAGAAAAACAACGATTAAAACCGTTTTGGAAAAAGTTCCCTTTGTCATTCTCGCAATCATTGCGGTCGTTGTTGCACAGCATGGCCAAGAAGTAAGTAATTCAATGTCAACCAATATTGGATTTAGCGAATCCATTTTGATGAGTTCATACAACACCATTGGATATGGACTTAAAGCAATTGTGCCCATTAACCTTTCCATTTTTCACCCATTTCCTACGACTGAAAGCACTGGAATGAGCGTTCTTTACTATGGGTCGATTGTCTTGCTGATTTGCCTCCTGTTCTTTATGTATCGATGGTTTAAGACGTCGCACGTGTTGTTCTTTGGTCTTTCCTTTTACTTAATCACCATTGGGCCTGTCACTCAAATTATTCCATTTGGGAAAGCCATCAGCAGCGAAAGATATACTTACGTTCCCTACATTGGTTTGTGTCTTCTGATTGCCTTAGGAATTCAAAAACTCCTCACCAAATACTCTCAATCGTCCGGTCGATATGTGGTCATAGGAATGGCAACAATTTGGCTGGGGTTATTGTCTTTTCAAACCAATGTGCAATCGCGTGTTTGGCAAAACAGTGAAGTCCTTTGGTCGTCGGTGATAGTGAACTATCCAGACAGCGAATGGGCGTATATGAGCAGAGGTATGCATCGTTTGAAGTTGAAAGATTTAGATGGAGCGAAGCAAGATTTAGATGTGAGTATTTCGATTCGTCCTTTGGCACAATCGCTATATGAACGAGGCTATTTGTATGAGCAAGAAGGAATGCGACCTGAAGCTTTTGACATGTATTTTCAATCCGTGAAATTGGAACCATCATACGCCAAATCGCACCTGAATTTAGCCGTTCTTTATTCACAAGATCAAAATTCAGAAAAGGCATTCGAGCATTTTAAACTTGCCGTGAAACACGATAATTCGTACAGCCTAGCCCACTTTAATCTGGGAATCTCATATAAGATGAATGGAAATATGGAACAGTCGCTTAAATCGTTTACAAGAGCTATTGAACTAGAACCAAACAACCCATTGTATATCCGACACCGAGGGGTCTTGCAATTTCAAATCAAAAATTACGATGCAGCAATTAAAGATTTTGAACGGGCAATGGTCTTAGAGCCAAAGTCAGGCGAACCTTATTTACTGCGATCAAAGAGCTATTTCTTAAAAGGAGATTTGGAGAATGCACAGAGAGATGTAAATCGAGCTCAGAAAATGGGACTCCAAGTGCCGCAACAATATCTAGATCAGTTTAAGTAAGAAGTGAATTTTAGTTGCAATCGTAAGTTAAAGTCATAATCGATTCCTTTCCCATTTTCATTCGACCTACTTGAAGTGGATACCCTCGTTTATCATACTTATAAAAATTTCTATTCACTTGACGCTCTCCTTTCTTTCTTAATGCCCCACGGATTTTGTATGTCGTGTTTGTCATATAAGTCCGTGTAATTTCTACAATGTTATGGTCGTGGTTCCCGACTGGAAATCCTAAAAGCATTTCGGTGTTATTGATTACAGCCCCCTTGTTTTTAAAGGGATTGATTTTATTGTCATATTGAATCACGTTTTCCTCAATCAGCTCATCGAACTTATCGTAAATAGAAACTTTAACTGGCTGATTATCGTCATCATATTCATAGGAATGAACCAAGTTTGCTTTATCTCCAATTAGTGTTACTTGCTTGATAATTTGTCCTTTTTCATTGTATTCGAACTTCCTTGTGTTTAAACCTTTCTCCCCGTTAATGGATAAAATTTTATTGTCGTCATCATATACATATGCGGCAATCATCGTTCCCGATAAAAAGGCTTGAATTCCTCCATCATCATGAAAATTAAAAAACATTGTTTGACCAATATCTTTGCCATCATCGACGGTTTGTATTCCAAGACGGCCATCTTTTTCGTACTCAAAAACGAGCGACCGCTTTCGATCTCCTAAATCAAAATTCATTGATGTAAGTTGGCATTCTTTTTTTGCTTCCTCCTTTCCGTCTTGCTCGTCATTCTTTGGATCAGAATCACATGAAAAAAGAACAAATAGTGCCAATAACGCAACCGATAAAAGGTGTTTGATTTTCAAATCTTGAATTTTAATTGAGCAACAAGATAAGGTTTCTGAGCTAAATCGATTAGGAATTGGACTGAATTGTAACATGATTGTTAGTGAATCGCGTGACCTTTGAAGTATCAAATAAAACACCATGAAAAGAACAATTTATAGACTTGCAGCAATCTTAATCGTTGGATCTACATTATTGCAAAGTTGCCGCGCAGATTTGGGGAAAATCTTAGACAAAGACAATCCTGTAACGGCAGAAAACACAAATAAGGGCGAAGAATTATTAAACGGAGCGTGGAAAACGCAAGGACTCGATAATCTTAAAAAACATCAGGTGTATTCGTATGATAGTCATGATGAGTGGAAAGGAATGTTGGGATCAATGGGTAAGGTTTGGCCGGATAAGAAGGGCGACATGAGTTTCAAATATAAAGTTGGAACGTTTGACGGGCAAGTGACTTTTAAAGGCGGCAAGCGAGATGGAGAAGTGGCAGGACTTCAAAATTGGAATTACTATGAAATTGGGGAGGAGCAGGACACGGCATTTCAAAAAAGAGACAAGAGGTTGGTGTTCGGGATTTCTGCGTTTCAGTACTTCGGAGAAATGGTTGACCGATTGAAGAATGCTCCAATTGTAGTTTATGCTGGCGAAGATGAGGCGAGAGGGGAGATGTATGACTTGGTTGTCTGCACTTGGAATACGATTGAAGCTCACGATGGATCGGATCAATACGTTGTTTGGATCAATAAGAAAACAAACATGGTTGATTACGTTCAATATACGATTCGTGAAAATTATTTAAAAGTACCTGGATATAAAGCGATGTATGGTGGAATTCAGTTCAGCGATTATAAAACGATTGATGGAATTCAAATTCCACATGAACAGACCGTTTTTGTTTTTGATCTTAAAAAGAAGAAAAAGAAATATTTACACCAGTTGAGGATCACGAATTTTAAGTTTGATGACTTTGACTCGAAGGATTTGGTTATCGATGAGGCAAAGGGTGTTGGTGGGGATTTTAAATAGGTTATAAGTTAGGGGTTGGTGCTAGGTGGGGCTTTTAACCGCAGAAGAAAAAATCTAGGTTTTGAAGACAAGTGATAACGCATGTACGCAAAGGCCACAAATTATTTGGTTTGGGCGCAAGATTCACATAAATGTGTACCACCATGGTT
Organism: Crocinitomicaceae bacterium; assembly: GCA_034111925.1. GTDB lineage: Bacteria > Bacteroidota > Bacteroidia > Flavobacteriales_D > Crocinitomicaceae > UBA4466. The sequence goes on from JAWUWJ010000155.1 coordinate 14,037, forward strand.
TGACGAAGTTTGTTTGCCGTGTTTTTAAACAATGGGAATAGATTGCGTCAAGTTCTCGGCTCTGCCGAGAGCGAATTGCGCCTCTACGGTTAAAAATATAACGTAACCGTAAAAAAAGTATTCCTAAAAAACCAAAAAATTAACGGCTACTTCTGAGCACGGATTTGATTGAACTTAATCCCAAGTGTGCGTTCGTAATTACGAAGTGTTTTCACATCAGCAACAGTCGCTAAAACGAGTGAAACACCTTCTTTTCCAGCTCTGGCGGTTCTACCACTTCGGTGCGTGTAGTATTCATCGCTTTCTGGAAGTTGGTAATGCAACACAAATGTTAATCCTGCGATGTCAATTCCACGCGCGGCAACATCCGTTGCAACCAATACACGCAAACTTTCATTTTTAAAAGCACGCATTACTTTGTCGCGTTCTTTCTGAAGGAGGTCTCCGTGAAGAGCATCCGTCTCAACGTTCTTGGCGATCAATTGCTTCGCTAATTTCTGAGTTGCAGCTTTTGTTCTACAGAAGATTACTCCTCTATTTTTGTGCTCCGATTTCAAGAATTGCATTAAGATGTGCAATTTCTCGTTTTCCTCGCTTACGATATATTCGTGTCGAATTTTCTTATTTACAACGTCACCTCTGTTGACTTCAACGCGATGCGCATCGTCCGACATGTGGTGGTTGATAATGTCCTTAATTCCGTGTGGCATTGTCGCAGAGAACAACCATTTATTCTCAACGGATTTAAGTGAATCTAAAATTTCATCCAATTGGCTTTTGAAACCCATGCTTAGCATTTCATCTGCTTCATCGAGAATAACTGTTTTCACAGAACTTAAATCAACGGCTTTTCTATTCACCAAATCGATTAACCTTCCCGGAGTTGCTACAATGATTTGTGTCGGTCTTTTCAACGATGCAATTTGACGGTCGATTTTTTCACCACCGTAAACGGCTTCTGTAAAAATCTTTACTGAGTGCTTTGTAAACTTGAACAATTGCTTTGCAACTTGCTGTCCTAGCTCTCTCGTTGGACACAAAATCAAGCCCTGAACATCGCTGTTATTTGCATCCATTTGTTCCAAAAGCGGAAGGCCGTATGCAGCCGTTTTTCCAGTTCCTGTTTGAGCTTGAGCCACTATATCTTTTGGATCATTCAATAAAAGTGGAATTACTTTTTGTTGGATATCCGTTGGTTCAACAATGCCCAATTCGGCTAGACCTTTAACGAAACTCGCTCTGATCCCTAAATCTTCAAAATTTTTCAAAATGCTTCTTTTAGATTAATCTTTCGATTCATTTTTTGCTTCATTCGCCTTCTTGATCGCTGGATCTCTTTTGTCTTCTCTTGGTCCACGTTTGTGAATAATCAGCCCGTTCAAGAAGTTTCTTAAAATCTGATCTTGACATTCCATATATTTTGGATGGTCTTCATTTCTAAAGAACGCTCCCAACTCACTTTTCGAAATTTTAAAATCTACCAATGCCAAAACCTCAACGATATCATCGTCGCGCATTTTTAGTGCTACTCTTAATTTCTTTAAAATATCGTTGTTCGTTAATGCCATTGAATTGATTTTTGGGCAAAGTTAGTGAATTTCAGTCATTCGCCTCCAATATGGCAATAAGCTTCTTTTGTAAAGTCGAAGTCGCCCATGACTCTAGAAAACATTACGCACATATACGCTAAAATTCAGGTATTTATACACTGACGTTTCGGTGGAATTAAATGTATTTTTCCTATTCGCATTTTTGCGCGTATGTAACCACTAACACCGACAACATGAAATATCTAATTCTCTCAATGCTCCTTGTCTTTTCTGGGATCGGGTTTTCTCAAGATGATTTTACAGCTTCTGCAGGATCGGAAGCCGCCGAAGCTAGAGTTCCATACGAACCTGATTTTGATGCAACTTTTATCGATGAAGAAGATTTGAACAATTTTAAAAAACTGAGGCTATACCTTAAGAAAAAGCAAAATATCGTTGATCGATTTGAGGCTTCGATTGAAGTTTATAATCCAGAAGATTACGCAAAAATGGAGTCAAACATTCAATATGCGAAATCAATTGCGGATGTAAATCCAGCGGGCTATATCAGTAACTTTTACTTATCATTTACATCGGGGACAAATACGGTTATTTACAATGCTGAAGATGCGCCTATAGATGCAGATTTTATAACTACGACTATTATTCCAGCTTTAGAGACCGCAAAAAATAAGCTTGCAGACATTCCAAAGACGAATGATGCAATTAAAGCTGATATTGATTTAGTGGATCAGGATATTGACAATTGTCAGAATCAAATTGATGTTGCTCTTACGCCTGAGCGAAAAGATCAAGAATTTAGAGCCAAAATCAGTTTCTATTTTACGGTAATGATTGGTCTTCTGTTGCTAGGATTCTTCTTAATTATTGCTTTTAAATCGGACAAGAATATTGGCCGTCAGTTTTTAGGCGATAGCGGATTGCAATTTGTTACGATGTTTGTTTTGATTATTGCGGTGATCCTTTTTGGAATCCTTGGAATTCTTGAAGCGAAAGAATTAACGGCAATCCTATCGGGGGTCTCTGGATATATCTTGGGTAAAGGAGCTAAAAGTACTCTGCCCGCTACTCCAGATGAAATGGCTCCTAATCCAGCTGCAGCCCCTGCTGGAGGAGATGATTCTTATGCGGGAAACGCAGACGATTTCTATCAAAAGCCAGATGATTCAGCTCCAGTTGGGTAAATGATTTGACTTGATATTATTTAGAAATTACGATTGGCTTTTAGCCGTAAAATATAAAAAGGGAGTACGCTTATGTCGTACTCCCTTTTTACTTTAAACCAAAGCATGTATAACCAGTACATGCACTACTATAAAACCGATGCAAAGATATAGATTTTAGGCAGATTCAAATGATAAATAGTTGATTATTAGACCTGCAATGGTCTTTCATCGATGGACGCCGAAATTTCAACGATGATTGTCGATAAAATAAAAAAGCCGTTCCTGATAAATAGAAACGGCTTTTTAAATATGATGTACAAATAGCTTACAACTCAAACTTGATTCCTTGCGCCAATGGCAATTCATCCGTATAGTTGATTGTATTCGTTTGTCTTCTCATGTATACTTTCCAAGCATCAGATCCAGACTCACGTCCACCACCTGTTTCTTTT
>JAWUWJ010000156.1:0-13153 GCA_034111925.1 Crocinitomicaceae bacterium
TGAAGGAAAAGAGATTACCGAAATTTTAGTGGGCTATGAGGTAAAGAAGAATATCATTCTGAGAACAAAAGATCTTGGTGCTATCGAAAAGATCATAAACATCTGTTCAAAACAGGAAATCTATGACATTATCAAAGTAGATTATTTCAATGACGATGTTGAAGCCATCAACGAACAGTTATTTGAACAGGCCATGGCTATTATCAAATCGAAAAAGGAAAGATTCGTGAAAAATGGTTCAATTAAACTATCAAGTAAGCATCGAATTGTTTCAGAAAATTTTCAAACATTTTATCCGAAAAATTTATACAAAAAGTATAGCGAAGCCTTTGAAACGTCTACTGTGAGTACTAATTACTCAAATTACAATTCGACGTATATCCGAAAAGACATCCGAAAAAGTAGCACGTACTATTACGATGGAATTGAGTATGAAATTAGCGTTGACAAAACGATCGATGAAGTATCACCTGCTGTTGGAATTCAATATGTAATGGAGATACAAATGATCTATGAGTTGGAAAAGTAAAGTACGATAGTGACACGTGCACCATGTGTTTGAGATCCTTAACACGACTCAAATACACATCAATTAAGTAATCAATACAAACAAATAAAACACACAAAAATGAAAAGTTTAACACTATTAATTTTCGCTGTTGGATGCACAACGGCGTTTGGTCAAGCAATGAGCACAGCTTCTAACACAAACGGCTTAAGAGATTACGCGGCCAATGCCGTTCCAATTGGATACATGGCTGATTCTAAATCTGGTGGCCTTAACGCTCAATCCGTGGCACAGGATTTCGAACGTTTTTCGAAACAATCCAACAATCCAGATTCGAAAGATCTATCGATGGGAGATATTCAGGCCATTTTAGAAAACAGGTTAGCGATGGCCAATAAATCCACATCCGAAACGACTGAAATCACGAATAGACAATAATCCTGAATTCATCGAAATTGGAAAATTCACCGAAACTGAAGTTTATAAACAGGCTGATTGGCATTAGCCTCATCAGTCAAGTGCTGATCAGCAGGACGCTATGGGGGAGCTCAAATCGTGAGATCCCCATGGCTCCGGTGATAGAAGGTCTTGATCTAGGAATGTTCAGTTCCCTACTTTTCTTGTGCTTGCTTGGCGCTTTGATTTTTCTGATTGTAAAACCGTTGAACAAAACGGCAATTCTAACAACACTAGCGCTTTTTTTGATACTGGTACTTGAGGATCAAAGCAGGCTTCAACCGTGGCTTTACATCTATTCAATGATGCTTTTGTGTTCCATTTTTTTTCGAGGAGAGAACGCAATTCGTTTGTCTTTTCAAACAATCTTCATGATTCTAGCCGTAACGTATTTTTGGAGTGGCATTCAAAAAACAAACTACTTTTTTGGAACAGAAATGTTCCCGTGGTTGGCAGAATTCACAGGACAAACCTCTTTTCTACGCGAGCATCCTCAATTTGGATACACGGTTGGAATTCTGGAAGCTCTAGCGGGACTGTCCCTCCTATTTAAATCAACAAGAAAGTCTGCAGCCGTCACAATCCTATTGATGCATTTATTCATCTTGATCTCTTTGGGGCCATTTGGCCACGATTGGAACCATGTGGTATGGCCTTGGAACATTTGCTACGCATGGATTCTAATCCTTCTTGTTTGGCGCATTGACAAAGGAGAAGATCGTTTAAATCCCTTCGCAAGATCGCGGTATTCCATCTTTTGTTTTGTCTTGGTCGGAATCCTTCCAATTTTAGGCCTCTTCGAACGTTGGGATCATTTTCTTTCTGGCGGCTATTATTCCTGCGTTGTACCTGACTCTATATTCTATTACCATGAAGAAGATCGCCCACAAATGCCCGAGAGTACTGCGGCGTTCCAGTTTCACAATAAAGGAACGCAAGAAGAGTTTGTCTTACTCGATCAGTGGGGTTTGGATCATTTGGGTGTTCCCTTGTATCCAGAAATCAGAGTTAAAAAGCAGGTAGGAAAACAGATGTGTGATTGCGTAACGCGGCCTGAGTATGCAGGGCTTAGGATAAATTATAAAGATCGATTTACGGGGAAGTCAGTGACGCTTGAGATTCCTTGTCGGGAGTTGTAACTCTTACCTATTTAATCAATCCATTGATGAATTAAATGAACATAAGTGTAAAAAGTTAGAACATAAGTGTAAGAGTATCGATATATATTTTTCGAAATTTACATGAGTCCTAAAATCATCATGACATGTATCAAATTGCTACCCGAAAAAAACAAGTTCAGAACAAAGTCATTTCTTCCGAACCCACCACTCTAAAGCACTCTGGTCAGAGTCCAATTGTTCAAAGGGAAAAACTGAGTGGATATGGATCTAAGCTCGGAGATGTGGCGCAATTGATTAAAATAACCAAAGGAAAATCAGTTATTGAAAATGAAGGTCAACCGTTCGTATATGGTCAGGGGAAAAGTGTAACAGTCGGCAAAACAATGGAGGCCCATTTAGATCCTGCAAGCCCTATTAGAGGTTGGAGTGCGAACTTGAATAAATCCCAAACTGAAATGATGTCTACAATGAGATCTTATCATGGAATAACGGGAGGAGATTTAGTTAAAGGCCATTTACTCAATGACAATTTGGGAGGAACAGCGTTGGGTGAAAACTTGTTCCCCATCACACGTGGTGCAAATAGTTCGCACCTCAAATATGTCGAAAACATTGCTAAAAACTATGCTTGGCAAGGAACTGGTGTTTATTACAAACTCGTCGTCTCAGGCGCACCAAATATAAATGCGACATCATCAAACTTTCTAACATCAATAGCAGAATGGAATCCTAATACAAATCAATATGGTCAAATGGAATATATAAACGTAGAGTCGGATTTAAATCAAGTTCGAGACTATGAAGCAGCATACAATCCGGATGACTTCAATGAAGAGTTAAGTCGAGAAAAAAACCCATCAAAGCCAAAACATTTTGGAGAGCCTGCAAAAAATGTTAGAGATCTACAAGACTGGGAAACAAATGCTAGAAGTGGTGATCGCTAGTTCAAAAGTATCGATAACACCTTTGTATAAAATAGTGTAGCTTGACTTTTAAAACTGTTCTATTTAGTCAAATCACACTTTCTTTGATGCTATTCTTTGATCAACTCTTGTAAATACGCACCAAGCAGATCCTCTAAATTCTCTTGATCGTGCAATTGATCATAGCGCATGTCATGAGAGTAAAGTTGGGCGCGTTGTTCTTCTGAAAGTTGAAGATTGAAAACAATTTCTTTGTAGGCTTCGTCCAGAAGTCCTGTTGGATTAACAACGAGCAAAGAGCTGGAAACAATTTCAGCAGTACCCACAGCGTTAATTTCGTTCAGTACGTGAATAATTTCGGGAGCAAAAATCCCATGTGAGGACTCGTAAAATTCCGCAAATCCTCCATTTGTAACTGTTTGATTTAACTTCACGATCACGTAAACCATCTTTTCAGGATCAGTAAGCCCTTGAACAATCTCGTACCATTGCGACCAACTTTCAGTATCATAGTTTGCGTCCTCCAGTTGTTGATCCGCTGAGCTATACAGTCGGCTAATTAAAGCTCTATTCGAAATATTCTCCATTGTTGTTGATCTGATTGCTTATGGTCCGTTGTCAATGAAATCTCTCGTTCCAAAAAGCGATGCATTGTAAAAGCTGTTAAAGGTAGTTTACTTTATACTTAACTTGAACAAAATCGTTCGGAAAAGCAATTGCCCATGCTTTTTCAAGTTTGATGTCCTTAAATGTTTTACCAAACAGAGGCTTTCCTTCTCCGAGCAATATTGGAGCTTTGGTAATTGTAATTTGGTTAATCAACTTGAGATTAATGAATGCCTGAATGGTTGTTCCTCCATCAATGTAGGCATGTTTGAACCCTTCGTTCTCAAGTTTAGAAATCAAAGCTTGAAGATCACCTGAATACATTTCTACTTTTCCTTTCAGATTCGCAGGAGCTTCTTTGACAGTATTACTTAAAGCAATAATTTTTGTATCGCCATACGGCCATTGTTCAGGTGTTAAATTCATACTGGAGATCATATCCATACATTTCCGTCCCATAATCATGCAGTCAATCGTGGACATATATTCATTCATTCCCATATCTGCCTGATCTCCCATATCGACTTCTGAATTTCCAGCTGTGTGCAACCAGTCGACACTTCCGTCTTCTTTCGCAATAAAGCCGTCTACACTAGTCGCAATAAATACTGAACACTTCATCTTATTTTTAAAATTTTAATGCAACTTCTGATCACTTCTAATGGCCTGTTGGTATGAACCGCAGGGCTCTTGACCAAACTTTACTTTCCGAAGATAAAAAGATGTGTCGTTTTTTTCAATTTGAGCGTAGAATTCCGCAAATTTATTTTGCCCTAATAGATTGATTGTAATTTTCAAACGAAAAGAAGAGCACAATAGTTGAAGCTACTATTTCACAGCTCTGAATCTTGCTTATTCTTCAGTGTTACTTGATTATTCAACGCTTCAAATTGATCCACTCTTTTCCAGATAAAAATCAAGCTAGTAATTGAGTTAAATAGTATCAACAGCCAAGTCCATTCAGACTTCTTCGAATTCTCGATATTCTTAAATGACCATAGCTTTCTAAGCAATATTATCATTTGAGTAATCGTCAAGGCTTGAAGGGTTCCAACTTGAACATAATACGCTTCCATTGATGGTACAAGCCAGTGAAAGTCTTGTGGAAACCAAAAGGTAAACATATAACCAAAACCCAAGACAGAAGGGATCGATAGTACTATTTTTGTTATTCTTTCCATGATAAGATTAGGATCTTTGTTCGAAAGTGTTTTTCATAATTTATGATCTAATTGTTGACATCAAAGAAATATATGAATCAGTGACATAAATTTATATAATGAATGTAAGTTAGTAATATCCACAAACGCATTATCTAATGCGATGTTCTAATTTAAACACCGCCTTAGGTACTTTTCAATATTCAAAGTTCAATACATCTTTAACCAAGTCTAGTTTCGTCAAAACTCGTTTTATTTCTTCCTCATCTCTTTTCACAGTAATCGTTAACTCAGTCCCATTTTTCAGTGAAGCGTTATTTAATAACTCACAGAAGTTTTCATGCGTTGAGTTTCTAAAATCAATAGCGTTGATTTGAACTATTTGGTCATTTAACTTTAAACCTTCACGATCTGCCGATGAATCCTTATAGATAGAACCAATAACAATCTTGCCTTCTTTAAGAGTCGGAGTAAAACCAAATGTATAGCACTCTCTATCTTTATGCGGCTTAAAAGAGGACAGCGTTACTTCTTGGTAATTCCAATCAATTGTGACCAAATAATTCCTTAAGAATGCATTACCAATTAGAGCATATGGTAAGACTTTATTAAAGGTTACCAGAGTTTTTTCTACTTCAAAGCCAGACCCAATCTGCAAATCGGAGACAATAGTTGTTTTTGAAGATTCAAGCCTATCAGCGAACAACCCACTGCTAAAGCCTTGTTTCACAATAAATCTATTGGTTGTGTCAACGGTTACCAAATCTTTTATAGGCAAATCAATTCCCCCATTTGATCCTGTATCGAGCTTTCCTTCACCAATGTATTGACCATTGATACTGAGCCCTAGCATAGGAGTTCCTTTTCCTGTTGCATTAAAATCAAATGTTTTTGCGTCAATTGATTGCTCCAAGGAATCCCTACTGTCAGTTAGCGTGATGATTTTTCTTGAATAGTCTATTTGCCAAACAGATTTATTCATAACATTAGCACCAATAATTCCATCAAAATCGAGGCAGAACTTCTTTTTTAGTGGATCTAAATCAGTTATACTTGCTACGATAGAAGAAAAACGGACGTCTCCGATTGATAATTCATCAAGCTTTATCACTTTTAGAATCTTCTTTTCATTAGATGTCCCTTTGTGCTTCTGAGTTCCAACCTTCTCATAACTCATCAATTTCACAATATCATCATCAAGAATCGTTGATGCCCCAGTGTCAAATATGAAATTGTAAATCTCATTTCCAATTTTAACGTCAATAATAATATTTCCACCTTCATCTCGAAATGGAATTTCTTGCTTAAACGAGTTTGGCCCAACAGACTCTTGCTCCATTGCATCGCTAATTTTGAAATAAGACCTTAATCCACAACTAGAGAAAGTCAAACAGATTAAAATAACGATAAATACCCTCATTGAAAATTTATGTTAATCCTGACTAACGTTATCTTCAAAGATTAATTGTCAATGAGTTTAACTCAACCAATGGTAAATCAATTCCTAATTATTCCCTAACAACGGTGATTCAATTCCTGTTCAATCGAATTTAAAATTATGCTAACCTACTGACTCAAAATGCTTCATCAGCTCGTATAACCTAACCCCCCTTTAACCCTTCGTGATGTTTCTGATCATTCCTTTGAAGATGAACCCGTGAAAAGGAAGTACGGAATACCAATACAATCTTCCTGCTAAGCCTAAAGGTCTAAAAGTTGCGGTTTGAACGAGTTTATCATCGACAACCTTAAATTCCAACCAAGCTTCTCCAGGAAGTTTCATTTCGGCAAACAAGAGCAAACGCCCTTCTTCTTTGTTGGCATATAAAACACGCCAAAAGTCGATAGAGTCTCCTACATTAATTGTGGATGGATTCGTTCGACCGCGCCGAAGTCCAACACCTCCAAATAGTTTGTCCATAAAACCTCTCGCTTTCCACAGCCAGTTTCCATAGTACCAACCATTTTGACCGCCAATACTCCAGATTTTATCTACACTTACATCATGATTTTCTATAGACCGTGTTCTACTGTCTTTGAAACATCCAAAAGAAGGTACTTCTATAAATTCAGAGATATTAAAATTTATATCGCTGCTTGAATAGGCATCTTTCCAACTTGACAGAATTTCGTTGTTTTCAATTTTACTAAAAGCCCTTTTTAAAGCGTCCTTATAGCTTAAGGGTTCAACACCAAGAATCGTATTCAAGCGCGTATCACGACAAATCACTTCTATTTTCATACTGTGCACCAATGATGTGGCGAGCTTGTAGGATGTCGATGTAACGAAATAAAGCCAGTAGGAAGAAAGCTTGGGAGTCATTACGGGAACAACGTAAATCTTTCGTTTCAAATTCCGAATTTTCCCGAATTGCAAAAGCATCTCCTTGTAAGACAAGATGTCTGGGCCTCCAATATCAAAATCTTGATTGTATGTTTTTGGATTGAATAATGACTTCGAAAGAAACGCAATAACATCTGAAATTCCGATAGGCTGGCATTTGGTATGGAGCCATTTTGGAGTAATCATAACAGGCAATTTCTCCACAATATCTCGTATAATTTCAAAAGAAGCACTCCCCGACCCGATGATAATACCCGCTCTTAATGCCGTGAAATTATAATCTCCTTTGCCAAGTTCTAATTCCACATTCTTTCGAGAGCTTAAATGCTTCGAAAGGTCCGTCTCATTGACAATTCCACTTAAATAAATTACGTGACTTACCTTTGTTCTTTTAAGAGCGTTTCTAAAGTTGATTGCCGAAGTTTCCTCCAAGGATTTATAGTCACCCGATGACGACATGGAATGCACCAAATAATAAGCGGCGTCAATATCTTCGGGAATATTTTCCAAAGACTTTTCATCCAGCAAATCCAATTTAAGAACGGTAATATTTTCTTTTAACGAATCGGGCGGATTGAACCGTTTCACATCTCTGACGCAGCAAACAACCTCGTGGCCTGCTTCGATTAGAACAGGCAACAATCGCTTACCAATATATCCCGTTGAACCTGTTAATAGTATTTTCATTTTTTAGAATCTATCCAATAAAACACATGCTACAATCACATCTATCGCTTGTGCAAATGCAAGTTAGTTATTAATAAATATCCTGTGTGTTAAACAAAAATAGTGTTCAATAAATTATTAGAAAACGTTTTTTTAGAATTTCCACCAAGGTTTTTTCTTAGTGTTATCACTTTTCTGATTCTCTTTGGAAGTATCATTCCCGATTTGAGAAAAGTTAATGCTAAACGCATTCTTTCTATTCTTGATGGTCGCTTTATGCATCACTCCATCTTTATCGTAAGTTTTTCCATTTACAAATTCTGACATGTCCCATTTTCGTGCACTAAAATTCATCTGATTTACGTAATTATCATAATCAGTATGAATCTCTTGTTCTGTTTTTGGTTGTGCAATCATCGTCTCAGGCATAGTAGAGCTTTTCACTCCCCATTTAGCTGACATTATAACGTCAAAATACCATTCATTTGTTAATTCAGCAGCTTCCATTGTTAAATTATCTAACAATCCCATAATTGGGTGATTGAAAGTTGTTTGATGATCAACTTTAGTTCTCATACCTGTTGATTTTTCCCATTCTGCTCTTTCTCCAGTTTCTCCATTTTTTGAAACTCCGTAAAAAGCGATAACATATTCTAAATATCCGTTTGGAGTTTCTTCTTCGTAATTCAATGGCTTATCTAAAACTTCTTGAGGGATTTTTTCAATTAATGGATCAAAAAATCGGGAATCATTTACAAAACTCATTCCGCTTATTCCAAGTTGAGGAAGTCCACCGACTCCAGATCTACACGTTGTTCCGTTCTTATAAATCTTCATATTTATCGCTTCTTGACCATCTGCCGTTACTTTAATGATGATCAACTCAATCTCTTCTTTCTTCATTCAATCCTTTTAATGGTGCTATTCTTTAGACATTTTAAACGAACTACTATTTTTGCATTGCAGCCTCTTGTGCTTTTTCTATTCTCTCAAACTCTTTTTCAAAATCTCCTTTAAAATTGCTTTTCAATTCGGTTACGCCAAGTTTTTCAAGGGAGTAAAAGAACTTAAATAGCGCGTCGTTTTCGGTTTTATCAAAAGTGGTCGAAATCCAAAATAATTGAGCAGCAAAATCATACACCTCCAAATCCATAGCTATACTGGCATATTCATAGATATCATTTAATCTATTTTCATTGTCCTTAAACAATTCAGATATTGAAACTCTTCTCAAAAGCAAATAGACTTCTCTACTATTGCTTGCCATAACATCCATCGTGTATAGAGGATTGCTGTTGTAAACACCAATTTTAGCCTTATCCCATTCAAACCTATCTCCTAATTCCAAATTTCCGAGTTCAATTGAAAGCGCATTTTGAGAATAATAAACTTCATATTTCGCCCAAGCAGAATTCGGGTATTCCTTTAAGATTTCACTATAAAGTTCAATTGCCTTTTGATATTTTCCTGTATCGTGATAGACAAACCCTTTCTGAATACGACCATTTAAATCCTTATTAAATCTATCCAACCTTCCCCATAGTTCTTCTAAATACATATTTGCAATCGATTTCGGATCGGAAAACATAAGAAGAATTTCAACATATTTTGCAGCATAGTCAAACTCTCCTTGCGATACAAGTGCAAAAACATTCGTTATTGGAATAAGTTGATTCCCTGGCGACATCTCCATAATTGCTCTCCAATAGTCTTGATTTTCACTCGTTAAGGTTGAAATTTTTTGCTTTTTATCGAAGTCTGTTTTCGTAATTAACGTACCAAGATTATTAACTCCAACAAATTGTTCGTCTACAATCGTTTGGAAAGCACTTAGCACAGTTAATACTTCAGCGGCGTAGGCTTTGTTCAATTCAAACTTCCCTTCCAAAGAAGCGCTATCATAGGCCAATTCTCTTTTGTCGGCAGGCGCAACCAAATCTTTGAAGTCTGTTTGGTAATTTTCAAATTTAGAATTAAGGAGTAGTAACATCGGAAAGTCCACTAGTCTTGTGTTTACATGATTAAGCGCCTTTAACTTTTTCAAAAAACGATCTTTTTGCTTCTCCCCAATTTTAGGATTCGAGTAAATCTCGATTGTAGGATCTCCATTTTTGTGTGATACAATTAGAATCGCAATTTTTTGAGTGGATTCAATACTTTTAAATTCTTTTTTTGATAAATCCGTAATTTCAGTTACGGACGCAATAAAGCTTTCCTGATCCATATTTACTTCTGCAATATTATCATTTTCTAATAATGCAATCATAAATTCAGGTTCCTCTTGAGCCGAAAGATTAAGCGTAAAAATGGAGAGTGCAAAAAAGCAGATTAAAATATTTTTCATTCGGTTTTGTTTCAGTGTTGAATTCAAGTAAGGTCTCTAAGCTATTCTTTTGTTATGGAAATTCATTCTTTTTTGTAAAACGTTTGCCAACTCAATTTATCCAAATTGACTTCTTCATATCGTCCTCTTCCTTCAGGTTCTTCATAAAATGTGACCTTATCTTTACCAAACTCTAGATGAAAGTATCGATTCGTATCTCCTTTAATTGCCATTGAATTGTAGTGGTAATAATCAGAGCAACCCACTGAGACTCTATTTGAACGTATAAGTTGACTTAATTCCTCGATTGATAGAAGGTTTTCTTCACCCTGGCTCCTTGTATAAGCTAACAATGACTCAGCATTTATCCGGTTTCTTTGATCAAAAACATCCATCGATTGAACAAAAATCCCTTTCGGTGAAGTAGGAATATCAAGAGTTTCCAATTTCATCTTCAGAAATTTAGATGTTTCTCCGCCATAATTAACAAATAGCATGTTGTTATCAATTGTAATTTTCATTTCACTATTGAGAGGCCACCTTTCGTCTATTGTAAAAGATTTATTTAAGGTATCTGTACTTTTAAGATTCATTTCTACCATTGTTTCTAGACCAAAGAAATACACTGAAGATTGAATGATGATTTTTTCAAAAGTGAAATCTACATGCAACAACAAGAATTGATTATTGGACATGCACTCACATACGTCATCACCTGATTTTATTTCATTAAGGTAATCTTCATTGACCCAATAAATGGAAGAATCAGGATAAGTTTTCGACCGAGGTTTTGTTTCGGGCGTTAGAATCTCTGAATCATTGTTGACAGCTTGTGGCACAGTAGATTCAGCCTTGCAACTAACTAGAAAAGAAATGAATATGTAAAATAGTACGTTTTTCATAGTATTTATAAAAGCTCTTAGCTAAAATGACTTGCGCCATATACTTGGAATTAAGTTTTACTAAAGATAGTTGTTTTGAATCGAGTAGCCGTTCGAAGGATAAATGGAAAATGAGTTTTACGAAGCCTTAGTTTTAAGCTAGTAGCACAATTTAAACTGACATGAGATCCAATGTTACTTTTCCGTCATTAACGATTTAATATGTAACCGTTCTTAAGTTGGATACCTAGGTGATTTCAGAAATGATTGGTATCTTAACTTCGGATTTAACCAAACATGAAAAATATTCGCACTATGACAATGATTACACGCATCTTGATCCTCTGTATAGGTTTATTTCATTTATCCAGTGTATCAGCCAGCCAAGCGAATGAACCCACAACCATTAATGAAGACATAAAAGACACAATTTTCAAAAAGAATGGTAAATATGGCGCATTGACTTCCAAAGGCAATGTAGGTCTTCCATTTAATTTTGATGAACTATATACTGTTGTGAAATCAGAGGGCGGTTGGATTGACCCAAATGGGTTTATTGGACGTCGTTCAGGAAACTGGTCTTATTTCAGTAATACGTATGAGCTAATTAAGGAAAAGCTTGATTTTGACAACTGGGTGGGGAACAGTGCAGCAAAATTTCCATATGTCATAAAGGACTCAAAAGTAATGTATTTCAATACCGACTCGTTGGACTTGTTGAAACTCGAAGAATTTCGTAGCGATTTTGGAAGCGTTCGCACTCCTCAAGTTTTTCAGAGCAAGTCAAGTGGGCTTTGGGGATCGTTTGATTCATACGGGTCATTGCTTTGTGCCTTCGAAAAAGAACAGTTATTTGCTGTGAATCAAAAATTTTCTGAATTCGGTTATGTTGCTCAAGAGAAAGGGCAATGGAAATTTTACAATCGCTTTTTCAAGCTCCAACAAGAGCATCTGCCATTTGATCAGTGGCTGGCTAATTCCGGAATGATGCATTGTTTTGTGATAAAGAATGACAAGGTGTACCAATTTTCGCTTCAAACATTTGAAATTTCTGAATTGGATTTTAACTCTGATGAATTGAAAGTCACCAATCGATTACAACGTAGGAGCTCTAATTTAATAACGTTGCAAGATGAAAGAAGTATGCTTTATGGCTCTTTTAATTCCAATGGAGAAAGAATGATTCCGTTTAATTACAAGGAAATATTCATCGGCGGTGATGGTGAAAATATACCAATCCTTGCAAAGAAAAACTCCACCACTGGCGATTTTTATACAGCAGATGGAAATTACATTATATCGGATGATCGTTCGCCCTCTTTTGTTGGTATGGATCAATCGCATGTTCAAGTACAACAGGGAACGGAAAGGTTAGCACCTAGAGCACTATTCAAGCTAGACATTGCGGGTAAGAGATTGAATCAAATAACCGAGTTCAAAACTTGGTGGTTTAATATGGCCCCGTTTGGAAAAAGTGAATTTGTTGCTACAGCAAGTTATAAGAATGGGAAAGACGTGTATATCACAAGTGATGGTAAAGAAGTAGACGTTGAGCGTTAAAATTATTTCAAGAATTTGTTTTTATGTACAAATCTAAATTCACATGACAACATCACATTAAATAAGTCTCAGAACAAAATACAGCTCCTCCACTTTGGACTTAGGACATAAATGATTTCCGTTTACAATTTCATTTGTGCCTGACTAAATCAATAAAAAGATACGAAACTTAACACCTACTTCCCATGCGGAAGTCAAAAAAAAAGCCCTCGGTTCAGCAATCAAAACATTGACTGAACCAAGGGCAAATCACTTTCTAATTATTTCCAAAAAACTGCGATCCAATTCCTGCTGAATCGAATTTAAAAGCATTGTCGTTTTCAGATTTATCCAATTTATTGCTTACAGTAAGGCACCACAAAACAAGTTCCATACAGAACAATTTATCTTCATCGCTGAATTTTGTGCAATACTCGTCAACAAGCTCCACCAAAGGCGTTACCATTAACAGGTTTGCCTTGAATTCCGCGTCTTCATCTGTATAATTCAATTCCAAGAAGTTGCTGTTGAACCATTCAATCGTATCCGTGAACGGCGTGCTTACTCCTTCTTTTTCCAATTTAGGAATCCGAGGGAATAGTTTCTCAAACTGAACCATCATTGCG
>JAWUWJ010000157.1:0-49961 GCA_034111925.1 Crocinitomicaceae bacterium
CCATTTCCAAATGTCCACTGCTACTTACAGGTAGAAATTCAGTTAGTCCTTGAATAATTCCAAGAATAAGAGCATCGAGAAAACTCATTTGATATTATTTATCTGCTGATTTAGGTCTCTTCATGATCGAATACATAATCACAGCATACCCCAAAACAATAAACATTGGAGAGATTGTAATTCTTACTGTACTAAAAAGAGTCTCTGCGTGAAATTCGTTTGGATCTTCAGCGCCACCACCAAGCATTAAAATAAATCCGAATACGTTAATTGCCAATCCAATTAATAAAAGCTTGTAGTTTTTCTTATTGAAAGCGTAAGGAGCCGTTTCGTTGTACTCTTTAAGTGAAACTTCTGCACCAGTTCCTAATGGAGACACTTTTGGTTCTTCTTTGCTGACGAGGTTATCGTCAAGCATATCAGCCGTATTTTTATTGGATTTGTTCTTGCTCATGTTCCAAATTTAATACAAATCGTCCAATTTCATTCTCAAATATTTGTTAAGAGCGAACCAAGTTGAGACTAAAGTGATGAGAATCCCCGAAACCACTAGCGTTCCGAGCAATTTAAAGAAGCTAATTATATCAAAAGGAATTTCAATTGCGTCCATTACGTTGTTCAAAGCATAGAACAATCCGAGAAGAATTGCCATTCCTATCGTTGCGCTGATGATTCCAATCCCGATTGCTTGCCATAAGAAAGGGAGTCGGATATAGCGAGATGTTGCACCAACAAGTTGCATTGTTTTAATCGAGAAACGCTTCGAATACAAAGCCAATCGGATTGTGCTATTTATCATGGCAACGGCGATAACAATTAACAAAGCAGCTACAATTGCGAAAAGTAAAACGATTTGCTTGAACCCCAAGTTCACATCTTCAACGCTGGCTTCTTCATAGTTCACGTCAATTACTCGATCGCCATAAGCTTTTATAATCTTGGCTTCCAAAGCGTTCATTCCTTCGACAGTCGCGTATTTTTCTTTGGGTTGAAAACTAATATTGGTAGGAATTGGCCGATCCCCATCCAAAATTTCTAACATCTCTTCAGCTCCTTCTTCTCCGGCAAAATCTTCCAATGCTCTGTCTTGAGAGACAAACGTTACTTCGCTAAATTCTTCCCATGTTTTCAATTCAAGTTCAACTTGCTTGATGTCGGCATCGTTTAAATCGGGCTTAAAGAAAATATCGGCGGTTAAGTTTTCCTTTGCTTGACGTTGAATATTATCAAGACCCAAATAACCTCCCAAAACAAGACCGATCATGAACAAAACCAACGACACTCCAATTGTTGTGGAGATATAACTCGTTTTAACGCCTCGTTTGCTGCTTTTATCAATAGATCTGCTCATTACTTTCAAAAATAGAACAAATTGATACTGGATATTCGATGTTGGATTAGAGTTATTCAGACCAAAATGTTCATTCAATCGGATACCGAATCAAGGATTGAAATCACAAAAATTGAAAAAATAGATGCGCTAAGTAAATATTAAGATTAAATTTGTAAGTGATTACTCACTTTCAATATGACAGACAAACAAATCAATATTCTAATGACTGCGATGAAGCTCTTTGCTTCGCTTGGTTTTGACGGAACATCGACCAAAGCGATTGCCAAAGAAGCGGGCGTATCTGAAGGGTTAATTTTCAAACATTTTAAAAACAAAGAAGGTCTCCTTGAGGCAATTATCAACTATGGAATGGAAAAGGCTTCGGTTTATTTTGCTGAGGTTATTTTAATTTCCGATCCAAAAAAAAGAATTAAAAAAGCAATTTCACTTCCGTTTACAATTGACCCGAACGAGAATCAATTTTGGAAATTGATGTATGCGCTAAAATGGAAACGCGGTGAATATGAGTCGGCTCCACTTGCTCTTTTCCGTGCTTCTCTCGTTGACGCATTTGAACAATTGGGCTATGAGAGTCCAGAAATGGAAGCGACTTTAATCGAAGTGATTATCGACGGCGTGGCAACTCAAATTCTTCTCAAGAATATAGATGCTGAACCGCTTTTAGAAACAATACTTAATAAATACTCTTTAAAACAATAAAATCATGGCAAAAATTGACAAAACAAAACCTGTCTTAGTAACAGGAGCGACAGGATATGTAGCAGGCCGCTTAGTGGAAAAATTACTATCCGAAGGAATAACAGTTCATGCTGCTGTTCGTGATCCAGAGAACAAAGACAAGACAAAGTATCTTGACGCTTTAGCATCGAAATTACCAGGATCTATTCAGTATTTTAAAACTGATCTACTTGGCCAAGGTTCTTATGATGAAGCAATGAGTGGATGCGAATTGGTATTTCATACAGCTTCCCCGTTTTCTTTAAGCGTAAAGGACCCACAAGCAGATCTAGTTGACCCCGCTTTAAAGGGAACGCGAAATGTGCTTGAATCTGCAAACAGAACGGAAAGTGTAAAACGAGTTGTAGTTACAAGTAGCTGTGTTTCAATATACGGAGATGCTATTGACACCTTAGCGTATCCGAATCAAGAAATGACAGAAGAAAATTGGAACACAACTTCCACGTTGGACCACCAACCGTATGCTTTTTCAAAAGTTGAAGCTGAAAAAGAAGCGTGGAAAATCCAAAAAGAACAAACGAGATGGGACTTGATAACTGTCAATCCTTCATTCGTTCTTGGGCCTGGAATTAATCCCTTTGGTACTTCTGAATCATTTCAAATTATGAAACAGATTGGAAATGGTGATTTCAAAATGGGCGCTCCAGCATTCAATATTGGAGCAGTTGATGTAAGAGATTTAGCGGTAGCTCATTACCAAGCTGGATTTACACCAGAAGCAACAGGAAGATACATTGCTTCAGGAACGAATTCTAGTTTCGGAGCATTGGCTAGACACATTAAGAAAGCCTATCCAAATTATAAGATCGGAACACGTAAAATACCCAAGTTTATGATTTGGTTGATGGCACCGTCTGTTGGAATGACTCGTAAAATGGTTTCTAAAAATGTAGGATTTCCATGGAAAGCGAACAACTCTAAAAGTATAAATGAACTTGGAATGAAATACCGTCCTTTAGAAGGAACCGTTACTGAATTTTTTGGACAGCTGGTTGAAGCTGGAGAGATTGAGAAGAAGTAGGTTCGATTGTTCGATCCTTCGATTATTTGATTTTTCGATTGATACTGGACTAGACATTTACGCAGAAGTACAACTTCTTCAGAGCATGGAGGAAATCGAGAAGAAAGTTGGTTAGAACTTCATTAAACAAAAAAACGGGAGTCTCAAATGAGGCTCCCGTTTTAGTTTGAATCAAGGTCAGCGAATGCTTCCCTTTCAAAAGCTTACGCTTTTTCTTATTTCTGAACCACAAACTCTTCTACAAGAATCTGATCGCTTTCAGTTGTAATTCTAATCATGTATTTACCAGTCGTTAAGTTTGATCCGTCTACCGTTTTCTCAATTAATGAAACTGGTGTTGAAATCACTCTTCCTAATAGATCAACTACTTGGATTGATTTGATCTCACCTTCGTAATTGATGTTCAACACTCCATTCGTTGGATTTGGATAAAGAACTAGCGTTTTAATGTCTAGACCGTCAATCCCAACTGTCGATGGCATACAAGCTGATGTGTCTGAACATCCTGCCTCAGTGATAATCACAGCGAAGTTACTTCCGTATGTTGGAGTATAATTGTGACTTGTTTCACCAGCAATTGGTTGATCTAAATCACAATCGATCCATTGGTACGTTACTCCTGAACCTGGAAGGAAGTTGTTTGCTACAAATGTGATGTTATCACTTGCCATTACTACCGACACATCAATCGCACTGATTGTTACATCTTGTGTTTGTGAACTCGTGTTTCCACAAGCATCAATGTATGTCCAAGTAATCGTTGTTGTTCCTAATGCTGTGATTGGGAAAGTAACATCTGATGTTCCATCCATTGGTCCATCACAGTTATCAGTCGCTGTTGCAGTTGCTGGCGTTACACCACATAGTGAAGTAAGTTCTGGCAATGCCGCAATATCCGATTCTGGAGCATCAATATCCATTACAATGATCATTTGAACTACATTGATTGAGTTTCCACAAGCATCCGATACACTGAATGTTCTAGAGATTGTCTCTGGACATGATAAACCATCTGACACATCAGAAACAAATGCAACTGTTGGTGCAGCACAATTGTCTGCTTCATCAGTTACCCATCCTGTTGACGGGGCAGGTACTTCACCAATACATTGAACCGTTAAGTCTAACGGGTTTGATGCTGTTGGCGCTGTAACATCTTGTATATAGATCATTTGAACAACATCAATGTTGTTTCCTGATTCATCAGCTACATTGTATGTTCTCGCGATTGTATCCATACATCCGTTTCCGAATAAAGTATCTGAAACAAATGTTACCGTTATTGGTCCAGTACAGTTATCAGCTGCATCTGTTACGACTGCAATGTCAACTACTGCATCTCCAACACATTCGTACATTGAATCAGCTGGATTAGATGCTGTAGGTAAAACTAAATCAGCCAAAACAACTTCTTGTGTTTGTGTTGAAGCGTTTCCATCTGCATCGGTATACGTCCAAGTAATTGTTGTACTTGAAGAAATTGGAAGCGTAACATCGTTACTCACTGTTACTGCTGAACAGTTATCAGTTGCTGTTGGATCAGTAAGAGTTGTGATTTCACAAACTCCAGTAATATCAGACAAGCTCATTGCATCTGCAACTGGTGCTTCCGTCTCAACTTTTGTGAACGTCAATTCGTAGTTTCCTTCATCTGATGAATTACCACCAACAACAACATAGTAAGTAACTCCTATTGTTGTTGAAATTGAAACTTGCGATTCTACACCTGCGAAATCATCATCTCCAGCAAGACAGTTCAACGATCCACATGCTCCATCAAGAACCCACAATTTAGTATCATAGTCTGTTCCTGCATTAACTGTGCTCATTGTCCAATCTCCACCATCTCCAACGAAAGTATACCAATTAGCACCTCCTGTCCCAGCTGTAGTTCCACAAGTAGCTACAGATTGAGATGTTCCTCCTACTGTACTTCCTGTTGCAGTTTGAGTTTCTCCACAAGGATCCATAGCTCCTATAACTTCTGCGTTTGAACATTCAGCTCCTACACACGCACTAAAGTCAAGAATAACATCAAACGTACATGTTGATGTATTTCCATTTCCATCATCTCCCGTCACTGTAACTGTAGTGTTCGCGTTAATTAATGACATTGCTGATGGCGATTGAGTAAATGTTACCACACCATTACAGTTATCTGTACCAGTCACTGATGTTAAATAATTCGGCAACATGAAATCACAGTTTACAGTTGCAACTTCATTTTGGTTACCAGGACATGTAATAACTGGTGAGATAGTATCAAGTACAGTTACTGTTGGATTACAGAACGATACATTAATTCCAGTAAGATCTATTACAGCAAGGTTTAAAATATTTGCTCCAAGGTCTGCACAAGTAAATGTTGTTTGAGTAGCTGAAAAAGTAACTGGTCCACAGTTATCTGTAGAACCACCGTCAAGATCTGCTGATACAATTGTAACACTTCCTGTAGCGTCTAAGTAAACATTAATGTTTTGACAAACTGCAGTAGGTAGAACTAAATCACCGACAGTAACATTAATTACTAAAGGTGTTGTTTCACACGTACCGTTACTCTCTGTTGCAGAGAAAACGTATGTTCCATTTGCCAATGCTCCAGCATTATAAGTTGCAGTTACAGGAGGCATAGGTACAGAAGCAACTTGCGTCATTGTATTATCATAGAAAATGATATTTCCAGTTCCAGATCCAGTTACGCTTAAAATAACGTCATCACCAGGACAAATTGTCATTGGCGTAACTACTGTTGGTGCAGTTGGTGCAGCATTTACTGTTATAGATTCAGTTGAGCTATTTGAACATGCTCCAGCTGTAGTATAAGTAACAATGTAAGTTCCCGGCGTACTCGCTGATAAATCAACAACTCCAGTTGTAGAATTGATTGACAATCCAGCTGTACTTGTGAAAGCGCCACCTCCAGTACCATTGATTGTTGGTGTAGGATCAGTTTCGTTTGAACAATAAGTTGCAGCTGAATAATTAAATGTAGCATCATCCAAAGCCGTAACAGTAACAGATTCATCTGAACTATTAGGACAAATTCCAGATGTTGTATAAGTAACAGTGTATATTCCAGGAGTAGATGCAGAAAGATCAATCGCTCCTGTTGAAGCGTTTATTGACAAACCAGCTGTACTTGCGAATGCTCCTCCAGGTAAACCTGAAATTGTTGGTGTTGGATCAGCTTCAGCAGAACAATAAGATGCTGCTCCATAAGAGAAAGTAGCATTGTCAAGAGCGTTAACAGTAACACTTACGTTAGAGCTATTTGGACAAAATCCAGATGTTGTATAAGTAACGGCGTAAGATCCAGGCGTAGATGTAGAAAGATCAACTACTCCTGTTGAAGCATTTATTGACAATCCAGCATTGCTTGAGAATGTTCCTCCCGGTAATCCTATAACTGTTGGAGCTGGATCTGTATCATTAGCACAATACCCTCCAGCAGCATAGAAGAATGAAGCATCATCTAAAGCATTAACTGTAACACTTACATCTGAACTATTTGGACAAGTTCCTGAAGTAGTATACGTAACAGTGTATGTTCCAGGTGTTGAAAGTGAAACGTCAATTGCACCAGTTGCAGCACTTATTGATAAACCAGCAGTTCCACTTGAGAAAGTTCCTCCTAAGGCACCTGTAATTGTAGGTGATGGATCAGTGTCATCAATACAGTAAGCTCCAGAACTATAAGTAAATGAAGCATTTTCTAATGCGTTAATTATAACGTTTACGTTACTCGAGTTTGGACATGTTCCTGCCGTTGTATATGTTACAACATAAAAACCAGGTACCGAAGCACTTAAGTCAATCTCGCCTGTTGCCGCATTCAGAGATAACGTTCCTGCTGCACTAAAAGTTCCACCAGCTACACCAGTAATAGTTGGTATTGGATCTGTTGCATCTGCACAATATGAAGGAGCACCATAACTATACGATGCGTTATCTAATGGATTTACAGTTACCAAAATTGAACCACAAGCTCCAGGAGTAATACATCCTCCTTCACCTCTAACAAAGAAAGTAGTGTTTGAAGCCAATGCTCCAGTATTATATGATGTCGTACCTATTGGTAAACTTGCTACTTGAGTACCAGTTCCACAAGTACCAGTGTAAACTACCCAGTTCGTTGCATCACCTGCAGATGTTCCTGCCCAATCTAAAGTAGTAGAACCACCAGCACATATTGGATTTGCTGAAGCTGTTAATGAAGGTACACTTGGATCAGTACAAGCTATTGCTTCCCAATTCATAGCATCAAACGCAGCGTAATCACCATTACCTGTTGTTGAAAAGATTAACTCATCAACCGCAGTATTTGAATTATCCGAACCTCCTTCTGTACTGAAATCAATAAGTGTAAATCCATTATTAGGAGTAAATGTTACTGGACTTGAGAATCCAGTACTTTTAACTATAGTATAAACTGTTGCTCCATCTCTTCTTCCTGTTATAGTAAGTGTTGAAGATGCAACTTGAAGCGTTCTAGTAGAAAGGAATAAGTAAAGATTATTTACTAGAATATCCGCACCATCACTCGTTGAAATAGTAAAAGAAGTACCATCATTTAGAGGCGCTCCCGCACCACCTGCTCCAGAATTATCTAAAAATCTATTGTCAGGGGCCGTTCCATTCCAGCCACCACTGGCGAAAGTCTCAACATCGTAAGTCGATTCTCCAGGTCCATTTGCAATGGCAAAATTCTGACCGTTATCAGAAAAAGTAGTCCCTCCTAATGTTTCTGTCTCAAAATCTTCAGTCGTCTGCGAAAAAGATAATTGAGTAATAAATAGAAAACAGAGTAGTTTTGTAAAGTTTTTCATAGTGTTTTTCAAATTACATTTATTCAGTGAGAATAATGTGAGCCGCAAAATTAAGGAAAATACTGCTCTGTTCCATGGAATTCCAATTATTATTACTATTACCTATCTCTACAGGTGACGGAAAATGTTTTCTCCAAGTACCCTGTCAAATTTAATTATATTCGTAAGTATGACCAAAGAACTCAGAACCATTTCAAGCGGCCTATTACAGTCTCAAAGCATTAAAAAGGAATTAGATGCAATTGAAAACCTAGGGCTGTTCTATGATGAACTGTTAACCTCCCTTAACATCAAAGCTGACTCAATTGAATTTACGAATATCGCGGGCGGCGTTGCATTGTCGCCGCAACATGCGATTGATTGCCTTAAAGATGGAGTTAGAACATCTCGATTCCTAAAAGGAATTTTCAAAGCAATTTCACAGGCACTCGAAACAAACAAGGACACCCCCTTAGAAGTCTTATATGCCGGATGTGGACCATTATCAACACTAATTGTTCCTTTATTGCCCCATTTCAATTCAGACCAACTTCGAATTACTTTGATTGATATTCACGAAGAATCAATGAAATCAAGTAAGAAGATCATTGAGCATCTAGAATTGAACGATTTTTTCGTTGATTTCAAAACGTGCGACGCTACGAAATACAAGCACCCACAAAAATTGGATCTATTGATTACAGAAACAATGGACAAAGGATTGACGCGAGAACCTCAAGTTTCGATTAGTGAGCATCTTTGTCAACAACTTTCAACAGAAGGTATATTAATACCCAAACAAATCTCTCTGTTCACTGGAACAGCTGTTTTCGGAAAGTTACCAAGGTATGATCAATCGGTTAATACTGAAAATATTGCGATCGATATTGAGCATAAACAATCTTTGTTTTCTGTGAATTTAAACAGTCAGATTACCTATCAAGGATTTGAATCTAACGCCATTGCGGTTCCAGAGAACATAAATGCTACACCAGATATATGCGTATTTGCAGAAGTTGAAATTTTCGATGGTATTACATTGAAAGTGGGTGACTCAATTCTCGGCGATCCAATATGTGTAGGTAACTTTTTCGGCATGGAAACATCTCATTACTCATTAAATTATACACCAAAACCGGATCCTTCCTGGAGTATAAAACAAAAAAATTGTTAGATTTTTCTCTGCAAAACACAAATAACATTTAACGTTACATTGCTGTTTATCAAAACGTAATTGTTCAATTTGAAAAATATTTCAATCTTAACTATAAAGCAAATTGGTAAGGAATAAATCAGTAAGAAAACAACTTCTTAACTAGTGGCATAAATACGCATTAAACCACCCCCCACGCTTCTCTGAAATCTCTTCATTGCATGTTTCTTTGAAATATGTTTCATCAGCTTTAATTGTATCAAGAGGTCGCAATGCATGTCCCCCTTCTGATTTATAAACTTCAAAAATGTGATGATCATTCATGCAACGGTTGATCTCAGGGCTGAATGAAATAGTCCCTCTTGGGCCTTCAACATTCACTTTATCAAGCGCAGCAATCAACGCATCTTCATCCACATCCTCCTCATCCACTAGCTCTAGTGCTGCTACAATAGCCAAACCAGTTTCATACCCTAGAAGTGAAAACTCATCAGCTTCCTTTTTATATTTCGCTTTTAAAGCATCAACAAATTTCAAATTTTCAACCGTATTGAGTTCTTTGGCCCATGTAGAAATTACTTTTGTGCCTTCAAAATACTCTCCAAACTCTGAGAGAACCTCACCTGAAACTGTTTCAGATGTTGCGTAAATTGGAAAGGTTCGATCATCACCAAGTGCTTTCACTGACTCTCCAAACTCCATGGCAAAAACACCACTTTGCAGAGCAAATAATGGATTTTCGCCCATCTGCGTTGCAACTTCTCTAAAACATTCTGCTTCATTCTCGCGCGGTTTATGCGGCACAACATAATGCCCTAAGAAATTCCCGCCTGCCTTATTCAAGCCACGCTCTAATCCTTCAATCATCCCATAACCGCTATCGTAAAAGCAAGTTGCTACCCCTACCTGTTCACTGACATTTTTAACGAGGTATTCACCAAGCAAGTATGTACTGTGCCAACGATCAAGTGAAAGCGTATAAAACCCATCACTTTCCCCCTGACCAACAGGCAAGGTTGCTCCAAAATCAGAGATAATCATTGGAAGCCATAGATTTCTTCCTGTCGATCGAATTCTAGAAACTGAACGATGACCTGCCATACCAACAATGATATCGACCTCTTCTTGCATCACCAATTTCTCTATTTTTTCTACAGCTAAATCGACTTCTGTACCAACGCCAACTCCTTCAATTATATACTTCACATCAACTGATGAATTTGCCATCGCTAAACGCAATCCATTCAAATAATTTTTACTAGCTCTAGGCACAGCCGTAGATTGTAGAGTTAAAACTCCAATTTTCAATTCCATGATATAGTCAACAATAAAACGTAAACAAAACAAGAGAGGAGCGTACTACGCTCCCCTCTCATATAAATTCTATGTATTAAGAATTTTAGTTTCTTGACGGGAAAATACCCACCAAAGCAATTTCCATATTAATACACAAGAAAGGCTGAATATTGTTATGAGACAGACCCCCTCCAGTATTACCTGTAATAACAGAATTATTACTCAAGGCTACATTTGGAGACGCACTATTAAAACCAAATGTTGGTGAAGTTGTACGACCATCTGAAACTCCTGGAGCTGCAATTGAAGCATTAGTAACTGGCACACTCACAGTTGCTGGTGCTGAATTTACGTGCACTGATCCAGAATGCTGATGCGATGGAATCTGCGTTGAGTTCAACGTAACAGTTTCTTGTCCACCTCTTTCTCCCAAACGGTAAGAAGACAATCCAGGTCCATTACCTGGGTGAATAAGTGCTCTACCCCTTAAATCTGGCAAAGCAAATGTTGTACGACCATCTCCACCGTAAATAGTTCCAATTATAGAGAAAAGTGCAGTATTCTGTGAAATCGCCATCAATTGTCCATCACAATAAGCGTAACCACGAACTGCAAAGTTTCCAGCGAAAGGCATTAACTCCGCAAGGTAAGTATCTGTACCCATAATAAATAATTTTTTTGGCTAATTAAAGCCGTGAATAATAGAAAGGGCTTCACTATGAACTCCCTTTTACCAATGCAACTATACTATCGTAGAGTTCCAATTGGACGCACAAAGTAATAAATTAAATTGATTTTTACAGCGTAACATTTACCCAATTTAAACACGCACATATACTCAATTAGGACAGGTACATGTGCGCAATTTAATTCTACTAATATTGCGTTTTCAATCAGTTAACCAGTTAGTTAAATAATGACAATGCATTTTCAACCATGATTTCTCCATAATCATTAAATTTATAATTACCTGGAGACCAACCATCTAAAAATCGATAAAAATCAGCCCACGCCATAGGATACAATTGACGCCATTCATTTTCAAGTAACACAAACTCTTGACCTGAAAACTTTCCATCCAAGGCTTCAAAAAGGCACTCGAAATAATAATCAAGGAAATTTTCTTCCCAAAGACGACATTCTTTCGCGTTCACGCAACTACTAAGTAAACAAACAAGATCCTTCATGCCGCACCCACTACCAACATACTGAAAATCAACAACGGCGACCTTGGCCAAGTCTTCAGAAAAACAAAAATTGGCCACCTTGGCATCACCGTGAACTATGGTCTTATATTGACAATTATTGAGTACCTCATCTATTTTAAATGCGCTTCGTTTCAATTCAGAATCCTTCATTGCTTTGAATTCATCTGTTCTTGTCGATAAATGCCAATACGTTCCGACATCCCAAAGTCCTTCAGACTTACACCCCATGAATTTACCATGCAAATTTGCAAGCCAAAGAATACACGTTTTCACTTCCTTTAATGTCAAACTCGACTTTCGAATTGGAAAACCACTTGCATCGAGATCTTCTAATAGAATAACACTACCGTTCTTATTCGAAGTTGATCCCAAATGTTTGGCCATTCTTAAAAACGAACCCGATTGATTTGAATAATTCTTGTACCAAGTTTGTTCAACACCATAGGAAAATTCCTTGCGTTTAAAGGAAGCATCAGTATTCCAACCTCTGGGATGATTTCCTGAATTGCTTAGATCAATCTTCTTAACGATTATCGATAGCACTTCAGCTCCTTCCAATTTAACCTTTAAAATTTGACCAAATCCACTCCATAATTCTTGAATTAGCTCAACCCCCAATATCCTAGAAGCCCCAGTTTGATTGAGGACAAATTGTTCAACTGATAAATCCATGTAGGAAAGGTAATAGAAATAAAGAAGGGAGATCTATCGACCTCCCTTCCATTCTTTTATATAAATCCAATTACTGAATCACAACGCGTTCCATTCGAACTTCAGAAGCATCAGAAACTCGAATAAAATACACTCCAGCCGTAAGCTCAGAAGCATTAACTAACAGCACCGAATCACTTTGAATTAAAGCAGTAGTTGTCTTTACAATTACTCCACGTGCGTCAAGAATTTCAATCTCAATTACATTTCCGAATACTTTTGAGTCCAATACAACATTAAATATTCCATCATTTGGATTTGGAACTATTGCAATATCTCCTTCAGTATCGAAATAAATAGATCGAACGTCACTCATTGTAGACTGCCCATCAAAATCTACCTGTTCTAGTTGGTAATAGTTGATCCCGCTCACCGCATCTCTATGAATAAACTTATACTCAATCAATTCTGTAGTAGTTCCTGCTCCAACAACGAATCCAATATTTGTCCAGTTTTCAGCATCTGAGCTATGTAAAAGATTAAATCCTTGATTGTTTAATTCTGAAACAGTTTCCCAATTTAATAAGGCATTCTCTTCTGATTTTTCGGCAGTAAAATTGACCAACTCAACTGGTAATGGTGAAATCCCAGATGATGGAAAGAACATACTAAAACTATTAACGCTTGCAAATTCCAAAAAGTTATTACCGGGCGCAACACTAGCAGCATCTGCAACAGGATTATTTTGTGTCCAAGCTCCGGTTTCATTTGAACCTCTCTTATGGAATCTATATTGTGCCAATGTTAAATCAGTAACTCCCCCATCCTGATAATCGAAATGGAACGTTCCTGCGAAAGCTGCATTAGTCGTACCATAATTATTTACAATCCAATGATCTAATCGATGCTCAGACAAGGCTCCAGTTGGCAATCCACCAACTGGCATTTGATTGATATATGTTACAACTATATCACCTCCTGGTGCAACTGCTCCAAAATTCAAAGTAGCACTGTGATTTGGATATAAAGACGGGCTGGGATAATTCGTTGCAGTTGCAATGGCGTTGTGTGTAGTAGCAACTCCATGTCCTACAGAAGCTTGAGAAGGCACACTAGCCGGCGTACCAACAAAAGTTCCATTATTTCCATTTCCACTGTAATCAGATGCAGTTGTACCAGATCCCGAATTAAATTTCCAATAGCCATCCAAATCATCTAAACAAGCTCCAGACAACGTTAAGTGACGATTTTCGCGAATTTCTGTTTGTGTTCTTTGATCATCCCAAACTCGAACCTCTTCCAAACTTCCTTCCCAAAGTTCTCCAGCTCCAGAAAGAGCCCCATCATAAGCCCCGATAGTAGCAGATTCAGAGTTCGAAACGGTTCCAACAACAGAAGCTACGGGACCACCAGCATCTACTCCAGCATAAGCAACACCGTCGACATAAAATGTGCAACCCAGCACTGAATTTGATCCATCATAAGAAACAGCAACATGGTGCCATAAACCATCTTTAACATTTGGCGCACCTGTTGGTACAGAAACCATTAAATCCAGGAATCCTCCGCCTGACATATAAAAGGCCACTGAAGATCCAGAAATTTGAAAACCCCAACCTCTAGAGTTTAAAAAACTTCCTTCAAATTTTGATATTATTTGCATCGCAGTAGAAACAGACCCAGAATTAATCCATGCTTCTACTGTGAAATCATCTGTTTTACCAAAATCCAATTCGGCTACATTCCCAATCGATGCATAATCTGTTGTC
Organism: Crocinitomicaceae bacterium; assembly: GCA_034111925.1. Classification (GTDB taxonomy): domain Bacteria; phylum Bacteroidota; class Bacteroidia; order Flavobacteriales_D; family Crocinitomicaceae; genus UBA4466. The sequence continues at coordinate 13,996 of JAWUWJ010000157.1, forward strand.
CCATTTAACGTCAACATATTTCCACGGTATAAAGCTGCTCCATCCGTAACGTCTGTTGCATCACAAATTCCATCACAATCAGAATCCGCACCATCATTAGCAGGATCAGAATCAGAGAGCGCTCCAAATCCATCATTAGTTACAGAACAGTCATCACATCCATCTCCATCAGAATCTCCACAAATATTAAAATCAGTATCATCCGGATCTGAACCATCTGCTATTCCGTCATTATCATCATCAGGATCACAAGGATTAAAAATCCCATCACTATCCGTATCAACTCCGGCAATATCAGCGTCAACAGTAAATGTATAAGGACTTTCATCAGCATCATCACTTGATACAGAAACTATAGCGTCTTGAGAAATGGGTGCACCACATACCGCAGTAAATCGTACCTGAAAAGTAGAAGAACCACCTGCAGCAATTGTTCCTGAAGGCTGCGAAACTATTGAGAACCCTGGATCACCTGATACAGAAACAAAGCTTGGCCCACCGCTTAATGTTAATGCAGAGCTTCCTTCGTTTTGAATTGTAAATGTATTCGTTGCAGTTGCTGTAATAGCAACATTTCCAAAATCCGTATCATCTCCCAATATTGGAGTAATATCACCATCTGGAATAGAGGTTGAATTTCCCTCGATGTCAATTTCTGGATTGGCTACTGGTGCAAATTCCCAATTGAACGCATCAATAGCCATGTAATCACCATTTCCAGTTGTTGAAAAAATCAACTCATCAACTGCAGTTCCTGAATTATCAGATCCACCCTCCGTACTAAAATCAATAAATGTAAACCCATTATTTGGCGTAAACGTTATTGCATTTGAAAACCCTGCACTTTTAACAATGGTATACACAGTAAGTCCATCCCTTCTCCCAGTAATTGTAAGAGTAGAAGTTGCTATACCGAGAGTTCGAGTAGAAAGAAAAAGATAAAGACTATTAACATAAATATCAGTTCCACCGTCAGTTGTAAAAGAGCACGAAGTTCCATCATTAAGAGGCACACCAGCAACTCCAGCTCCAGAGTTGTCAACAAACTGATTATCTGTTCCGGCTCCGTTCCAACCGCCAGAGGCAAAAGGTTCAATATCATAAGTCGATTCCCCTGGCCCATTAGTTATTGTAAAGTTCTGACCGTTATCACTAAACGCAGTCGTTCCTATCGTTTCGGTTTCAAAATCTTCTGTTGTTTGCGAAAAAGAATTGAGGTGTATTAAAGCACAAAGGGATAATAAAAAAGCAAAGCCTTTCATAATTAAGCGTTTTTAATCACCCAATAACATCGAGGTTATGGCTGATTTAGTTAATATAAATCACGTAGAGAGCTTTGGACCCAGTGCAATTGGTACGAAGACCAATTCTTATGCTACCAAAACTAAATAATTTAATTAGCCGATCATAATTTATTCCTATAAAAATGAAATTATTCTATCTCATTTAAACACCTATTAAACAGCACAATATATAAAAGGGAGTAAATAACTCAAACGTCATCAAGAAAAAAATAGGTCCATAAAAAAAGGGAGCCATTTCTGACTCCCTTTTCATTATATATAGAATTAAATTCTAGTATCTATAAGCATGTGGCTTGAATGGACCTTCAACCGCAACTCCAATATAGGCAGCTTGATCTGGTCTAAGCTCAGTTAACTCAGCTCCAACTTTCGCAAGGTGTAACTTCGCAACTTTTTCATCCAAATGCTTAGGCAATGTATACACTTCGTTTTTGTAAGCATCTGTGTTGTTCCACAATTCCAATTGAGCCAAAGTTTGGTTCGTGAAAGAGTTAGACATTACAAATGATGGGTGACCAGTTGCACAACCAAGGTTTACTAAACGACCTTCTGCAAGAACAATAATGTCTTTACCATCGATAGTATACATATCAACTTGTGGTTTGATCTCATCTTTAGTTGAACCATATTTATCGTTCAACCATGCCATATCAATTTCATTATCGAAGTGACCGATGTTACAAACGATAGTCTTATCTCTCATTGCTTCGAAATGTTGACCTTGAATGATGTCTTTGTTACCTGTTGTAGTAACTACGATATCAACTCCTCCAACAACATTTTCAAGTTTACGAACTTCGAATCCGTCCATTGCAGCTTGAAGCGCACAAATAGGATCAATCTCAGTAACGATAACTCTTGCTCCTGCACCAGACAAAGAAGCTGCAGAACCTTTACCAACATCACCATATCCACAAACAACAGCAACTTTACCAGCCATCATTGTATCAGTGGCACGACGGATAGCATCAACCAATGATTCTTTACATCCGTATTTGTTATCAAACTTAGATTTAGTAACTGAATCGTTTACATTGATTGCAGGCATTACTAAAGTTCCGTTGTTAAATCTTTCAACCAATCTGTGAACTCCTGTAGTTGTTTCTTCAGAAAGACCTTTGATGTCTTTTGTCAACTCTGGGAACTGATCAAAAACCATGTTTGTCAAATCTCCACCGTCATCCAAAATCATATTTAAAGGCTTACCACCTTCAAATGCAAATAATGTCTGCTCGATACACCATTCGAATTCCTCTTCAGTCAATCCTTTCCAAGCATAAACAGGAACTCCTGTTGCAGCGATTGCAGCAGCAGCTTGATCTTGCGTAGAGAAAATATTACAAGATGACCAAGTTACCTCAGCACCTAAAGACGTTAATGTTTCAATCAAAACCGCAGTTTGAATTGTCATGTGAAGACATCCAGCGATTCTTGCTCCAGCCAATGGATTCTTTCCAGCGTACTCCTCACGAAGAGACATTAAACCTGGCATCTCTGCTTCGGCAATGTTGATCTCTTTTCTTCCCCACTCTGCTAAACTAATGTCAGCTACTTTGTAAGCTAATTTTTCTGTTGTACTCATATTTTAAATTGTATAATTCTAATTAAGCGGTACAAAATTACGAAGTTCCTTTGTAATTACGAATTATTATAGGATAATGATTCACAATAATTCCCTACACCTCAATAATTAAAATTCATTTATAAACGATTATTAATCAATTCTTCAAGGCCATCAATAAACCGCACGTGGTCATTTGAACTTGGAACCAATTGAATCTTTTCGCCTCCGTGCTCTTCAAATATCTCTTGGTACTCATCCCCAATTTCAATTACCGTCTCCAAACAGTCAGCAACAAACGCTGGACTGAACGCTAATATATTCTTCGCACCTTTCTTGGCTTGCTCTTCAACAACAAAATCTGAGAAAGGCATTAACCAATTTTTACTTAAACGCGATTGGAAACAAACGGTGTAATCTTCTTCTTTCAATCCGAGTTTGGCCGCGATCAATCGAGTAGTTGCAAAGCACGTCGCTTTGTAACACATACTGTTGCGGTCATTGATTTCCGTTTCACAGGGTTCATCAGCGCATCTATCTTCACCTTCGTACACTTTATCTACGTGTCGTTCTGGAAGTCCGTGGTACGAAAACATAATATGATCGTATTTCTTCAAATCGAATTCTTTAGATCGTTCGATAATCGAATCAATGTATCCTTCATTGTCCCAAAACTGGTTAATGATACTAACTTGAGGCGTAGACCACCACTTGCTCATGATTTTCATTGCGAGTGCTATCGCCGAACCACTTGAAGCGCTGGCATATTGAGGGAACATTGGCAAAACAACAATATGATCGTAATGTTCTTTCCGCATTGTTTCCATCACATCATACATGGATGGGTTCTGATACCGCATCGCATAATGAATGTCAACTTTAGAATCTTTGAATCGATCTTGAAGCTTTTCTTTTACACTCTGTGTATGCGTTTTCAAAGGAGAAACTCCATTTCCAAACTCCCATAGATCTTTATAAATCTTTGCAGACTTAGGCGCTCTGAATGGAACAATAATTCCATTGACAAGGATCGTTCTTCCCAACCATGGAATATCGATTACGCGAGGATCATTCAAAAATTCGCTCAAATACCTTCTTACGTCCTTTGTTTTTGGACTATCGGGAGTTCCTAACTGAACTAATAAAACACCGGTTTTTTTCATTCTAAAAAAGCTTTTTTCTCCAATCTTCAGCTTCCGCTTCAGATATCAAATTTAATTTTAACAAATAGGATATTGTCTTTGTAAAGGCCAACGGATATTCAATCCCATCATAATTCCAGTCTGTTTCGTTGAGCCAATTTTCAACTTGACCGTGCCGAAGGTTGTATCTCCAGCTAATCAAATCGATTGAGTTTTCGCTCTTTTTAATCTCGGCTGCTTTGGCATTAACGATCTCGCACATTGCAGTCAATTTTTCTGGATACTTATCCAAAATATCTTTCCGAACAGCTATGACAAAACAAGGCCAAGGTGTTACGACTTCATCAATGTATCTACACTTCTCCTGCTCTACGTGTGGATGCGTCGTGTATTTCTCCCATAAAAATGCTTGAGCCTCATTGTTCTCAAGAGCCCATAAACCACCATAAACGTCTCCAACAACGTTGAATTTCAGTTTGCTTGGGTCCCAGCCTTCTTGATCTGCTTTTACATAACTCATCAATTCCGACCCGGAACCTTTTCTCGAGATAGCGAACGTTTGTCCCTCAAGCTGGTCTACACTTTGGATATTACTTTTGTAAGGCACATGTATTCCCCAATGCAATGGAGTTGTTACGTACACTTGAATTATTTTAGCATCTAGACCTTGTAAAACGGCCTTTGTGATTCCTTCGGTAAGAAGAACAGCAATATCCAATGAACCTGTCTCGAGTCCACGGATCATTTGACCTGTGCCTCCACCCATATCACTCCAGTGAAGATGAATCTCTTCCTTTCGAAAGCGCCCTTCTTCTATGGCCATTCGCCAAGGAAGATTGAAATGCTCTGGAACTCCTCCAATTTTTAATCTTAACATATAATTACTTCTTGTCTCCCAATTCTGAAAATTGCATATCGTGCAAATTTCGATAATATCCGTTTTGCTTCAAAAGCTCGGAATGAGAACCTTGTTCTTTAATTTCACCTTTCTCCAGCACAATAATTTTATCCGCATTTTGAATGGTCGACAATCGATGTGCAATTACAATAGACGTTCTTCCTTTCGTAAGACGTTCCGTTGCATTTTGAATCATCTCTTCGGATTCAGAATCGACACTTGAAGTTGCTTCATCCAAAATTAAAACAAATGGATTGTATACATAGGCTCTAATAAACGACAACAATTGACGCTGTCCCGCGGATAGAACGCCTCCCCTTTCTCCAACTTCGTAATCATAACCGTTTGGCAATTTCATTATAAATTCATGCGCACCAACGGCTTTTGAAGCTTCAATAACTTGTTCTCTATTTATGCTTGGGTCATTTAACGTAATGTTGTTCAATATCGTATCTGAAAAAAGGAAAACATCTTGCAACACAATCGCTACATTTTTCCTTAAATAGGACAACTCAATATCATTGATATCTGTTTCACCCAATCGGATTTCTCCTTTCTGGAATTCATAGAAACGTCCAATTAGATTCACAATTGAGCTTTTACCGGCGCCTGTTGCACCAACAAATGCCACAGTAGATCCAGATTCAATGTCTAAATTGATATTCTGCAGCACCCAATCTTCATCATTGTATGCGAAGTATAAATCCTTGAAGTGAATCGTTTGATCGAAATTACATTCAGTCACGGAACCTTCATTTTGAATATGGTCTTCTCTATCCAAAATTTCAAATACTCTTTCAGCTCTTACTGTTCCTCTTTGAAGAATATTAAACTTATCTGCCAATTGACGAATTGGTCGGTAAAGCATATAAATCCAGAGAATAAATGCGAAAATGGTTCCGTACATTTCTTCAATCTCAATTTCCGTTTTCCCTTGAACCATAATCGCTCCCCAAACTAAGACAAGCGCTACAGACAATGAACTGAGAAACTCAACAATTGGAAAAAATATTGAATACGCCCAAACAGCATTTACATGCGCCTGTCGGTGGCCTTGATTGATCTTATCAAATTCCTCCTCTTCTTTCTTCTGACGGTTGAACAATTGTACAATCGACATTCCAGTAAGCCTTTCATTGACAAAATTATTAAGCTTGGTTACCTGTTCACTTTCTTGAATTTGTGTTCCACGAACGACTCTCGCAAAAATACGTGTTGCAATCACTAAAAACGGAATCGGAATCAAAGTAAGAACTGCCAATTGCCAATCAATCAAGAACATGCCTATCATTACGAAAACGATCATTAATAAATCCCCGATCATTGCAATAAATCCTGCAGAAAAAGCTTCCGTAATTGCTTCCAAATCTGAAATCAGTCGTGTAACGAGAGATCCGACTGGAGTTCTATCGAAATATTTAATTCTAAACGTCATAATATGACGCATCAAATTCTGACGAATATCTCGGATAATGGATTGGGCAAAAAGATTGGCGAAATAGGTAGACACGAATTGAAGCACCCCTTCGACTAGAAGCATTCCAATAATAATAAAGGTCCAGATCAACAATTTATTCGCGTCTGGATCCTTAGGCACAACATATTTTTGTACGACACTCCCGATCAACCAAGGGCGAAATGGTCCCAAGGCTGCAAGAAGAACTGTGCAGAGAACCGTAATAAAAAAGAGACTTTTGTACGTTTTCCAGTACGATAAAAGGCGCTTAAATACGGCTACATTTAACTTGGATTTCTTAGCCATGACTGCAAAGTTAATTGAAAGATTGATGATTTGATTAATCAAAGATTGAAAGATTTCAAGATTCGTAAATCAAAAACGATTAGTTCTGGATAAATCCGCTATTTTTATGGTAAAATCAAATGCAATGATTCACGATTTCTCAAATACGAACTCCATCTTCTCGACTTTTATCGCGGAGCTTAGGGACGTTGAAATTCAGAAAGATCCAATGCGATTCAGAAGAAACCTAGAGCGGATTTCTGAAATCATGGCTTACGAAGTGTCGAAGAAATTACCCTTCGAAACTCGCGAAATCCAAACGCCATTGGGTATTTCTAAAACAGAATTAATTTCTGAGCAACCTGTTCTTGCAACGATTCTTCGAGCGGGATTGGGAATGCACTTGGGTTTATTGAACTACTTCGATAGAGCCGAAAGCGCATTCGTTTCAGCTTATAGAAAGCATTCGAGCGCAGAAAAATTTGATATCCACGTGGAATACATGGCTTCTCCGAAGTTGGACAATCGCATTTTGATTCTAAGTGATCCGATGTTAGCAACGGGCAGTTCGATGGCACTTGTCTACAAAGCAATCTTGCAGCAAGGAGTTCCAAAGCGTGTGATCGTTGTTTCCGCAATTGCTACACCTGCGGCTCTAGAACACATTCAAAAGACTTTGCCACCAAATACAGAATATTACATCGGAGCAATTGATGAAGAGTTAACCGCTGAATCTTACATCGTTCCTGGACTGGGAGATGCTGGTGATTTGGCTTACGGAGTTAAAGTTTAAATTATGAAGTGGGGAATATTTACAACTCTTTTTGGAGTTTCAATGATAAAGTTCATGTTTGCTCCATTTGGCGGACCAGCAGCTGAACTAACCTTTCTTGAAACATATCTTGATTGTTGCGCTGGAGCAATTTTTAGCTCCGCAATATTCTTCTTTTCAGCAAGCTACTTCATGAGAAGAGCAGTTGCCAATCTTGAAAAAAAGAACAAGGCACTTATCGCCAAGGGCCTTTCTGTACCAGTAAAAAAACGCTTTACTCGAATGAATAAATTTGTTGTTCGAATGAAACGATCAATTGGAATTATTGGAATCACTTTTTGGGCCCCTTTCTTTTTATCAATTCCACTCGGTAGCATTATCGCTGCTAAATTTTATGGACACAAAAAGCAAGCTTATCCATTAATCGTATTAGGCATCTTCCTAAACGGACTTGTTACGACAAGCATTGCTTATTTATTCTTTACATGAAACATATTTTCTTCGATCTTGATCGAACACTTTGGGATTTTGATACAAACTCAAAAGCCGCACTTGAAATAATGTTCGAGAAAAACAATCTCGGCGATCAAATGCGCTCTTTCCAGTCCTTTTATACAACCTATAAAAAGATCAATGGAAAATTATGGAGCATGTATGGGAAAGGAAACTTAACAAAAGATGTTCTCCGCGTAAAACGTTTTGAAGACACACTCAAGAGTTTTCAAATTAACAATCCTGAATTGGCCGTAAAGTTGGGAGAGGAATACATTGCGACATCTCCTTATCAAACCAATATTTTCCCAGGAACGATTGAGACCTTGAAAGCGTTGAAAGCAAATAACCACGAGCTTCATATTATAACGAATGGCTTTAAGGAAGTTCAGGGAATCAAATTAAAGAACAGCGGTATCAGAGATTTCTTTGATGTGATCGTTTGCTCTGAAGAAGTTGGAAAAAACAAACCTGCTCCTGAAGTATTTCAGCGCGCAACAAGTCTTGCGAAAGCAGACCCATCGGACAGTTTAATGATTGGGGATGATTACTTGGTAGATGTTGTCGGCGCGGAACGGTTTGGAATGAAAGGAATTTTATTTGATCCACATCAATCTTACAGAGACGGAACGCACGAGTGGCACATTAATACTCTAGATCAAATTCCAGGAATGATTCCTTGGATTAAAAAGACTACTCTTTAATTCGAAGCAATGTGAATTTAAAAGGCTCGTCGGAAATTGTGTTTTGCACGATAACTTTCAACTTGTTCTTATTCAAGAAACCAAATTTGTATTCTATAGAATAAGGTGCATTTTCCGAAAGGTTAATGAACTCCATTTTTCTCTTACCTCCAATAAACGCACGTTGCATTGTCACAAGCGAGTCTCTTACAACATTATAGGTCGTTAAGCCATACGTCAGTCGATTGTTGACTTTATTAAGAACAATATCTTCCACTTTAGAAGTGTCACCCAATTTGGTTACTCGAAAAGCGTGACCGATTAATTTCTCATCTTTGCGCTCCCAAACTTCAAAGCCACTTCCTTCTTTAAACCTCCATTTCCCTTCGAGTTTTTGAACTTTCGATGGCAATTGTCCAAACGACAATCCAGAATTGAATAAAAAAGCAACAACAAATAAAACCGACAAACGCATAAAATAGATTTTAGTGAATCTCTTGTCTTAATTTCTCATACAAAACCATGCCAGTTGCAACACCAACATTCAACGAAGCAATCTCTCCTCTCATTGGAATTCGACAAGCAACATCAGCCAAGTTAATCAAGTCAGATGTAATTCCATCCTCTTCAGACCCCATCACTACAGCAACAGAACCTCTTAAGTTTGCTTCGTATAAAGGAACAGATGATTTCTCAGTACAAGCAACAACTCTCAATCCACATTGTTGGATATAAAAAAGTGATTCTTTTAAATTATCTGTTTTACACACTTTGATTCTATTCAAAGCTCCGGCAGAAGTTTTAACCGCATCTGAAGTCACTTGAGCAGAACCTTTAGATGGAATCAATATCGCGTCAACTCCTTCACATTCGGCAGTTCTTGCAATCGCTCCAAAGTTTCTTACATCTGTAATTCGATCCAAGACAAGAATGAAAGGCTTTTTACCTTCCTCAAGCAATCCTTCAACAATTTCTTCAATATTTCCGTACTCAACCGGTGAAACCAATGCAATAACACCTTGGTGGTTTTGTTCCGTAATACTGTCCAATTTCTCAACAGGAACAAATTGCAATTGGTGACTTCCATCCGCTAGAGCATTTTTCAACTCCATGAATAAATCTTTATCCATTCCTTTTTGAATGAATATTTTATTCAGAACGCGATCCGCTTTAACAGCTTCAATCACCGATCGAACACCAAAGATGTAATCATCTTTAATCTTACGGTATTCCTTTCTTCCTCCTTGACCTTCTCTGTCGTCTCTATTTCTTCTTTCCATTTCTAGAATTGATATTTTAATACTATTTCCATTCCTGGGTCAACTGATTTTGCTACAGGACAAGCTTCTCCAGCTCTTCGTACTCTTTCCTGAGTGTTTTCATCCCAACCATTTTTAGATAAATCAAGATTGATTTCCAACTTTGAAATTCTTCTTGGTTCCGTACCCATTACCTTCGTTATCTCTGCATCTCCATGTTCGAATGACAAATCGTGATTCCCACAATAGATTCCAATTATAGTTAACATACATGACGCATAAGCAGTTGCCATGAGGTCTGTTGGAGAAAAAACTTCCCCCTTTCCATTATTATCTACAGGAGCATCGGTAAAAATTTCCGTTCCCGATTTAAGATGTGTGGCTTTTGTTCTCAATCCACCTAAATATTCAACTTTTGACGTTGCCATGTTCAGTTCGTTTTCAGTACATTTGTAATCTAGTCCACTATGGTCTAAATAACAGCGCAAAAATAGCTTTTATTTAAGGTGCAATTGCAAGACATTTTAAAAACTTTGAGATGAGCGAAATTATCGAAGGAGACGGAAAGGTTAGAATTAAAAAACCGAAGTGGTTGCGTGTAAAGCTTCCAACAGGAGAAAATTATAGAAAAGTACGCGGATTGGTTGATGAGCATAAGCTTCATACCATCTGTGAAAGTGGGAATTGTCCTAACATGGGAGAATGTTGGGGAGAAGGAACTGCTACGTTTATGATTTTAGGAAATATCTGTACGCGTTCTTGCGGATTCTGTGCTGTAAATACTGGACGTCCTGACGAAGTTGATGAATTTGAACCGGGTAAAGTTGCTCATAGTGTCAAGACTATGGGAATTAAACACGCTGTTATCACATCTGTTGATAGAGATGATTTAAAAGATGGAGGTTCAACTATTTGGGCGCAAACTGTTCGTGCCATTAGAAAACAATCTCCTGGAACAACTTTGGAAACATTAATTCCTGATTTCGCAGGAAATTGGGAAAACCTTCAAGTTGTAATAGATGTAGCTCCAGAAATTGTAAGTCATAATATTGAAACTGTCCGTCGTTTAACGAAGGAAGTTCGGATTCAAGCCAAATACGATCGAAGTCTGGAAGTTTTGTTTCGCTTGAAGAAAGGCGGAATGAAAACCAAATCGGGTATTATGCTTGGATTGGGAGAAACGCATCAAGAAATTATTGAGGCGATGGAAGATCTTCGAAGCGTGAATGTAGATATTGTAACCATCGGTCAATACTTGCAACCAACGCCAAAGCATTTACCTATAGATGAATTCGTTACACCAGAGCGATTTGCTGAATACAAGGAGCTTGGGTTAAAAATGGGATTCCGATTTGTTGAAAGTGGTCCATTGGTTCGTTCTTCTTACAGAGCAGAAAAACACTTGTTTTAATTAGAAGTTCTGAGCTCCAGAATTGGCAATTTCAAATCTCTAATTTTAGAAAAAGCCATCTTTTCAAGAATAAAATCGATGGAGATGGAGAAGCTCTCCAACTATATAACTCCGCATTTATAATTCATAATTCTCTCGAATATAACACGGATAGTTCTAACCATTTCCAATAGTGATTCGTTTAAGAATTGCGCGGTGTTGTCTTCATTCTTAATTATTTGTATTTTGCGCGACTGAAACTATTTATACTTATGAAAAAATTTATACTCTTCTCATTTCTGGGATTCTTCGCGTCGGGAATTATTTTCGCTCAGGAGTCTGAACACAAATGTGCAACTTTCACAGAATTGCAAAAAGTACTTGATGCAGATCCTGAATTAAAAGCACATTACGATGCACAAATGCTTTTGCGTAGTAGTTACGTTGGTAACACCATTCAAAACGGAAAAACGGGACCATCTTACGTTATCCCAGTTGTTTTTCACATTCTTCACGAATATGGAAATGAAAACATTACTGATGCTCAAGTTTATGACGCTGTAGATGTTTTCAACAGAGAATTCAACGCTGCAGATCCAGATTCTGTTGATTTAGTAGCGGAATACCAAAACTTAAACGGAAACGCAAACATTACCTTCAAGCTTGCTGCAATTGATCCTTTTGGAAATTGTACAAATGGTATTGAGCACATTTACTCTCACGAGTCTAGATCTGGTGATTCATACTCTAAAATAAGCCAATGGAACCGAGCGAAATACCTAAACATTTGGGTTGTTGAAATCGTTGGGACTCCAGGAGCAGCTGCATACGCAACATTGCCTGCAGGAACTGACGGAAGTGGATTTTGGAGAGACGGTGTTCTTTCAGGACATACCTATGTTGGTTCTACTGGAACAGCAAGTCCATTTGTAGAATCTGTTTTAACGCATGAAATTGGTCACTATTTAGGTTTGCCACACACATTCGGTAACTCTGATTTAATAACAAACGGTCCAACGATCTGTAACGACGATGGAATTGCTGATACTCCTGTAACTAGAGGTCACCAAAGTTGCCCATTATCAACTTATCCTGCTAGTTGGATTGATTGTGACACTACAAACGGCGGTGTAGTTGAAGATGTACAAAACTATATGGACTACTCGTATTGCGATAGACACTTTACGCCTGGTCAGTGTGATTATATGCACAATACACTAATCGGAATTTCTGGTCAAAGAAGTAACCTTTGGACGGATACAACATTAATGGAAACTGGAGTTCTTAACTTAATGACTCCTCAGGTTCCTGGAGATGAATTAACTGTTCCTTTGTGTGCACCGATTGCTGATTTCTATACAGATAAGAAAACGATATGTTCTGGAACTATTGCTAGTTTCTCTGATGAATCTTACAATGCAGTTATCGCTGATAGACTATGGACATTTGAAGATGGTTCTCCAGCGACTGCAACATCCGCGAATGCAAACGTTACTTTTACGGAACCAGGATGGAAGAAAATTACACTTACAGTAAGTAATGCTGCAGGAAGCGATACACGTGAAGATGCTCACTACTTATATGTATCGCCTGCTTATCCAGACAACAACGGACCTACTTACTTCGATATGGAGCAAGTTATGGACGGAGGATCTGGAACTGGAAGCTTTTTAGTTGAGAACCCAGAAAAAAATTACGGTGAATTTAGTGTAGTTAACAACTATGGTTACGACGGCTCGAAAGCTTTCAAGCTTCAAACCTTCTATGACAACTCTTCAGATGATCTATATACAGATGGTTACTTTTACAACGATCGTTTGGGATTAAGTGTAGATAATTTGATTACACCTTCTATTCATTTATCAAATACAACTGCTGTCACAGTTACGTTTAAATATGCTTATGCTACGAACGCAACAGTATCGGCTGACATCACAGAAGGTTTGAGAGTGTTTTCTACGAAGAATTGTGGTGAATCTTGGACACCAAGAGTAATTACGATAAACGGACAAACAGTTGGAAATACAATTACAGGAAATGATATTGTAACTGCTGGTTATGCAAGTAACTCTGATTTCGCGCCAACAACAAACACGATGTGGAAAGAAGGTTCTTTTACGTATACCACATCTCCTCAAGATAACTTGACTCGATTCAAATTCGAATTTACAGCATCTGATTTGGCAAGTAACTTGTTTATTGATAACATCAATGTAACGGGAGTATTAGGAGTTGAATCTGCTGAGATTATGGATTTGGAATTGATCATTTATCCAAACCCAACAAACGGTGAAGCAATCAATGTTTCTTACACTGCGCAAAACGAAGTAACTCAATTTACATTAAGAGATGTAAATGGGAAAATTCTTGCTAAGCAGGTTATTGAAACAACAAATTCTTCTGTATCTCAGAAGTTAAACAACACGCAAAACTTAACTTCAGGATGCTACTTCCTAGAGGTTAAATCTGGAGACTTTGTTACTACTAAAAAGGTAGTCGTTCTTTAAGATAAATAGATTTATTTAAAGGCTGTTTCGATCTTATCGAAGCAGCCTTTTTCATTTATAGTCAAATTCTGTGACTGTATAAGACTATTAGACTTGTATATAAAGTTCAAGTTTTAGGTTTGTTTTACTAGATTCTCAATTAATATTCGTTAAATTTGGACGTTGTGAAGTGATTAGATACTAAATCATTTCACACCAAATATTGAGTTCAAATATATTTAAGTACTTATGAAAACAAAAATATTCACATTACTGGCCGGTTCGCTTTTAGCTTTTAGCGGTATGGCTCAGGAAGTAAATCCTTGCGGCACAAATGAAGCTTTAGAAAATCTTCACAAGCAGTTCCCTCATATGAAAACTGAGTACGAAAGTGCACAATTGCTACGTAACAGTCAGGTTATTAACGATTCAGAAAATGGTGTAGCTAAAAAATCAGACACAAACTATGTTGTTGCTGTTGTATTTCACATCATGCATGAGTACGGTTCTGAAAACGTTTCAGATTCTGAAATCTATTCTTTAATGGAGGAATTGAATGAAGATTATAGCGCTACAAATGCTGGTCTTTCTGCAATTATTCCAATGTTCGATACACTTGTTGCAGACATGGGAATAGAATTTAGATTAGCGGCTCTTGATCCTTTCGGAAATTGTACGAACGGAATCGAGCACATTTACTCGCACGAAACAAACAATGGAGAAACTGTTTCTAAAATCAACCAATGGGATAGATCTCATTATATGAATGTATGGGTTGCAGAAACGCCAAGCACCGGTGGATCTGTACAAGGTACATTATTAGGGTATGCTACTTTCCCTGCTGGTACTGATGGTTCACAATTCTGGACAGATGGAATTATGTTAAGAGCTACCACTACTGTTAATACAGAAACTTTAACGCATGAAGCTGGACATTACTTTGGACTTGCTCACCCTTTCCAAGGTGTTGCTGAAGGAGGTATTGGTGATCCGACAGATTGTGGTGATGATGGAGTTTTAGATACTCCTCCAACTGAAGGTCAATTTGGTTGTAACTTAAGTTTGCCTACATGTGACACAGCATTAGCTGAGTTGCCTTTCTCAAACGCACAAAACTGGATGGATTACGCTAATTGCGCCGCTATGTTTACAAAAGGTCAACATGCAGTAACAAGCAATACATTGGTTGGTATTTCTGGACAAAGAAATGTTCTTTGGAAAGATACTACGTTAATGGAAGCAGGTGTTTTGAATATGACAATGCCACAAACAGCATTGACTGTTCCATTGTGTGCTCCGATTGCAGACTTCCACTCAGATGATAGAACAGTTTGTTTGGGATCTAATGTTTCATTCCAAGATGCATCGTGGAATGCAGTAATCGATGATCACGCTTGGACATTCGAAGACGGTACTCCTTCAACTTCAACGGCATTGAATCCTTCAGTTACTTTTACTACAGGAGGATGGAAACAAGTATCCTTGACTGTATCAAACGCTGCAGGATCTGACACAAGAAGTGTAAAGTACATTTTCGTTTCAGAAGATTACCCACAGAATTACGGACCTACTACTTTCAATATGGAGAGCCCTACTTCTGCTGGAACAGGGACTAACTTATTTGTAGTTCAAAATCCTGAATTGAACCATGGTGAATTCAATGTTGTTAACAACTACGGATACGATGGATCAAAAGCATTCAAATTGAATACATTTAAAGATGTTTCACAAGCAGATGACTATACTGCAGATTGGTTCTACAACTTACGTCTTGGTGGTAGTGTTGATAATCTTATTACTCCTTCAATGGATTTAAGAAACACATCAGCGATTACTGTATCTTTTAAATATGCTTACGCAACGAACGCAACTGTTTCTGCTGACATTACTGAAGAGTTAAGAGTTTTCACAACAAGAAACTGTGGTGAAACTTGGACACCTAAAGTAATTACTGTTGGTGGAGTATCTGCGGGTACTACTATTACAGGAGATGAAATTGTTACTGCTGGTTATGCAAGTAACTCTGATTTCGCTCCAACAACAAACACAATGTGGAAAGAAGGAACTTTCACTTACATTCCTACTGCGCAAGACAGATTGACAAGAATCAAATTTGAGTTTACTGCTTCAGACTTAGCAAGTAACCTTTACATTGATAACATTAGCGTTAATGGAGTTTTAGGAGTTGTTGATGCAGAATTGATCAACCTTCAATTATCTGTATTCCCTAACCCAACAAATGGTGAAGCAATTAGCGTTAACTACAATGCACAAGACGAGCCTACTGAGTTTACATTAAGAGATACTCAAGGTAAAATCATTGCACAACAAGTTATCACTGCAACAAACACATCTGTTACACAAAAATTAGATAACACACAAAACTTGCCTTCTGCACTTTACTTCCTAGAAGTAAAAACAGGAGATCACTCTACAACTAAAAAAGTGGTTGTATTGTAAGAGCAATTCAATATTTAGTACGGAAGAGGCTTCGATTATTCGGAGCCTCTTTTTTTATGCTAAAGTTCCATTTTAAACATGAAAGAATTAATACATTTGTAGTAAACACTTATTTGATATGAGCACATACGATATAACAATCATCGGTTCTGGACCTGGAGGATATGTAGCAGCAATTCGTTGCGCGCAATTGGGTATGAAAACAGCCTTAATTGAAAAATACGATACTCTAGGAGGAACTTGTTTGAACGTTGGATGCATCCCTTCAAAAGCACTTTTGGATTCGTCTGAGCATTTTCACAATGCAACACATAATTTCGAGGAACACGGAATTGATGTAAAAGGGGTTAAAGCCAACATTGAGCAGATGGTCAACCGTAAGAATGCGGTTGTTGAACAAACGACTCAGGGCATCAAATTTTTGATGGACAAAAATGATATTGATGTTCACCATGGTTTGGGTTCTTTTATCGACAAAAACACGGTTAAAGTTGTTGCTGCTGATAAAAGTGAATCCATTATTAAAACAAAAAACGTACTTATCGCTACTGGATCGAAACCAAATTTCTTCCCAGGAATGGAACCGGATAAAAAACGAATTATTACTTCTACTGAGGCTCTAAATATGCAGGAGATTCCTAAAACAATGCTTGTCATTGGAGGCGGGGTTATTGGATTGGAACTTGGTTCTGTATTCAGCCGTTTGGGAACAAAGGTTGAAGTGGTTGAATTTGCGAACAAGATCATTCCAACAATGGACGGAACGATGTCTAAAGAATTGACGCGAGTTCTAAAGAAAGAAGGATTCAAGTTCCATTTGCAGCATAAAGTTCAAAAGGTAACGAACAAAGGGAAAGGTGTTGAACTAATTGCTTTGAATAAAAAAGACGAAGAAGTAACTCTTAATGCTGACTATTGCTTGGTTGCGGTTGGAAGAAAACCATTTACACAAGGCCTTGGATTGGAAAACGCAGGCGTTAAGCTAAACGATAGAGGTCAAGTTGAAGTAAACGATAACCTTCAAACAAACGTGTCAAACATCTTCGCAATTGGAGATGTTGTTCGAGGAGCAATGTTAGCACACAAAGCAGAAGAAGAAGGTGTTTTCGTTGCTGAATTCTTAGCAGGACAAAAGCCTCATTTGGATTACAATTTAATTCCTGGAGTTGTTTACACTTGGCCAGAAGTTGCGTCAGTGGGCAAAACGGAAGAGGAACTTATCGCTGCTGGAAAGGCGATCAAAGTTGGACAGTTCCCTATTAAAGCTTTGGGTCGTGCAAGAGCGAGTATGGACACAGCAGGAACGATCAAAGTTATTGCTGACGAAGAGACTGATGAAGTTTTAGGTGTTCACATGATCGCACCTCGTGCAGCTGATTTAATTATGGAAGCTGTTGTTGCAATGGAGTACAGAGCATCTGCGGAAGATATTGCTAGAATTTGTCATCCACACCCGACGTATTCAGAAGGTGTTAAGGAAGCGGCTTTAGCGGCTACTGAGAACAGACCATTGCATATCTAAAAGATACAATCAAACTTAAAGGCTGTTCCGTAAGGAATGGCCTTTTTTATTTAATCAAATCTGAATACTCTTTCAGTACTCCCATCAGAATAAATATAAACCAGTACTTTGTTCGGCATATATACAGTTTCTCGGCCCAAGAGGTCAACAATTTTAATCAATTCAGGATTACTATTATCCCACTCATTAATTGCCAAGTAGCATGGATTTGAACAAGAAGTACTAAATGATACAAATGAATCCACATAGTTCCCAAAAGCGCTATTTGCATATGATACATCATCTACTTCTATGCAATATAAGTAAGGGTTGAAATACATTAGTGGGCCCAGCATATTTACATTATTCCCATTTTTCAAATTCAAACAAACCAATTCATTACTATGACATTGAAATTCATATAAATGTGAATTTTGAGATAGATCTAAACTCGTTAGAAAATTATGCCCACAACGGAATTGTGTCAACAAAGGGTTTTGAGATAAATCTAAAGTTGTCAACGAATTACCTTGACAAATAAATCTGTCCAAATGAGCATTCTGAGTTAGATCGATAAATGTAAGCTCGTTGTACGAACAAGACAATACGGTCAAGAAGGCATTATGAGATACATCTAAAGAACCTAGTTGATTGTTAAAACACACCATAGCCTCTAAAGCAGTACATTGAGTTAAATCTAGTGATGTAAGCATATTATCCTGACATTCAACTATGGTTAATGCAGCATTCTGAGTTAAATCAATTGATGCGAGAGAATTGTTATTACACTCTAAAATATCCAATAATAAATTATGAGTTAAATCTAAGGTCGTCAATAAATTATTTCGACAATATAATCGCTCTAAAGAGCTAAAGTCTTCAATACCTGTTAAATCAGAAATAGACTTATTAGATGCAAACACCATCCCCATCGCAGCAACACTAGCGGTATTAACATAATTGTCATTTAAAACCCCATTTCCATGTCCGCCAGACTCCAAATAAGCTTCAAAATTATCATCCGGAACGTATGTTTCTTGTGAAGAACTGAAGAACGAAAGAAATGTAATAATTATAAATAATTGTAACCTCATAATATAAATTATAGATAGGTAAATATAGGTAACTTTATGCTGTATTTTTACAACCTCACTCCCGATAGGGCGGTCTTTTTATACATTGTAACAATGTTTAAAACAAATAAGGGGACAAGAATTTTACAAAAGAACCCATAATCGAAAATTGAATAACTCCAGTATAACCTTTCTTTATGAAATCGTCACAGGTTTTAGGTTAACTTTGTTGCCAGAAACGAATATCAAATACTGTTTAAAACGATGTCATTCAAATCACTTGGTTTAGCTCCTTCATTAATTCAAACGCTTGAGGCGAATAATTACAAGAGCCCCTACCCGATTCAGGAACAAGCCATCCCGGCCATTTTGAAAAAGCAAGATGTTCTTGGAATAGCCAAAACTGGATCTGGAAAAACGGCCAGCTATGCACTTCCGCTTTTGATGAACCTTGAAGGAAAACCGGCATTAAAGAATAGACATATTAACGCTTTGGTATTGGTTCCTACTCGAGAATTGGCAATGCAAGTCGCCGAAGTATTTCAACTTTTTGGATCTTCATTCACCGAGCAAATAAAAACAAAACCTGTATACGGAGGAGTTTCTATCAATCCTCAGATGAAATCAATGATGGGCGTTAACATCCTGGTTGCTACACCTGGAAGGCTATTAGAGCTAATTGACAACAATGCCCTTTCTCTTTCCTCTATCGAAACTTTGGTTTTGGATGAGGCGGATAAAATGTTGAACCTAGGATTTAAAGAGGAGGTAGATCGAATTATCGGAATGCTTCCAAAAAAACGTCAAAACCTTTTGTTTTCGGCAACTTTAAACGAAGCTGTTGAAAATATTAATCAGATTCTTTTACATGATCCTGTAGTCATTAAGATTGAGGAAAAAGAAGACAATATTGAACTTATTAATCAAATCGGTTATTTCATTTCAGAGGAAAAGAAAGGCCCGTTATTGAGACATATTGTCGAGTCGAAGAAGTACAAACAGATTTTGGTTTTTACTTCTTCTTCATATAAAGCGGATCATGTTGCTGACAAATTACGAAAGCATAAAATTGATGCGCAGGCGATTCATGGAAAGAAAAGTCAAGGGGCTCGAAAAGACGCAATGACTCGATTTAAAAAAGGAAACTTAAACGTTCTTGTTGCCACAGATCTTTTGGCCAGAGGAATTGATATTGAATTTCTACCTTGTGTGATCAATTACGAACTGCCTAGATCACCGAAAGATTATGTTCACAGAATTGGTCGAACGGGTCGCGCGGAACGCTCAGGTGATGCTATTTCAATGGTAAGTGAGGAGGAAGAACACCATTTTAAAATCATTCAGAAGAAAATGAAAAAATCGGTTACGATTGTAGATTTGGACGAGATTGGGTTTAGGTAGAGAATTATGAATGAGGAGTTATGAATTCATAATTCATTCGCTTTTAGTCTGAATGACGCAACCAGCAACTCGAAACCGTATAAAATAAAAAATGCGGAACTAATTAATAATTCCGCATTCTTCATTTATAATTAAGAAGTTCTATTTTACTTTGGTCATTTCATCTACAAGATACCCTGCACCTCCATAAATATCCATAACCCACATTACGTAGCGAATATCCACTGCGATGTTTCTACAACGAGAAGAGTCGAACATGAAATCACTCATTGTGCTTTCCCATGAACGGTCAAAGTTAATTCCCATTAGGTTTCCTTCGGCGTCAATCACAGGTGATCCAGAATTCCCTCCAGTTGTGTGATTTGATCCACTGAAACACACCCAGAGTTCACCATCTTGAGCATACGGTCCCCAATCTTTCTTCTTCGCTAATTCTTTCATTCTTGGAAGCAATTCAAAATCTGGATTTCCAGAATTGTTCTTTGCCATCATTCCTTCTACAGTTGTATGAGACGTATACGTCATACCATCGTGAGGAGCAGATCCTTCCAATTTCCCGTAGGTAATTCGCATTGTTGAATTCGCATCTGGCCAGTGTTTGTCATCTGGAAACATTTCCATTTTTCCAGCAACATAAGTTTTTAACAAGGCTTCCATTTCTGAAGAGAACCGTTGGTAGCCTGGAAGAGAAGTTTCTCTGAAATTCCCCATCGCTTCATTCCACAATTTATAACCTGTGTCCTTCTTTTGTAATTTTTTGAATGACTTCTCTTTTGCTTTATCCAAGAATTTCAAGAAACGTTCTTTGTTTGTAAGAACCGACTTCGAATAAATCATATCCGCCAACTCCTCAGCCGTATTATCTTTCAGCATTGGAGGAATATTCATTCCCATTTGTTTAACGTACTCTTTTGTTAAAAGAATGAAGATTTGCTTATCCGTCTCTTCATCGTAATTTTTAAAAAATCCATCTGCTGCTTTGCGTTGCTTCTCAATTGCAGCATCTGTAGTTCCATCTTCAAGGCTCTTAATGTATTCAGCCATGAAACCATCCATTGCTCTCGCTCTTTTGAAAATTTCAGGTCCAACATATAAATATTCAATAGCCATTGAGTATCCAAATTCAAATTCCTTGTATTGACCCACCAAATTGTTCATTTCTGAAATGATCGATCCATACTTCTTAATCCATTCAGGATTTGAACTAGCCATATCGTTGTAACGCTTTTCACGGTCCAATTTGATTTGAATGGCATCAACCGTTTTCAATCCTCCCAATTGACCGATCCATTTTTTCCATCCATTGGCAATACGTGCTTGCTTCGAAGCATACATAATTCTCAATCGATCCGAAGACTTCATACTCGCGTTAATCACGCTCAATGACTTATCTCTCATTGCGATTCTAGCAGGTCGCTCTTGATCCATAATGAATCTCAAATTCTCAGAAGACAAATGCTGATCGGTTGATCCTGGGAAACCATAAACCATTGTAAATTCACCTTCCGTTCTCGTTTTCAATGAAACTGGTAAAAAGTGCAAAGGCTTATACGGTACGTTTGAATCACTTACTTCACTCGGATTGTTATCTGAATCAGCATAGATTCTAAACACAGAGAAATCCCCTGTATGACGCGGCCAAACCCAGTTGTCAGTATCTCCACCAAACTTTCCAATTGAACTTGGAGGCGCTCCAACCAAACGAACATCCGTAAATGTTTCTTTGATAACCATGTAATATTCATTCCCTTGATTAAAGGCCGAAATTTTGGCAGAATACTTATTCGTTCTCAATGCTTCTTCAATAATCTTCTCGCTGTTCTCTTTTATTTTAGCATACAAAGCTTGTCCCGTAAGACCTTCCGTTCCAAAGAAAACACCTTCCGTTACATCCTCAATTCGAACAACTCTAGCGGCTGTCAAACCTGGATTCTTTAACTCTTCAGATTTGTCTTTTGCCCAAAAACCATTTTTTAAATAATCTTTCTCTACAGAAGAATGCGATTGAATTTGAGAAAACCCACAATGATGATTCGTCAATAATAACCCTTGATCTGAAACCAACTCAGCCGTACAGCCTCCACCGAAATGAAGAATCGCGTCTTTTAAACTTGAATTGTTTACACTGTAAATTTCTTCAGCGGTCAATTTCATCCCAAATGCCTGCATATCGTCTTCAAAGGCAGAGATCAACGAAGGAATCAACATTCCCTCTTCTGCTTTAGAATTAAAGACCGTTACAATTGACAAAAGAAAAATTGCTACTGCATTTCTAGCCGCTAACTTCAAGGAAATAGACTTATTCATGTATGCTGTGTGTTTCATATTTAAATTTTGATTGAGGCTAAAGATAATGAATGCAACGCATTTAATTATATTTACATCTGTGGATTTATTAAACTTTATTTTTAGACTCGGAGTAGTCTTCGCGATTTACGGATTCCTTTGGGGATTGATTGATTTTGGAATTCGATTATTAACGGCTAGACGTCAACGTGCGACTGGGGAAATCTATTTACTCAAAGGAGTTAAATATGTAATTCTCTCGGCGGTAACCTTTCTTTTCTGTGTAGATGTGAACAACGATATTGAAATGAAGGATACGTCACAAATTGTTTTGGCAGGAATTATTCTGTTGACGTATTTCATGGGAAAGTTCCAGACCAGTCAGAACAAGAACCAAATGTTTAAAGTGATGGGAAATGTAATGCCCAATCCCTTGAAAACACAATTTAACAGCAAAGCTGAGATTCTCGTTATTTCATTAGCGTTGGTAGCTTTTGCAGGATTCTTCTTCTACCCTCAGATCGCAGACAATTCACTTTCTGAATGGTTTGTTCAAAGTATTCAGAGTATTGAAAAAGCGGCTATCATTGGTTTTATATTCCAAATCATTGGATTCTTCTTCTTATTAAGTATGATTTCGAAGATGGTGAAAGGAGTCACTTTTATAATGAACGGAGGAAAGCCACCAAAAGGTCCGCAAAATCCATTTGATCAAGATCAGAACCAAAACCAGAATCAAAATAACGATACTGGATTTGATGATTACACAGAAATAACTTGATCGATAAAATTCTCAACTTGGATTAACAAAGGTTGAGCATCATCATTTTTGATTTCAAAATTGATAAATTCTCTCTTCCTATCATCGTCCCATTGATTGTCGATTCTAGATTGAACTTGTTCTCTTGAAACTCCATCACGGTTCATCACACGCGCAATGCGATCTTCTGTGTTCGCTGTTATCAAAAGAATTTCGTCGAATTGTTCATACGCTCCCGTCTCAATTAAAATCGCAGCTTCATTAAAGATTAAAGATTTTGAATTGGATGCACAAAGTTGATCGAAAGCTTCGCGCACTCTAGGATGCACAATTTTATTCACGGCTTCTCGCAGTGAATTGTTTGAAAAGATTAGTTCTGCTAACAATTCTCGATTGAGTCCTTGATCTGTGTAAATTTCAGATCCGAACAAAGCAATCAATTCACTTCGAACCTCAGCGTTATTGTTAATGATCTTTTTCGCTTCTAAATCAGAATTAAATACGGTGTAGCCGAGCGACTCAATGATTTTGGAGACAACACTCTTACCGGAGCCAATGCCGCCTGTAATTCCAATTCTTAGCATAACCCAAAGGGTTTCGGTTTATATCTCGGCAACTTCGATGATCTTGAAAGGCAAACCTACGATTGCTTCGTAATCCTCACCAGCTTCTTCCATATCTTCATCGTCGGTTTCAAAATACCAGTTGACATGAACTACAGACGATCCTTGGTTCACTTTCTCTAAACGTTTGAAAAAATCCAAGATGCATTTTGAAGATGATGTGTTGAAATATTCTAAACGAACATCAACAGTTGTATTTTCCTTTGGAGCACCAGCGTACATATCCAACCAGTCGTTCAAGGGCTTGTAAAACTCAATTGAATTCTCTGGAATTGATCTGCCTTTCAAAGCCAATGTTCCTGTCTCAGAATTGAAATCAATTGAAGGCGTTTTTGCCGATCCGTCTATTACTAATTTCTCCATAGTTTCAAATATAAAATTAATCAATCAACACATTGAGACAAAAGAAACCAATCGAT
Source organism: Crocinitomicaceae bacterium (assembly GCA_034111925.1). Lineage (GTDB taxonomy): Bacteria > Bacteroidota > Bacteroidia > Flavobacteriales_D > Crocinitomicaceae > UBA4466. The sequence continues at coordinate 38,247 of JAWUWJ010000157.1, forward strand.
TCCGTCACATCAATTATCTGGTATTCCAACTTATTCTTGGATTTACGAGCGATATCGATGAGACCCAACCCCGCGGTCCCTTTTTCAGTCCTTCCGTCTTGTTCTAATTTAGTTCTGTATAAATCTCTCAAATCATCGCTATTCATTTCGTTAACCAGCGCCAATTTTTCTTTCAATTCCGGAATTCTATCTTGTGTCACAAAATTTCCAGTGGTTATCGTAAACTTCCCATTGTCGTACTTAACCATTATCAACGCTGATTTTTGCTGCCTTACTTCATCTTCTTCCGCGAAAGTCTCAATGTGGTGGTAGAGATTTTGAAAACATTCAACCAAGACATTAAATACGCGTTTCTTCTTTGCTGTAGGAACATCCAATGAAACCATTTTTGATTCTACAATGTGAAGGATAGACGTTAACAACTCTTCAGAAAAAGTCCCTTTGAAGGAGAGAATAATATTCTCGTCCTCCATTTTGCGGTAAAAGTCGTAAACGTCAGAAATAGCCATAAATCTTTGAGAACCAAATATAATGAATACGGACTAGAAATCAAACGCAGAAATTAAAAGATAATGTACCTTTACGGCCAATGGGAAAAAATGACTGGTTTGCGTCTTGGTTTGATACCAATTATTATCATTTACTGTACAAAAACAGAAATGACGATGAGGCGCGTTTATTAATTGAGCATTTGGTAAGTCATTTGGATTTGGCGCCGAACTCAAAAGCCCTTGATTTGGCGTGTGGTAAAGGCCGTCATTCAATTACACTGAATGAATTGGGATTTGACGTTTTAGGCGTTGACCTTTCATCGAATAGCATTCAAGAGGCCAAACAATTTGAAAACGAAACCTTGCATTTTGATGTTCGTGACATGCGTGATGCATTTACAAAGAATTCGTTTGATGCTGTTTTTAACTTGTTTACAAGTTTTGGCTACTTCGACAATAAAAGTGACAACGAAAAAGTAATTGTTGCCATGCATGAAATGCTGAAAGACGATGGAATCCTTGTTATTGATTTCATGAATTCGAGACGGGTCATTGATTCTCTCGTGGAATCAGAAACGAAAGTTGTTGACCCTATTGAATTTAAGATTACTCGAAATTACGATGGCGACCATATCTTTAAGCACATCAAATTTGAAGATGAAGGCGTAGAACATAGCTACACTGAAAGAGTTCAGGCACTTATGCTCAATGATTTTGAAGCGCTATTAACGGAGAATGGCTTCAATATTCTTAGTACTTTTGGAGACTTCGATTTGAATGGTTTTCAAGAAGACACTTCGGATCGATTAATTCTAGTTGCAGAGAAAAAATAAATGGAAATTGCATTAATCGTTTTTGGTTTAATCGCTTCGGTTCTGATCGGAGGTTTTTTGGTAACTGTTCTTCAGCGGGCTAAAAATGAACAGTTGATAAAATTGATGCTTGCCTTCAGTGGTGGTTTTCTTTTGTCAATTGCATTCATTCACTTCATTCCTGAATTGTATGAGGAAGCCCATTTCAACGTAGGTGTTTACATTCTTATCGGTTTTCTAATTCAACTGGTATTGGAATTGTTTTCTGGCGGTATTGAACACGGCCATATCCACATTCACGAAGGAGCCAAACTGCCAATCGCTTTAATCATTGCTCTTTCTCTTCATGCTTTCTTGGAAGGAATTCCATTGGGAACCCAACTGGGAGGAATGGAAACCGCTACTTCGCACCATCATCACGGTGACGATCACACTTTGTTTTTGGGAATTCTATTTCATAGACTTCCAGTGGCCATTGCCCTGATGACACTATTGTTTGCAGCGAAGGTTAGCAAAACAAAAGCGTGGATTATTTTAGGGATTTTTGCAATTACAACGCCTATCGGATTGTTCATTGGTTTCAATTCAATGGATTTAATGAAAGACTTTGATTTTAACATCATCCTGGCCGTTGTGGTTGGTATGTTCTTACATATTTCAACAACGATCATTTTTGAAACGAGTGAGAATCACAAATTCAATTTCTTGAAATTGCTAACGATTTTTGCGGGATGTTCAATAGCCTTTCTAATGCATTAGTATGAAGAACGGATGGAATGAAATATCCAAGGCCGGTGCTTTCATAATCACTTCTTTGGTCTTAATCATTGTTGGCGGAATTATTCTTGCTATGAATGAGAAGGTTGGAATTCACAAGGAAATCAACTCTCACCACAATACATTCTTTGATTCATTTTTCCAATATTGGACGTACGTTGGAGATGGCGTTGTTATCCCAATTGTGATGATCTTAATTGGTGTGCTTTCCATTAAGAAATACGGCGTATCGATTCTAATCGCTGGTCTATCGACCTTAATACTTGTTGGCGGATTGTCCCAAATTTTTAAGCGCTTACTTTTCGGAGATGCGCTGCGGCCTTATAAGTTAATTGGCCACGATCAACTCTATTATGTTCCTGGCTTGAAAGTGCATTCTGTGCATTCTTTCCCTTCTGGTCATACAACTGCGGGGTTTGCTTTTTTCGCAATTGTAGCGTGTGTGTACTTCTCTAAGAATCGATTGATGCAGGTCATTCTGGCCCTTCTAGCGGGATTGGTTGGCTACTCGCGCATGTATTTATCACAGCACTTCTTAGAAGACGTTGTTGCAGGAGCTGGGCTTGGGCTTTTCTGTTTTGTGGTGGTGTTCTTTATTAAAGGAATGGTTTCGAAGAAAGCGGTTTAGATTTTAGTTTTTCACTCTACGATTTTTTCAAACCACACACTTCTCACACGTCCATTGGAAGCGTAAAAACCTGTAATTTCATTATTTGCGCTTCTCTTATAATCCAAGTTATCTAAAGGCCATTGAGCATTCAACGCATTCACATTCATCAATTCAACACTAAGATCTCCTAGGCGTTTTTGATTGGCTATAAGTTTACCATCTTCAAATCGAAGAACGTATTTTGTGTCCAATTCAGGGCTGTAAAATGAACCAACGTATTCTTTCAAAATTTGTGGCGTTGGTTCAATTGGATTAAAAGCCTTAAAATATCCAGCGTTCGATTTCCCATACCCGACAATCATTGTAGGGGCATCTGGATTGGAGAAATCAAACTTCATGATTGGAGAATTGGAACTCACCATTTGAAATTCATGCTTACCAACAGGTCTCATTTCAGATTCATTTCCCTCCGCCCTGTGGTACCATAGTTTGCCGTCTCTCACGTAAACTTTGCGCGAAAACTTCTTTTTTTCATTCCAAAAATCGCGTTCGTACATTTCGAGTTTCTTCGCCTTCACCTCGATGCTTTTTCGAACTAACTTTTGATCTTCACTAACGTGCAAAAGCAGATTAGAAACCTTTTCTACTTTACCTCGAACATCTGAGCTTGTGAAATTCGTTAAAAGAACAACACTCACATCTTCTTCTGGATAAGCACAAGCAAATGATCGAAAGCCTCCAATCGCACCACCATGTTGAATTCGATCCACTTCACGGTACTTGTCCATTACGACTCCAAACGCATAATAATTATCTGAGCCATCATTTAACGTGTCTTTTGTCTGAAGTGCCTTAAATGCTTTCTCCCAACCCGATTTTGGATGGTTGAAGTTGTTGTACCATTTCAATAAGTCAATCACATTCGTATGGGCGTTTCCGGATCCCATATATCCCCAATATGGCACTGCATTGGCAAAACCTTTCTCCTCTGCGTAATAGGAATTCGCATTGCCCGGAACAATGTTCCAATAATTTTCTTCTACATACGTATGTTGCATTCCGAGCGGCACAAACACGTTGGATTTAATCCATGGAATGAAGTCCTCTCCTGTTACGTTGGCGATTATCTCAGCCATGAAATTGTATCCAGTATTGCAATACAAATACTCAGATCCTGGCTCAAAATTCAAATCCTTTTGCTTCTCCATGATTCGGAACAAATCCTCCGTTGACCTTGGATCTGAGGAACGCCAACCTGCCATTTCCAAGGTTCCATGCAGGCTTCTCAAGCCGCTTGTATGGTGCAATAAATGACGGATTGTAATCTTATGCTTAAATTCTGGAATCGTGGGCAGGTACTTTTGAATTTCATCGTCGTAACTCAATTTTCCTTCTTGCTCTAAAAGAACAATTCCCATTGCCGTAAACTGCTTTGAAATTGAAGCGATATTGAAATAAGTGTCAACGGTGTTTGGTTGTTTCATATTCAAATCAGACATTCCATACGCCTTCGTGTACAAAATTTCACCGTCCTTTAAAACGCCAAGAACGCCGCCTGGGTGACCAACCGCATTCCAAGACTCGAAATAGGAATCAATCTCTTTTTGTTTTGCATCGCTGAGTTGAGAAACTACATTCAGTGAAATGAAAAGTGCAATCGGGAAAATTAAATACTTCATAGGTTTTGGCTAAGCCTCTAAAATACGAAGATGGATTTTGATTGAGAGATTGAAAGTGCCAAAAAGCTTTAATTTCTTGTTGGGAACAATTAAAGCCTTCTTGAAACGGACATGATTTTGAATTCCGTTCGGTCGTTGATTTTGTGTGCAGCTTCCTTTTCCTTTCTAGACCCCATCGAGTTGATTCTACTCTCTGATGCAATAGGCTGGTATTTCCAGTACCCAACCGACTTTAACTGCGTTGAGTCAACTCCTTTGGAGATCAAGTAATCTTTAACTCTTTCGGCTCTGACTTTATCTAAACTGTCCGATTCATTTTCACTCGCCCTAGAATCTAAATGCGTTCCAACCTCAATAATTATATTGGGGTTTTTAATTATGAAATTAGCCATCGAGTCCAATTCATTTTGGCTGTCTTCAGCAATCATTCCTGTCTTTTTGGCGAAACGAATGTTTTCTTTTGGCCGGTAAATATCCCCGACTTTAAGCACTCGTGAATCAAACGCAAAGAGAGTATCGGAAAATAAAGAGTCTGGATTTTCCATTAATGCATCCAACAGTTCACTTTGATCGTCCGCATGTTGATAATCCAACATCATTTGATCGTTTTCCCAATTGAAATTTAGAACTGACAACTGAAGCATTGCTCCTTTAGGATTAGAAACCATATCCATATTCACTTTTGGGAAAAGAATAACTCTCTCATCATCTGACGACAAAATACTTGTGTCTGCATCGGACAAATCAAAGTAAGCTACTTTTCGAACACAATATGGATTGGTAAAGTGAATAGAAAAAGGTTCTTCTAAATTGAATTCAAAATCCAAAAAGAATTTTCCTATTCGAGTTGTGGCGTGAGAAACATTTTCACCTTGAATGAAAAAGATAGTGTCTTCAGAATTCAACCTGAATCTATCCCCACTGAACAACGAACCTTCCAGAGTTCCTGAATACTTGTTGTATTGTGCAAAAAGGGCAGAATTAGAGAGGAGAAGCAAAGCAATTAATAAAGCCTTCATTTCGGAGGATTTAAGGTTTAACGGGCGAACATTTTCTTAAATGTCAACCACATGATTTCAATATCTCGCTTAACGGTTGGATTTGAAATATATTTCTTATTGAGCTCCAATTTTGCTGGCATCACTTCTTCGATGTATGTTTTTTCAGGATTATCTGAATTGCCCAAGATTTCATTTTCATTGAAATATTCAAGTGAAGCATAATCCGTAATTCCTGGGCTTACTTTCAAAACGTCCCTTTGCTCGGGCGTGTATAAATCAACGTATTTCCTGACTTCAGGCCTTGGACCGACAATGCTCATTTCACCAGAAAGAACGTTGAGAAATTGAGGAAATTCATCGAGCTTTAATTTTCGTAAAAAGCGACCAATTGCTGTGATTCGAGAATCATTCATTCCAACGGTTAAAAGACCCGCTTTGTCGGAATCAACTTTCATCGTTCTGTATTTGAACAATTGAAATGGGACGCCGTCTTTGCCGATTCGTTCTTGACGGTAAAACACGCCACCTTTTGACGATACAGAAATAATCAACGCGATAATTAGACCAAATGGAAAAAAGAACGTTAGAATGATTAATGAGGTCAATATGTCGAATTGGCGTTTCAATGAAGAATTGTAAGTTAGGAGTTAAGAATTATGAGTTAGGAGTTCATGATTTTAGCAACGGATTTTATAACAGCATTGATTACTGTTTGTACCTGTTCGTTCGTCAAATCGAAGTAAACAGGAAGGCTAATCTCATTCGCATATTTATTGTATGCTTCTGGATAATTTTCCATTTTGAATCCGCGTTTTTTATATGCTGTTAAAAGCGGTAAAGGCTGAAAATGAACGTTGACTGAGACATCACAATCGAAAATCTCTTGAATGATCGTATCTCTTTGATCTTCTGTAATCCCTTTAATCCTTAAAAGATATAGATGATAACTCGACGTTTTATTTTCCGTTTTAAATGGCGGTAACAAAGCCCAATCTACATTTGAAAATCCTTCTTCATACAATCTAAAAATCTCTTCTCTTCGATCCAAACTTTCTTGGTATCTGTTCAATTCAACCAAACCAATGGCGGCTTGAAGATCCGTCATGTTGCATTTGAAACCAGGTTCTTCAACATCGTATTTCCAATTGCCTTTTATCGTTTTTGCCAAGGCATCCTTACTTTGACCGTGCAAAATCATCGCACACATTTGCTTGTAAATTGCGTCGTGATCAAAATTATCCGGCAAGTTGAAGCAAAGCGCTCCGCCTTCTGCTGTCGTCAAGTTCTTTACCGCGTGAAATGAGTACGTTGCAATATCCGATTGAATCGTTGCTTGTCCTCCATTCATAATTGCTCCAAAACTGTGTGCGGCATCCGCTAAAAGCAAAATTCGACCTAGTTTTTCTTGAAGATTATTTGAAGAATTGAATTGACTTTTAATTTCAGGTTCATTAATCAAAGCCCGAAGTAAGTCGTAATCCGCAGGGAAACCTGAAATATCGACAGCCATAATAGCCTTCGTTCTCGGCGTGATTGCTGCACGAACTTTCTCTGCATTTAAATTGAAGTCTCCTTCATTTAAATCCACCATTACTGGCGTCGCACCTGCATGAATAATAACGTTAGCACTGGCGCAATACGTATAAGCCGGAATGATTACCTCATCCCCCTCTTTAATTCCCCACCATGCCAATAAAACCTGCATTCCAGTTGTCCAAGAGTTTACCGCAACTGTGGTTTTGTGACCGCAATACGCTGTGATTTCGTTCTCGAATTGTTTCGTTCTCGGTCCAGTGGTAATCCATCCAGACTTCAAAGCTGCAACAACTGCTTCAGTTGTTACATCATCTATTCTTGGTGGTGAAAATGGAATCATGATTCGATTGTTTGAGTATTTGATTATTCGATTTCTCGAGTTATGAGTTGAGTAAAGTTTCAACGATTTGCTCTCCTGCATGGCCATCACCATAAAGTTGCGAAGAAAAATCGGATGATTTACTAAGCATGGTCTTCGTATGTTCAATGATGAGGTCGCCATTCGCCCCTGACAATAGATTGAAGCCATTGTTAACGAGCTCCACCCATTCTGTTTCATCGCGCATCGTTACACAGTTTTTCTCAAAGAAATACGCTTCTTTTTGAAGTCCGCCACTGTCTGTCATTACGAGGCTGCAATTCTTCAACAATTCAATCATATCGAAGTAACCAACAGGATCGATCAAATCAACTTTAAGCTCCAATCCGTATTTCTCGATCAAACCACTTGTTCGAGGATGCAATGGCATTACAACTCTTGTTGATTCGTGAATGGTATTCAATGCGTTTACAATTGAAGTCAGGCGTTCTTTATCATCTGTGTTCTCAGCTCTATGAAGCGTGCAAAGAATAAAGTCTCCTTCAAAAAAATCAGTAGATAATGTCGCTCGCTCTTTTGATCTTTTCGCGTAGAACATTCCTGCATCTAGCATTACATCTCCACTTCGAACGACATTGATGTCAAGGTTATCGAATCCTTCTAACTTAAGGTTATCAATTGCCGTTTGCGTTGGTGCGAATAAGATATCCGATATTCTATCCGTCAAAATTCTGTTCACTTCTTCCGGCATTCTCATGTTGAAGCTTCTCAATCCTGCTTCGATATGTGCCACTTTAACGTGTTTCTTTTTGGCAGCCAAAGCCCCTGCTATCGTTGAATTTGTATCGCCATAAACCAAAACCCATTCTGGATTCTCAATTTTGATCACCTCTTCGATTTTCTCGAGCATTTGCCCTGTCATCGCTCCGTGGTCCAAACCGTTAATGCTTAAGTTGTACTTCGGTTTTGGAATGTCCATTTCCTCGAAAAATATTTCGGACATATTGTGGTCATAATGCTGACCTGTATGTACCAAAATTTCCTCAACATCATCGCGCTGAGAAAGCACCCGGCTAATTACTGCAGCTTTTACAAACTGTGGTCTAGCGCCTATAATTGTAATAATTTTTCGTTTCATGTACTCTATTAATATCTGTTACAGGACCTTTTTAAAGGATTCTGCAATAGTATTTCTATTAAAATTCTCTGTGACGTAAACTCTTGCATTCAACCCCATTTTTTTCAAGCCATCAGGATTGGATGCCATCTCGATCATACGTTTCGCCATTTCTTCACTGTTCTCAGGCTCGTAAAATAAACCCGCTTCAGCACGGTCTATGAAATGCAATTTCGCTTCACCTTCAACTCCAAGTAGCAATGGAATCTCCATGGCTTGCGCTTCAAATATTTTTGATGGAATTGCTCCAGTAAACAAGTCTAGCTTACGAAGCGGAACCAAAGCAACGTCAACCTCTTTCAAAATTCCCGGCATCTCATTTTTCGCAACAGGCTCTTTGAAGATAATATTCTTCAAGCCCAACTCTTCTTTCAATGCTAGTAATTCAGTCAATACAGGTCCAGCACCTTGCAAAACAATCTTTATCTTTGGTTTGTCTTCAATTAACTTAGCGGCTTGAAGTACAGTCTGCAATCCTTGAGCATGACCGATTATTCCTCCGTAGAAGAAGATAACATCGGAATCTTTTGCTCCAATTGCTTCTCGAAAACCAGAAGGGGAAATTTTTGATGGATCATAAAATGACACGTCAACTCCATTTGGCAGCCAATGTAGGTTCGTTTCAGGAAATCGAGATCGAATATTGTCTACAATGCCCATGGTTTGGCCAGTCACCAAATGTGCACGGTTGTAACACTTCTTCTCTAACTTGTAGGCCATTTTAAGCATCGTAGCGTTTGTTACGATCCCCATTTTTTCGGCGCTTTCCGGCCATAGGTCGGAAACATTGAAAATCATTTTGGCTTTCAGCTTCTTTGACAAAGCCATAGCCGAATATCCTAGAAACAAAGGAGGTGATTCAACCATCAGGTAGTCAACATCTTTATAGCTTCTCCCTTTCCAGTAGGACGTCCAAACGAAGCTGAAATAATTCAACAACCGCGGAATGATTTTTTTCGAATTGGAAACGTAAATCTTAGAGCGTCGAACATTAATGCCGTCAATGGTTTCTTCTCGGATCGCCCCTTTTCGGTAAGCTTCCATGATTTCCATTTTAGGATAATTGGGCATGGCCGTTAATACTTCAACGTCTATCCCACTCGCTTTAAGTCGCACAGCCAATTCATGAAGACGGTTTTGAGGCGCTCCAATTTCCGGTGGATAATATTGAGTGAGTATTAATAATTTCATTGCCTGCGTTCCCTTTGACCGTCAAAAATAATATAAATCATTCTGCTCATAGAAATTCTTTACGACGAAATAGTAGCGGATTCTTCCTTAGAGGATTTTCCAGCGATAAATATCAAAAAGCAAATTGTAAATGCGTAGAATACAATTCCGGGTTGACTATCGAATATATCTCCTGTCATTCCCATTACAATTTCGAGCATTCCAAATACAAAGAGCAGGAAGGATTTTATTTTTATAGCTAGGATTAAAGGCAAGAGAAAAGTTATGGTAACGAGTATGAATCCCAGAATACCGTTCTTTGCAAAAGACCTTAAAAATTGATTGTGCGTATCCGTTTTGTGAATAGCAGCACCCTCGTATCCATGTTCTTTATAATATTCCGTAAGCCTTCCTTTTACTGCTCCCGTGCCGACTCCAATTAATGGATTATTCATTGCGAGAGAATAAGACCCTTCCATTGCAGCGAAACGGAGTGCGGATGAAGATTCAGATTTCTTGTCAAAATTTTCAAAATTATAGCTCATTGCTTCAAAGCGTTCGCCTAGAATACTTGTGTGCAATCCTGAGAAAAAGAACAGCGTTCCACAAACAACAACTCCTGCCAGCGTAATTTTCCATGAAAAGAGCAGGGTAACTTTATAAGCAATGACCAATCCAATGATCATGATCGCAGCGAGTAATGAAGCTTTCGATTGCAACAAATAAGTAATTAGCAGGAAGAATACCAATAACACAAACGCCAGCAGCCAATGGACGAGCTTCGGCTTATTCGCAAACTTGTATTCACCAATTAAATAAAGTAAAACAAGGAGCATTGAAAAATTCAAATAATTCCCAAATGAACCTGGCGACAGTGGGACATTCATTAATTCGATGTACTCGAAAACTTCAAATCCTACTCCACCTGCGGAATATTTGAAATACGATATCAGTAAGCAATAGAGCGATGATGTAAGAATTCCAGCGACAAATGAAACGAAAACAAAGTGAATTTTCTTTCGGTGAAACGTTCTGTTTTCGAGAGAATTAAAGATCAGAGGATGAATCAAAAGTGATGCACTTACGCCGAGTATAAATACGCCATGGTCCACATTATCAGTGTTCAACAATCCAATTATTGCGAGAACATAAGTTGAAATTAAAACCAGAACGCGCTTGTCTTTAAACGGAGAAATCAATTTGGATTTAATTGACGAATTTTTGTCCGAAAGCCAAACACCAAATAGAAGAACAATTAGGATTGTACTGATTTGCAGATTCCAAGCAAACGAAAAAGCGAAAAGGCAAAAGAGGCCAGTATAAATAGAATTATAACTTAATTTCTCAGTCATTTCAAATTGCTTGATCACTCAAAGTTAATCAAGAAAATTTCTTAGACCTATTGATAGACTTTTAATAGTTGATCAACACAGACGGACTCTGAATAGTTGTCGACGACAAAAGAGCGCCCTTTGGCCCCCATGGATTTCCTGAAATCGGCATTTGTGAGTTTTTTTAAGGCTCCTAATCCATCCTCTAAAGCATCGCCTTCCACTATAAATCCTGTCTCGGAGTTCACGACCTCAGGCAATCCGCCAACATTCGAAACAATGACTGGAATTCCACAAGCTTGCGCTTCCAACGCTGCAACACCAAAGCTTTCTTGTCTAGATAGGGCAACAAAAACATCCAAGGAGTTGAATGCTTCAATCAAATTTTGATCTTCAACGAATCCTTTAAAATGAACAATGGACTCTAATTTTAAATCCTTGACAAGCGATTGCAAAGAATCAAGCTCAGATCCAGAACCAAAAATGTTCAATTGAACTTCTCCTTCAAATTGACTTTGAAATTTATCGAAGAGATGAATCAAACGATCAATCCCGTAGACTTTCTCCAATGATTTAACCGTGCCAATTGTAAAGACTGGATTCTCATTGCCCGTTGGCTTGAAACGCTCTGTATCGATTCCGAATGGCGTAATGTAAAAATCCTTCTTCACATACAACGATGCTTCTCTTGCCATGTCTTTTGATGTAGAACAGACAATTGGAGCACTATTTAAGATGCGCTGAAATAATTTTTTATGAATGAAACTTCTTTTCGGGAATTCATAAACGTCACTTCCCCAAAGGGATAAAAC
>JAWUWJ010000158.1:0-9513 GCA_034111925.1 Crocinitomicaceae bacterium
GTCAGCGGAATCCTTCAATGCCAAAATCAAAGCCTTCAGAGCACAGTTTAGAGGCGTTAGCAATATTGGATTCTTTTTATTCAGATTGACTCAAATCTATGCATGATATTTATTCAAGTCCACAGAAATATGAACTGATCCCCTAAATAAAGAATAGGTACTATCAACCCTTCTTTTCTAAACCAACTACGACATTAGTTACTCAATACTACTCGCGCTTGAGTTTTTACAATTTCATTTTGAATTACTTCAATTAAATATGATCCTGAAGGAACGCTTGAAAAATCCGATTTCACCTTGCCATTAATTGCTTTTGAGCTTTGAGAGGAAACGACTCTTCCACTTATATCTCGCAAAGCGATTATTACATCTCCTTGTACATTCGACCTTAATTGAACGCTAAACAATCCATTATTTGGGTTCGGATAAATGTTCTGTCCGCCAATTCTAGGAACCATTACTGACACTTCTGTTGAATAATCAAATGCCCCGTCAAAATCGACTTGTTTGATTCTATAATAATTCACTTCGCCGACAATAGCATTTTCATCTTCAAATAAATACTTCATTAAATCAGTTGTTGTTCCGTGGCCGTCAATTTCACCAATTGATTCATAAAATCCATTTTGAACCTTTCGCTGAATTTCGAAATAGTCATTGTTGTTTTCAGAAACCGTTGCCCATGTAAGATTGACTTTAGAATCCATTTTACTCTCAACAGTTGCGGTCAATGTCAAGAACTCCACGGGTAGCGGAGTACAACTTACACCTGCCGTTCCTCCAAAATTCAATGGTACAAGCGATTGAATAGAACTAAAATTTGAGAAGCAAATAATGTACACATCTCCAGCAGTAACGGCCAGTGGTGGTTCAAAATTCCCAGCATCACCTCCAACTGGAATTGTAGCTGAAAGACCTGTCCCTCCGAAATCAACCAAGTTCCAATTGCAACGAGTGGGTGCTACAGTATGCGCCAAAACATCCGCGCAATCCGCTGTTGCTGGATACATAATCCAATCGTAATATCCAGTTTGAGTATTGTTCCCTCCAAAAACGAATTCGAGGTTTCCAGATCCGCTAATGTTGACTTTCATCCAAGTACTATTTGATTCATCAATTTGCAGACACCCTAAGTTGAGCGTCCCCCATGGATTGAATGTCGTAAAACCGTTGTAAAATGGATTCCCTAAAGAACCAGAAACTGGAATTTCATTTGTATTTATTCCTTCTCCATTCGGATCAATAGAGAAATTCAAATTTGTGCAAACGTTCACCCCTACTCCACAATCAGATGCAACGACAGGAGCGGGAATACTCGGTGCGTGAATACAGATCGTGGATGCATTGGATAAATTTCCAGAGCTTTTTCCACAAACAAAATATTGACCGGGCGTTAGAACTTGAGAAATCGTTTCATCGACTCCATTTCCTCCGGCGTTTGCACAGGCGACTTGCGTTTCTCCTGTCATCAAACAAATGTCAGTAAACTGATACAATCCCAAACGGATATTTCGATTGTTACTCGCAGTCCAAGTTATGGTATACGTGTCCGTGCTGACAACCGTAAATGATCCCCAAACGATATTCGTTCCTGTTGTCATTGCGCATCCACCCGTTGTTGGCAACATTCCAGCACAGGTGTTTGTTTGAAATACTTCTTGAGAAGCGACGCATGTTGATGCAGTACCAAGCGGCTCGGCAGAACAAGGATCAAATCCTGTAAAACTCGTTACGCAGGGCGCTTGAGCATTCAGCTGATAGGTGGTTAGCGCTAAAAGCAGTAGAAGTGGTAGTCGAAGTTTCATAATTCAGTATTTTAATTATCAATTGAAATTGAATTCCCACCGCAGCTTTGTCTATTGATTCGTTTGATGGGTTCAGTCGTTCCATGGGCTCCTTCTACAAAACATTTTGGCGAGTACCCTAAACCGTCGATCCAATGAATAATCTGATTGGCGTTAATCCCAGAATCTTCTCGATAAATCCCTAAATAAACACCTGTACTCCTGTCCATTCTTGAGGTAATTATTCCGCTCTGGCTGCGCAAATAGGTGTCAATTTCCAATGAAGCTTCTCTTGTATTCACATCTGAAACAATCAGTCTAATGTACTTTCTAGCATTCGATTGTGCATGGCTCGAATGCGAGAAAATAGTGAACAGAAGTGTTCCGATTAAAAGCATTTTTTTCATAATGGTAGGCTTGTTTAGTCGCTGCAAATATTACTACTGAAAGCCGATTATCATAATCAAGCTTTCCAATAATATTAAAGATTCAATTCAATTAATAATGGCTTAAAAAACCACTGCTAAAACTGTTTAGTAAACAATAAAGCGAGATAGAATCAAACATTCATGTTGATTTAACCGACGAACTAAAAACTTCAGAAACTAATGATTCAAGCTCCTTTTTTTGGTAGTAATATTCTCATTTCGGGCCTATTACTTCATTGAAGAAACCGTATTTTTGTATTGAACTATCGCCCACATGAAAACCACGGAACATCTCTTCTATTTAATTCGCTCGCTATCGAAGGCGGAGAAAAGAAGTTTTAAATTATTTGCAAAGCAATATTCCAAGGATGGAACAAATAACTACACGATTTTATTTGACGCGATCGACAAAATGCAAACGTATGATCACAATGCTTTGGTCAAAGGCGTTAAGAACAAAATCAACACGAAGAATATTTCAACGTTGAAAGTACAATTGAGTGAATTGATTTTAAAATCGCTCCGACAACATTCTGCGTCATTCAGTGAAAATTTAAAGCTGAGACAAGACATCGATTACATTGATATCCTTTTTGAGAAAGGGCTTTATCCGCAGGCAAAAAAATTACTGGAGAAGGCTTTTGAATTGGCTCGAAATCAAGAAAACTATTTGGCAATGGATCGTTTGTCACTGCTCGAGTTCAACATTGCAATTAAACAATCGAACAAAGAGGATTTGGATCATTATGTAGAAGTTACATTTCCTGAAGTAAGTTTAGCACGGAAGAACAACGACATTCTTGCCGAGTTTGAATATTTGGCAGCCAAAATGAGAATCTGTCTCTTGGAAGGAACAAGTTTCGTTGGAACAGTTACGCGTCAACGGTTAACGGACATCATAGAACATCCTTTGATGAACGTTGAAATTGACAAATATCCAAAGCAATGTCAAATGGACTTCCATGTCATTTGGGGCCATTATCATTACGCTTTTGATCATCCAAAGGAAATGTATTTCCATCGAAAACAAGTTGTGGAGATCATCGTTGAGAAACGGAACTGGTTAACCCATGCACGATTCTTGTTGATTGGTTTGTCCACTTTTAAAATGTTTAAGGAGTTCGATCTTGAATTGGAGATCATCATGAAAACGATCAACGAAATTCCTCAGCAAAATAGAAATTCAAGCTTCTTGGATGAATTGGACCACACGTTGAACAACATCAATATCAATCGAGACATGGATCAGGGGAATTATTCTAAAATCCTCACGTACCTCAGCGATCTTGAAGAAAAATATACGGAGCCATCCTTACAAATATATACGAACCTAAAAATGGTTTTCTATTTTAATTTCACGTATGCGCATTTAGCAACTTGTAATTATAAGAAGGCTTTGAAATGGTCGAATGAAATTTTGAATAATCCTGAGATGCGAAACATTCGATTGGATGGAAATTGCTACCTCCGCTTGATGTTGATTTGCATTCATTACGGCTTGGGGAATCATGAACTGATTCGTCCGTTGGTGAAATCTGCACAGCGGTACTTGAAGAAACAAGAACGTGAAATCGAAATGCTAACGTCGTTTATGCGTTTTGCCAACAACAATTTCATTGAACCCTACAAAGATTCTAAAAAGGCCACTTTCGATGAGCAAGTTGCGAATTTGGAACGATTGTCTCAAGAAGAAGACGGTAAAATCGCAATGGAGTATTTTAATTTCTTGGCTTGGCTGAAATCCATGTATACGGAACAGAGTATGCAGGAAGTTGAGGAGGAGTTGTTAGTTATGAATTAGAAGTTATGAGTTATTAATTATTAATTAGAAGTTATGAATTAGGATTTGGACAATAGCGGTTTGTAATTAGAAGTTATAGTTAATGAAGAGCTTTGCCTAGAGATGCCCAGATTAGATCATTGTAGAATTGGCAAAGCAAACTAACCATCCCCCTAAATTCACTTCGTGGCTGCTTCGCGGTGATTCCCTTCTTGTGATTCTTACCCTTGACTTTCTGCGTGTTTTTCGCTAACTTCTATAAAGTTCAATAGTCTAAAAAAGAAAACAAAAAAGAGGTGTTTGTGCTGGGTAACCTACACAGCTTGCGCATTCAATAATTGTGCTTGGTACCCTTTGGACTAAGTGACTTCGAAAATTGGAGGTGTTTGACGAGTTTACGAGGAGTTCTTCAATTTTAAGTCATGTGACTCAAAAGGGTAAGTACATTGTTGCGGCGCTAAAGGGCTCTTTTTGCTTACTTTTTTAGACCCTGAAAAAAGTGAGAAGAAGGAAATTGCAATTTATAGCGATGATTAAACAAACAACTATAACATGAACTAAACTGCATGCTTCATTTAAGCTTCGTAAACAAAAACATGATAGAATGACTATATAGGTTTCAATAAACTATTTAAAGCGTGGACGGCGCACGTCAGCCTAGTTCCCGCCGTTATGAATTAGGATTTATTGAATTAAGTGGAGAGTTCAGGACGAGACACATTATAAAAGTAAAAAGGCGTCTCAGTTGAACTGAGACGCCTTTTTTAATACTCTATTTTTTCTTATCCGTTTTGCGTTTTGATCAAGTTCAATGCAGATCCTGCTTTGTACCATTCAATTTGCTGTGCATTGTAAGTGTGATCCAATTTGATCGAATCAGAAGAACCGTCAGCGTGAGCAACATCTAAAGTCAATTGCTTACCTGGTGCGAATGCGCTCAAGTCTGAGAAGCTGAATGTATCGTCTTCTTTAATTTTATCGTAATCAGATTCAACTTCGAAAGTCAATCCTAACATTCCTTGTTTCTTCAAGTTTGTTTCGTGGATACGAGCGAATGATTTAACGATAACCGCTTTCACACCTAAGTGACGTGGTTCCATTGCTGCGTGCTCACGAGATGAACCTTCACCATAATTGTGATCTCCAACAACGATAGTATCAACTCCAGCTGCTTTATATGCTCTTGCCGTAGCAGGAACTTCTCCTTTTGAACCAGTCAATTGGTTTACAACTTCGTTAATTCCTCCACCGTATGCATTTACAGCACCAATCAAACAGTTGTTTGAAATGTTATCCAAGTGACCTCTATATCTCAACCATGGACCAGCCATAGAGATGTGATCCGTTGTAC
Organism: Crocinitomicaceae bacterium; assembly: GCA_034111925.1. Lineage (GTDB taxonomy): Bacteria > Bacteroidota > Bacteroidia > Flavobacteriales_D > Crocinitomicaceae > UBA4466. The sequence continues at coordinate 5,344 of JAWUWJ010000158.1, forward strand.
ATTTCCCTTCTGCTTTGATCAATAACTTTGCTCCTTCGATGTTTCCACCGTCCCATGCTGCGAAAGGAGAAAGCAATTGCAAACGCTCTGAATCAGGGCTTACTTCAACATTAATTCCACTTCCATCTTCAGCTGGAGCTTGGTATCCATTGTCTTCTACATCAAATCCTCCGTCTGGCAATTCATCTCCTTTCGGTGGATCTAATTTAATTTGTTCTCCGTCCTTATTTGTTAACGTATCTGTGATTGGGTTAAAATCCAATCGTCCAGCAATTGCAATTGCAGCAACCATTTCTGGTGAAGCAACAAAGGCGTGCGTGTTTGGATTTCCATCAGCGCGCTTCGCAAAGTTTCTATTGAATGAATGCACGATACTATTTTTCGGCGCATTCTTTGGATCAGAATATCTTGCCCATTGACCAATACATGGTCCACAAGCATTTGTAAAGATTGTCGCGTCTAAGTCTTCAAATGATTTCATCAAACCGTCTCTTTCTGCAGTAAACCGTACCGTTTCAGAGCCTGGATTGATACCGAACTGCGCTTTCGTCTCTAAACCTTTGTCTACTGCTTGTTGCGCAATTGAAGCCGCTCTTGCAAGATCTTCGTAAGAAGAGTTTGTACACGATCCAATCAATCCCCATTCAACATCTAAAGGCCAATCATTCGTTGTTGCTTTTTCATTCATTGATCCAACTTGCGTCGCCAAATCTGGAGTAAATGGACCATTGATATGCGGCATTAACGTATCCAAATCGATTTCAATTACTTGATCGAAATAGTTCTCTGGATTCTCGTATACTTCAGCATCACCTGTTAAGTGCTCTGCAACTTTATCAGCAGCATCAACAATATCTTGACGATCTGTTGCCGCTAAATATCTTCTCATTGAATCATCGTAACCGAATGTTGAAGTTGTTGCTCCAATCTCAGCTCCCATGTTACAAATTGTTCCTTTTCCTGTACAAGACAATGAAAGTGCACCGTCTCCAAAGTATTCAACAATAGCTCCAGTTCCACCTTTAACAGTTAAAATTTCAGCCACTTTTAAGATGATATCTTTGGCAGCCGTCCAACCGTTTAATGTTCCAGTTAACTTAACACCAATCAATTTTGGCATTTTAAGTTCCCAAGCCATTCCAGCCATAACGTCTACTGCATCAGCACCACCAACACCGATAGCGACCATTCCAAGCCCACCTGCGTTAACAGTATGTGAATCTGTTCCAATCATCATTCCACCAGGGAATGCGTAATTCTCAAGAACAACTTGGTGAATAATTCCAGCTCCTGGCTTCCAGAAACCGATCCCGTATTTATCGCAAACAGAACTTAAGAAGTTGAATACCTCGTTGTTCTTGTTGATTCCATCTTGTAAATCTTTATCCGCACCTAACTTCGCTTGAATCAAGTGATCGGCGTGTGCAGTTGAAGGCACAGCGACTTTCGTTTTTCCAGCTTGCATAAATTGCAAAAGAGCCATTTGAGCTGTTGCATCTTGCATTGCTACTCTATCCGGAGCGAAATCAACGTAAGAATTCCCACGTTCGTGCTCTGTTTTTGCATCGCCTTCCCAAAGGTGTGTATACAATATTTTTTCTGCCAGTGTAAGAGGTTTACCTACAATATTTCTAGCTGCAGCAACGCGGCCAGGGTATTTTGCGTAAACCGCCTTGATCATATCTAAGTCGAATGCCATACTTATGCGATTAGTTTTGGTGTTAATTCTAAGAGTCGCGAATTTAATAAATTATTAAGGAAGATTAGGACTGCTATTGGAAAAATCGACATTTTGAATGTTTTTAAACACTAACGCAATATTTTCACTAACGAAGGGTTACTTATTTGCAATCACGACATATACTAATAAACTTATGAAGCGCTACTCACTATTTATCATACTTTTCTTGTTGCTAATATCGGCCTGTGGATTATTTAAGCGCCACTATACGGTAGAATACGACAAAGTTCCAATGACACGAGGGGTTAATACGTGTCAAGAATTAGAAGACACAGTCGTTTTGTACGCGGTATTTGTTGATGTTGCTATTTATAATCCATGGACGGAATTTGATATTGCCCAAACGATGGATTCGATAAAATATGCCACCAAATGGATTGAGGAGAAAGCTAAAAAGATGAACAAAGTACTTGTCATCAAGCCCGTTTTTCATGAGCAGGGAACGAAAGATAGTTTTGATGAAAAAAGAGCAAGGGTCACATTGCGGCTCAATGGACTTCTGGCCAAAAGCAACTATTCGTACCGTAGAATGGGACCGTGGGCGGACGCCGTAGCGAAATATGCCGGGAGAGGAATAAAGTATCGATCTTCGTCTAAGGTTGGAAAAAGATTAAAGATTCACAACGTACAAACACTCAATCAGGCATTGCGCGATAAACTAGAATTAGATGATGTAGCGATCATGTTCTTTGTCAATGGATATTATGAAAACCATCCTAGTTATTCATTTTTCACGCAGTATGCAGGCACAAAAAAAGCTGAATACTCAATAGTAACGGATAAAAACCCAGCTGTAATAGCCCATGAGTTCTTGCATCTATTTGGAGCGGTTGATTTATATCCACACAATAGCTTCCCGAATTTCAATTTCAAAGAGATCAAGGAGAATTATGACAATGAAATTATGCTCGTTCAGCATCGAGACATTGAGGATTTAATGATTTCACCGATTACTAGTTATTTTATAGGTTGGCAAGATACTTTGGACAAAGCGAACACGCGACTTCTACTTCACAAAAAGCTTCTTCCCGTCTATTAAGTTCGCTTTAGTTCCTATTGGCTTTCGTTGTAATTTTACTATTTTGATAGAATAATATACGTTGACTTTCATTTGTAAGCGATTGCTATTCGTTTAGAGCTGAGCTGAGCAGTCAGATTGGATGAGAGTTGTGCGTATAAGTAAGTTATGCACAACTATGACCATCGTAAGTTTGATGTCAAATCATATTAGTTTAATTAGATAAGTATGTTCAAAAAAATATCATGATGAGTAAAGAAATTGAAAAACTCTACCTCGATCATACCAAACAACTTGTTGAAAGAAGCTCAATTAAGATTGATGAGATTTTCCCATTCATCGAAGGTTCACCTCTTGACTATGAATTAAAAAAAGGCTTTCTTTTCTACTACAAAGAATTAAAAGAAAATATCGGACATAATCTCGAACCTAGCTACGTCTTTATCGTAAATGATAGAAAATTCAATGCTTTCGCAAAGAAAGAGAAAAATGGTTCAAATATCATTGGAATAAATGTCGGAATCGTACGTCATCTCTATGATTTGTTTGGTGCAAACGATGACCTGAAATCTTCATTAAAGGATAAATTCTCAAAATTCCCAGCAACGGATTTAATGTTTGACACTGCGATGCATTTCACCTTTTATCATGAACTTGGTCATTTGATTCAAAATTCTTCGGTACTGGAAAACAGTCTTTCCGGAGATGAAAAAGTGGAATTTTCATTAAAAAAACATATACTAGAATATGATGCTGATCAATTTGCCTCAATAGTAATTGGTGGTCATATCGCAACTTTTACAATTGACAACTTAGGTGAAAAAGTAAGTTCGACAGATATTGAAGACGTTTTAATTACAGTTTGTACTTCCATTTTATTCTATTTGTTATCATCACCATCTTCAAAACATGAATTATATTTTGAAGAATGTGGTCATCCGCACCCAACTATACGAATCGTCAACATTGTTTTTACAATAATACACCACCATTTGTCCACACTAAAAAATTACGGAGTGAGCGCTGAAATTGACCCTGATAAGATTGTAGCTGACACCATCAAACTTGCAGAAAGTCTCAACCTTGAACTAATTCAACAAGACCGTCTCTCTTCAATGCGTACATCAATCGCTGCAAACGTTCATGAAATTAGCGATTACATGGAATTTTTGAGATTTCAAAAAAGTGGCGACAGATCGATGTCAACGTACAAATGGAATCAATTCGCTAAATCATATCCTCAATTCGGAGACACTAAAATCTAACGTGCATAACATAGAACTGAGCTGAAAAACAACTAAAGTTCCACTTTTCTTCTTCTATAATTTTCATCGTAAATCAAATCATTCTTGCAGACTCCATAAGCTTGTTTTATCAGCTTATTGCATACTGCGATTAAAGCTAATTTTTT
>JAWUWJ010000159.1:0-15557 GCA_034111925.1 Crocinitomicaceae bacterium
GTGTCGCTGCATCCATTGTCGGTTACAATAACTGCATAATCACCATTAATTGTTGCAGTATATGATTGATTTGTAGCACCTCCAATTGCTAACATATCAGAACAGTTGACCCATTGATAGTCCAAGCCAGCCTCATCAGCAGTTAAAACTGTACTTGCTTGCGTTACGGCAGTATTCAACGGGTCGATAGTCAAATCCAACGTTATTGTAGAGTCACATCCTCCGGCATTTGAAACAATATGTGTTGCTGAATTATTCGAAGATGCGTATGTGTTTCCGTCAATCCAAGTGTATGGTTGACAAGAGGTTTGCGTATCTGTGCTAGAAGTTGGTGAACATGCTTCAGGAAATGTATATGAGAAAGGTGCAGTCACTTCATCGCCACTTGTGCTTCCGTTACCATTCGCTGCTATTCCCGCAGCATAAATTTCAACATCTCCAAAACCTACTGATGGGGCAGTCCATCTTACTTGCCAAATTCCTACTGCACTAATCGTTGAGTGTTCAACATAATTATAACCTCCCGATGATGAAACTTGCGTACCTGCTGTAACAGGAGCTCCGAAAACTCCAGCTTCTGGATTTCCTGCGCCTGCTGACAACAATACCGACTGCATTCCAAATCCAGAAGGTGATCCCGTTTGATTTAGAACAGAGTATTCAATGATATAAACTTCGCCGGGTAAATATGAAGTCTTTTGATTTCCTAAGGTATCTGTGATAAATACATTCATAGTAGGCGAGAAAGCCCCTCCAGAGTGACACACGTTACAAGCTCCTCCGCTTAATGGACCTCCTGTTCTATCGCCATTTCCATTCACTGCTGGCCCTCCTGAATTTGGTGGCGTTGGCGTGTATTTTTGAATACTCGACTGATTGCTTATTGACGAAAAATTAAAGGATACTACCGCTAGAGATAGTGCTGCCAGTAATAAAAGGTGTATTTTTTTCATAGTTGCTATTTGAAAATAATTAAAGGTTTTGCTCAGTTAATTGAAATTAATGAACACTCTTTTTTATGAAATTATAAAATAACTTGTCGAGAACTTCAATTATGTCATGAACGACACGTTTTTGTTGTAGACGGATACAAATCAATAAAAAGAGCCACCTAATACAGGTAACTCTTCAAATTATTTCTTAATCACTTTGCGAACTGCACGACCTTTTTCAGATTGAATAATTATGCAATACACGTCATTCATGACAAAATTAGGTCGTTCACATCAAAAATTAGAAATCAAATAGGTATTCTGTTATATTTAATTGATAAACCAATAAGAACCTAAATTATGTCTGAAGCAAAAGATAAACAATCCCAGATGGGAGTGAATTACAGTAATACTTTTCAAGCTACTCCAGCAACAGCAGAGCCACCATACAAAGGGACACTTAAGATCGCTGATAGTGCAGCTGCAGATCTTGTTAAAGCATCAAGTATTAAACACGTAAAACTGTTTAATTACTCGCAAGTAAAATTTTTCGATAAAGCTGCTACTGATGGTTTTATGCTTTATCCTGCGGTACCAAATGTTGATCTGGCGGCCCTGGCTGCGGGTACAAACACGACGGCAATCGTAGATGCTCTTAAACCTTATGCAGCAAACCTGGGAGCTGTTTTTGTAGGCAATGAACCACTTATCAATGATGCAGCGACTTATGGACCTCTTTTGGTAAAGGCATTGAATAATTTGTCAGAAGGATTTACGAAAGCTGGAATGGACGTGAAATTAAGTGTTCCTTTCAATGCGGGAACTCAAACGGACACTTGGCCTCCTTCTTCAGCGAAATTCAAATCGAATCTGAAAACATACGTCGAAGATGTTTGTGCTTTCCTGCAAGTCACCAATTCCTTCTTTACGATTAACATTTACCCATTTTACGCGAACTTGGCTAGCAATACAGACAATCCATTGGATTATTGTCTATTTCAGAAAAAAACAGCTCAGTTCACTGATCCAGTTTCTAAGCTACCCTATTTAAACTTATTCGATGCAGAGTACGACGCGACCTATTTTGCTCTCAAGGACTTAAGTACAACTCAAGACTTTGAACTCCTTCCGATTGTGGTTGGTGAAACTGGTTGGCCAACGGGTGGAGCAACTCGTGCAACAGCTGATTACGCAAAAGAATACAATCAAGGGTTGATTGATCACGTTAACAGTGGTGTGGGTTCTCCTAAGTTACCAGGTCGTGAACAAAAGACCTTTATTTTTGAGTTGTATGATGAAAAAGGCAAAGATATTGCAGCTGGTCCATTTGAACTTGATTGGGGCTGGCACAATGGAGGAGAGGTTATCACTCCGAAGACAACAGGTGACACAGCTCCCACAGGTGATTACACGAAAAAATACGCCCTGAAGTGGGACAATGACCTTACTTAGGGATGTCTTATAAAAGAGAGGTATTCATTGACCGATAACATTTCAAATTAAAAAAAGGCTCCTGTTTTGGGAGCCTTTTTCATTGAAAATCTATTATTTTTCAAGAGTGTCGAAAGAAGAAGATGTGCTAACATCTGATGGGAATCGAAAGATGACCACCTTGAACCGGACTTACAACTGTTTCAAGTCTGAAGCGAAAAACCTGTTCATTTGTTTTAAATACCACTCTAGAAACGACCAGTAAAAGCACGATCTTTATTGATTGTCCAGCATAGGGTATAAGTTTTTTGTTTAAATAGTAGCTCCAAACAAATATCCTACGAATGCAGTTAAGCCCATTGCAACCGTACCCCAAAACGTAATTCTAATTATTGCTTTACTTAAGACCGAACCTCCCGTTTTAGCAGATAACGCACCTAGAAAAATCAGAAAGAACAGGGCAGAACCATAAAGGGAGAACTCCATACTTTCTAAGGGGACGAAAAGAGTTACAATAAGTGGAAGCAGGCCACCAACTGTAAATGCTAAACCTGATGCGAAAGCAGCTTGGATTGGTTTTGCTTGATTCATTTCATTAATCCCCAATTCATCTCGAATGTGAGCGGCGAGAGCATCGTTTTCAGTTAGCTCTTGCGCTACAAGCAGTGCTGTTTCTTTTTTTAATCCTCTTTTTTCATAGATTTCTGACAATCGTTGCAGTTCAAGTTCGGGCATTTCTTTGAGTTCCACTTTTTCCCTTTCTATATCAGCGTTTTCCACATCCGTTTGGGAACTCACAGAGACGTATTCACCTGCTGCCATAGACAATGCACCAGCCACTAATCCTGCAACAGTCGCGAGTACGACTGGCTCTCTTAATTCAGTTGCTGCGGCAACTCCAATTGCCAGACTCGCCGTTGATAGAATACCATCATTTGCACCAAGAACGGCTGCTCTTAACCAGTTACTTCTATGTATATAGTGGTTGTCAAGATAATTGTTGAACGTTTTTTCTGATTCACTCATTTTGCTTTTTAAATGTCGAATTTAAATCTAATTCATTTAGGGCTTAATTTTTTAACCTGCATAAATATCTCAGTTTTGAAAAGTATTGATTTTAAGGATCGCCGGCAATAATTTTTCTTCTGCCACAAAAGGAACAAAAAAAGTATCCTTTGCATGCTGTTCTTGAATTTGATTGATAATGTCAATTTCTCCTTCCGCTCTCTTACTTAGAATGGGGTCTGTGATATTATTAACTAATGAAAGCGATTGGTTGATTACCCAGGAGTAAGGCTCAATCCCAGCCCTCTTCAAATCATTTTGAAGTTCAACTGCTTCCCGCATTGGGGTTGTTTCCGGCAATGCCACCAATAAAATTTTGGCAAATTCCGAATCCTGTAAACTCATATAAGGTGTTGAAATACGATTTCGATCGAGCTTGGTCGTTTTCATGATCTCTTTGTGATAACTTCCCGTCGTGTCGAGGAGTAAAAGCGTATGCCCAGTTGGAGCCGTATCCATCACAACAAATTGACGCTTTGCTTTATTTATGGCCTTTGAAAATGCGTTAAAAACAGCTACTTCTTCGCTGCATGGCGACTTTAAATCTTCAATTAATAAGGCTTTAGCTTCTGCATCTAGCCCTGTTCCTTTCTGGCGTAAGATTTTATCTGTGTAATTCTTTGTTTCCAGTTTGGGATCAATTCTTTCAACTGTTAGGTTCTTTGGCTTTTCTTCCAATTGACTGATAAAATCATTTACATGAGCCGCAGGATCCGTCGTCGTTAAAAGAACTTTGTGTCCTCTCTCAGCTAGCAAAGTTGCTATGGTTGCTGCGACAATGGTTTTCCCCACACCACCTTTGCCCATGGTCATTATTAATCCAGAGTTGCTGGTGCCTTCTAATTCATCGACTAATTCCTTAACCCCTTTCATTTCCGAACGCAGTATTGTTGTCTTCTTCGTCTCCGTTTTAATAATATGATCTTGTTTGTGCTTGTCAAAAATGGACCTTAGTTTTTCCAAACCCAAAATATTATAGGGGAGTAGAGGGTAATCCTTTCTATTAAGATTTTGGAGGGCGTCAGGCATACTCGATAGGTTTTTTTGCGTTATTCGCGCTATTTCATTCGCCAAAGGATCCGAGTCATAAATTGGTATGAATACTCCATTTATTAGAAGTTCTTGATTGGTAAAACCGAGGCTCTTCATTTCTAAACTTGTCCTTGCTGCCTCTTTCAATGAATGGACGTCACAACGCGCGACTAAATTGAAAATTGTTCTGTCTGAATCTTTTAGGGTTGCGATTACTTTTTTATACCTCTCTTTACTGCTCATTAATGCAGAAGAAGGACCAATGCATGAAGCACCCTGTGGATTTTTTTCAAGATACGTGTCCCAAGCAGCTGGCAATTCAAGCAAACGTATGGTATGTCCTGTTGGCGCGGTGTCAAAGATGACAATATCAAATGTTTCAGTACTTCCTTCACCTGTAACGAACCTCGAAAACTCGTCAAATGAAGCGATTTCTGTTGTGCAAGCGCCTGAGAGGCCTTCCTCAATACGTCGTACTTCTTTCTCGCTGACTGTTTCTATTAAGGGGGTAATTACACGTTCGCGGTATTCTTCTGCAGCTTTTTCTGGGTCGATATTAACCAAGTAAAGATTGGACATTTTTTTGTGCTGCGCGATTGTCTGGCTTATCGAGGTCTCCAATACATCCTCTAAATTCGAGGCTGGATCCGTACTTATAAGGAGTACTTTTTTTCCCTCGTCTGCAAATTTGACTGCGTTTGCACATGCCAATGAAGTTTTTCCAACTCCACCTTTTCCTGTGAAAAACATAAATTTAGTGTCCTCTTTGCTCATAATTCTAGTTGTGGGTGTGAAAAAGCACCGAACAGTTCTGGTGCTATGATTAAAATTTTAAATATTATTTAGAACGTTCATTAATTTAATTTGAACCTCATTCGCAGCTGTTTCTAGATCAGCATTACCAACGGCCCCCATAGCTGCAGAAGGATCTATTACTGCAATCTCTACATCGCCATTTCCCAACTCTCTTAAAGTTACATTGCAAGGCAACATTGTGCTTATGGTTGGTTCTATGCTAATTACTTTATCGGCATAAACAGGATTGCATGCTCCTAAAATTACATGAGGCAAATAATCTTTATCCAGTTTTTTTTTCATGGTCGCTTGAATGTCAATTTCAGTGAGCACTCCAAAACCTTCTTTTAGTAATTCTTCTTCCACCTTTGGGCGAATAGCTGAAACGGTTGTTCCAGTAATTGTCTTTGAATTGAAATACTTCATGCTCTATTTATTTAATGAGTAACAAATAACTGTCTTCAATACTATTGAGTTGATGTTGAACCATTGGTTCAATGTCTATGTAATCGCCTTGTTTTAAGGTTTCTTTTACACCCTTCTCATTTTCGAACACAGTTTCCCCAGTGATACAGATTAAAATGGCCGGGGTCTTACTTTGGTGTTTCGCTAATTCAGCACCTTTCGAGAGGTGGATACTTTTGGTAACTCCTTCTTCGCCTTTAAAAAAGGTTAGAGCCGAAACTTCTTTTTCTTCTGGATGGATTTGTTGAATATTCATGGTTTTCGTTTTTTTATTGCCAATACAAGAGTTTCTCGTATTTCATTTTCTTAACAGCGAATGAATTACCCTCTAATCGATGTCACGTTGGTTTTTTTCTTTCAATTTCATTGTTTTCACAATTGGGGTATAAAGCATTAGATTGATACCAACCAGCAGGTAAAGCAGCCCAAATTTTTCCATATCGATCGCCAAGTGAGTGTCAGGATCATAAATTAATAGAGTAGCTCCTATTCCTACCAAGAGCCCAATCAATAAGCGGAGAATAACAATTCTGTAATAAATTTTCTTTCCTAAATTGAAGAGCCAGAAGCAAAAGAATATTTCTGAGAATGCGTAGAAAAAAAACAAAAAATAATTGAGGTATATAAGCGTTTCTAACTTGTTACAGATTAGCAAAACGAAGAATCCATAAATCAGCATAGTAAAGGCATGCATTGCATGGTACAAGAAGGCAACGGGTTTGTTTTTGTGGGATAATTGTGTCACAATGACCATTAGCGATCCTAAAACTAAAGGAAGTCCAACGCTGAACTTTAGAGTGTCGAAGGTCCAATTTTCCGAGAACAAAAGAAAAATACTCTCTAGCAGTATAATTACACCATATACATAGATCGAAAGAGACTTTTTCATAGTTGGTATGTTTTCGCTCAATTTGAATTAGTCTTTCAGTTTTTTCCTTGTGCTAAATTTAAAAGGGAAATATATCGGGCAAAAACTGATCGAACTCGTTAAAAGCAAAATAGCAGCAATCCCTATCAATACTAAAGCGAGAAGCCCTGTAATAAATTCTGTAAAAAAGAGAATAACGACTATTACTGCCAAGGCTACTCTGATTCTTCGGTCTAATAAACCCATATTCTTTTTCATAATCATTTGTTTTTTGGTGGATTATTCGCTTTAATCTCTATTCAAAGGTTGCAATAAGCTTCTCTAAAAGGACTGAGGAATATCACTTTTTCAAATGACATTAAACCATCAATAAATCTAGTGTTCTCGTTATCTTCATTAATCAAGGTGCGGCTAATGAATTCTGGCAAAGTCCCAAAGAAATGATTGATAAATGTCACTCTTGGGTAAAGTCTACGTCAGCATTTCTAATAATCTTAAGCCATAAATTTACAGTGTCCACATGCAGGTCAATTGAAAAAGTTGAATTGCGTGGGGAGCAATAATGCTGAAGACATAAAACCAAAATGATTGCTGTATGAAGAATTTACTTATCAGTCAAGTAGAGTCTTTAGATTTAAAATGAGCTTTTGAGCATAAATTGATCCCGTTTGAGGAGATTCAAGCTATTTAAGTGAATAAGAAACTAAAAGGTCTTCAGAAAGTCAAAGCACTATCGAATTAACAAAACAGGGTAAAAAATGAACTTGGTAGAAATTTTCATAGAACCTTTAATTAGGCTGTATAAATAATAAATTTTGACTTGACATTTATCAAGTCTGATACGACTTATTGTAATTTAATTTGCAAGAGTTGATGATTTAGCTTCTTACTGATAAAGAATTCTTGGAATGAATATAAAAGAAACAATTGAACAATTATTGGAAAGGCTGGCCACGGATAGTATTGATCCAAAGGAAAACGGTCGAGGAAATTTAAAAAAATATCAAGAAGGAGAAACGATTTACGAAATCGGGGAGAAACCTAAAGGGCTTTATTTTATTAAAAGTGGTCAAGTTAAAATACTACGTCAAGGGTTAAATGGCGATGGACCTACCCTTACACGAATTGCAATGGCAAATGAGTTTATAGGTTTCGTTTCTCTGCTTAAACGAGGTGGGAATACGTCTTCCGCTATCACATTTAGCAAAGCAGAAGTTCAATTAATCCCAAAGCATGTTTTTCTTCACGCGCTTGAAACAGACATCGATTTCGCTAGATTGGTAATTGAAATTCTTTGCGAATTACTCTATGATTCTGAACAAAAAATAGTCAGTCTAATCGCAAAAAGTTCAAGGCAAAGATTGGCTGCACTTTTGTTGAGTTTAGAGATGGCGTTCGATGAGAATAGTCAATATCCCAATGCGAATATCAGAATCCCAAAAAAAGATATCGCAGCGGCTGTTGGCGTTACTCCTGAAACGATAAGTAGAAACCTTGCTGAATTTAGAAAAAAGGGATACGTAAAAACAGGTGATGACGGTATTGAAATTACCGATCGAAAAGCTCTGTTCCAATTGAGCATGTTGAATGATTAAGTCATCATTTTTTTTTGAGGTGAACCATCAATTTGCAACTATCTTAATTTCATTTATTGCAACGGATATTTCTATAAGCATTACAAAGAAAGAGTATGATTCCCATCATTCATTCTGGCTTTTAAGTGCCTTCTAGTTGAAAGTCTTCTTTATGAGTGATATAAATCATCTCTTATTCAAGCCAACTCGCCTTTCTTTGTTAATTGAAACTGATAAGACTCAATGGAATTTAGACTGCGACCAGAAGATGACTATATTTTAAATGCTGGCTTTCCTGACATTTTAGAACTGACCTATCATTGGGAAGTAGAAATTAACCAAATACTGGCAGAAACTAAATTTTTCAAAACAATTTTAGAAGAATTTTCGAGGAACGGATCATCTAGTATGTTCGTTGATGAACTCAATTCACTAATTCAAAAAAATGACCTGTTAGAATCAAGAATTAGAATGCTTGCAAGTAGGATTGCTATGCACATTGTACACTTGGAAGAATTAATTGAACAGGCGTATCAATATAGTGAGCAGGACTTTAGGGTGAAACATGAACGACTCGAAAAGATATATGCAGGAGTAGTGGTTTACTTTCAATCCAACAAAAAAAAGTTTTTCTCTGCAATTTCGGACTAAATGGATTCAAGAATGAGCGTTAAAAGTCGCTCGCATTTGATTTTAATCGGTTCATGTCAACAACTGAAATTTCGCGTCCCTCTAGTTCTATTATACCTTCCTTTTTCAATTCTGAGAGCATTCGAATCAGCGTTTCTTTTGCAGTTCCGACAATATTTGCTAAATCTTCTCTTGAGAGATTTATATTCGCAGTATTGGCTTTTTTATTTTCGTCGTTGTTCGCTAGTTTATACAATGCCTGAGCAACTCTTTCTCCTACAGGTGAATAAGCAAGATGAAGCAAGCGCTTTTCTCTGTCAATTACGTTCCCTGACAGCATTTTTATAAACTTACTTGACACATCTTTGTTCTTTTGAATTAGTTGCAAAAAATCGTCTTTAGGTATTATAGCTACGCGCGTCTTTTCCATAGCGACAGCCGTGCTTTTATATTCGCTTCCTTCTAACAAGGACAGGTATCCTAAAAAATCTCCTGGATTGTAGATTTCAGTCACAAAACTCTTACCATAAGTGTCTGTCATTTCACATTTTACCTTTCCTGAAATTATATAATAGAGATAATTGGCATGGTCGTCTTCTCTAAAAATCTCTTTCTTCTTCAAAAACTCTTTTTCTTTGCGTTCTTTTGATAATTCACCTAACTCTTCAAGTCCCCTAGATTTTTCAATGAACGAATTGAGGCCATCTACATTATTGTCAAAATTCTCTTGGAATTCGACACTTCGTTTTAAACGAATCTCTACTGCATCTAGTAGATCTGAATCCTCAAATGGCTTAACAATGTAGTCATCTGCCCCAAGGCCCATTCCTTTTCTGAAATCACTCTTTTCACTTTTAGCCGTTAGGAATATAAATGGAATTCGAGATGTATTCGGGTTTTTATTGAGAATTTTAAGAACACCATATCCATCAAGATGAGGCATCATTATATCGCAAATAATTAAATCAGGGTGGGTTGATTTTGCCATTTCCACACCAATTTTCCCATCCTCGGCAGTGACCACTTCAAAGTCTGCCAATTCAAGTATTTCAGCTGTGTTTTCTCTTATCGCCTGATTGTCCTCTATAACTAATATCTTTTTCATAACAACTCTTTAATTTACGACTCAATAATTTTTTCTACCGGAATTTCTACCGTAAAAATGGTGCCTTTATCAATGTCACTCTTAAATGAAATTGTACCATTCGCCATATCGATATATTTTTTCACGATATACAATCCAAGTCCTGTCCCTTCTTTGTTTAACGCATTTTTTGCTCTAAAAAAACGTTCGAATAAATGCTTTTGCTCATCAAAGGGAATCCCAATACCTTGATCGACAATGACAGCTGTGAAAACATCATTTTTAAGAGATGTGGTAAATTCAATTTTCACATTTTCTGGAGAGTATTTAACCGCATTACTCAGTAAATTGTTGAATACATGCTTAAACACTTCTTGGCTCAATTTTCCACGTGTTGATCCCGTATGCGTATGTATTATTTCTTGGTTTGGCTTTGCTATACTCTGAATGTCTTCGACAATAGAGGTCATAAATTCCGTTAGGTTTGTGCTCGTTAAGACATGTTCCATTTTTCCATCCTCAAATTTTTCAAGAGAAAGAAAGTCATTCAAAATATTGATTAAATGATAAACTGAAATTTTAATTCGGTCAACATGTTTCCATTGTTTTTCATCATTGTTTTCAAGTCCAATGTATTTTCCAATTAACGAAACGGACGATAAAATTGAAGTGAGCGGAGTTCTAAATTCGTGTGAAGCCATTGCTACGAAACGAGATTTCAGTTCGTTTAGGTGTTTTTCTTTTTTTAAGGACTCAAAAATGTCTATTTCAGCTCCTTTCAAAAGCGTGATGTTTTGTTGGACAGCTAGAATTTGATTGATCTCTCCATTGGCATTTTGCAAACCAACCGCATTCACAATCCATGTTTTTTCATTGTACGATATCTCAAATGAAATACTCGATCCGTCAAATACTGAAGTAAGGTTTTCACGTACTTTTTCTCGATTTTTTTTTGGGAGCAAGTCAATATAATTAATCCCAACTAAATTTTCTGATTTTTTATGACCTAGCATTTCCTTTCCATCAGCAAATACAAAATTCAATTCTTTATCATAGACATGAATGGCTCCATTTGGAAAATTTCGGGCAATCATTTGATACAACAATTGACTTTCTTCTAAAGCTCTAGTTCTTTCAAGTACACGTTTTTCCAGTTCAGAGTTCAATTCAATAAGCGCCTGATCCTTCCTCTTTCTTTCCGTTACGTCCGAAACTAAGCCCATCACCAATGATTCACCATTGGCTTCAAAATGATTAAGAGAGATTTCTACGGCAAAAGTTGTCCCGTTTTCACGCTGGCCCAATAAATCCATCCCTTTGCCCATAGATCTTTTCTTCGGGTTTTCGTTGTACTTGTCACGATGTGTATTGTGTTTTGATCGAAGGTTTTCAGGAATTAGAATTTCAATGGCTTCTCCAATTAATTTTTCCCGTGAGTACCCAAACATTTCAGTCAAACGAGGATTGATTTTTCTAATCTTACCACTTTTGTCAATGACAACAAGACCTTCACCAGAAGAATCAAATAAAATATTTCCAATGTCATGAATTTCTAATTCAAGTTTCTTTGGGCTCATTTACGTTGGGTTTTATTAAAAATACAATTTAAAATTAGGGAATAATTCCTTTTTGATGATAAAAATCATGCTACATCGAAAGATTTAATCTTGAGGCAGCGATTAAGGAAGTCTAATTTTGTTCATTATCAGGACAAATCCATGAAATGCTATGAGAAACGAGAATAAAGAATTCAAAATCAAGTTTTTGGGTGGAGCTGGAACAGTGACGGGATCGAAAACGATCGTAGAGTACCAGGGGAAAAAAGTGCTAATAGACTGTGGACTTTTTCAAGGCTTAAAATATTTGAGGAAGTTGAACCGTGAACCGTTTCCAATTGATCCCTCATCAATAGATTGCATTATTCTTACGCATGCCCATTTGGATCATTGTGGATATATTCCGGTACTGGTTAAAAACGGATTTAAGGGAGTGATTTATTGCACCTCACCAACGAAAGAATTGACCGAAATTATTTTAAAAGATAGCGGGAAAATTCAAGAAGAAGATGCCAAAAGAGCCAATGCACACAATTACTCTAAGCACAGTGATGCAAAACCATTGTATACAGTAGAAGATGCTGAGAAAGTCAGTGCATTCTTTTCCGAACATGCGTATGGCGAATGGGTTTTTGTATCACCATCAATTAAGTTTCAATTGCTGAATGCAGGACACATTATTGGTTCGGCCATGGTGGAGTTGAAGATTGGCGATAAGAAAATTCTTTTTTCTGGGGACATTGGACGAAAAAATCCAATGCTTCTTTATCCTCCCAAAAAGATTGAGC
Organism: Crocinitomicaceae bacterium; assembly: GCA_034111925.1. GTDB lineage: Bacteria > Bacteroidota > Bacteroidia > Flavobacteriales_D > Crocinitomicaceae > UBA4466. Next base: position 12,221 of record JAWUWJ010000159.1, read on the forward strand.
AAGTTGATTATTTGGTGCTGGAGTCCACGTATGGAGATCGAGAACATGAGGTCATTAATGTAAAAAAGGCACTCTTGGAAATAATTTTAGAAACGTACAATCGAAAAGGTATTTTGATGGTGCCATCGTTTGCTGTGGAGCGAACTCAGGAAATGATTTATTTGATCTTTCAACTGAAAAAAGAGGGGCTTATCCCTAATATCCCTATTTATTTGGACTCTCCTATGGCGATCAAAACCACTCAGGTTTTTGAAAAATACCAACAATGGCAAGATGTTTCAAAATTTGATTTGGACCACATGTATGAATCTATTCATTTCATTGGTGATTATAAAGAGTCTAAAGCAGTTGTGTTGAACGATACACCGAAAATTGTCATTGCTGGGAGTGGTATGCTAGAAGGAGGAAGAATTATTCATTATTTGAACAATCACATGGCCAATCCCAACAACACATTATTGTTTACTGGTTTTCAGGCTGCAGGAACGAGAGGTAGGGCTATTCTAGAAGGAAGTGAATTCGTTAAGTTTTTTGGGGAGTATCATGAAGTTAAATGCCAGATTGAGTCCATTTCTTCGATGTCTGCACATGCCGATAGAATTGAAATGTTGAATTGGATCCGAGAATTCAAGGAATTGCCTAAGAAAATCTTCTTAAATCACGGTGAACCGCATCAAGCAGATTCGTTTCGGGTCTTAATTGAGAGCAAATTAGACACTGAGGTCGTTATACCCTTTATTTACGAAAACTTCGATCTTTAACTACGATTCAAAAGTTGACGCCGATGTCATTTTTAGAAATGCTTTTGGCAGGTATTTTATGAGATCCCGAGCCATTAAAGAATCCTCGCTCAATTCTTTAGCGGCCAAATCTCCAGCCAATCCATGTAAATATACCCCAAGAGCTAATGCCGCCTTAGAAGAGTATCCTTGGGCCAATAAGCCCGTAATAATTCCTGTAAGTACATCTCCGCTACCGGCTGTCGCCATTCCTGGGTTTCCAGTTGAATTGTAGTAGCATATTCCATCTGGTGTCGCGATGCAACTGTGTGCACCTTTCAGCAAAATAAAGCATTTCAAGTGCATGGCTTTTTGTCTTTGAAGGCTCGTTCTTTCAAAATCATTAGACGTCTTTCCAAACAGTCTTTCGAACTCTTTAGGATGAGGGGTTAAGATTGAATTTTCAGGAATTTCATTTAACATTTCGGGGTTCGAAGCAATAATGTTCAAGGCATCCGCATCCAAAACGATCGGTTTCGTTGAAGTATTCAACAATTCCCCTAAGACTTTTTGGGTTTCATTTTCCATTCCCAGTCCACATCCAATGCCAACAGCATCGTATGGGTCCGTTTTAGGCGAACTACCAATATAGGATTCGTTCGAATCCGTAATTACCATGGCCTCAGGAATACTCGTTTGTAAAATTTCATAACCGCAAGATGGCGTGTAGACTGTTGTCAATCCACTTCCAGATCTCATGCACGCAAAAGTTGAAAGGACAGCAGCACCAATTTTTCCTTTACTCCCCACAATCAAAATTGCATGCCCAAAACTTCCTTTGTGCTCAAATTTTCCTCTTTTCTTATAGTGAGACAAAGCTACTTCATTCGTTAGTAGAAAGTTGTCCGTGCTTTCGTTGAGATAGTATTCTTCAGAAAGATGAATTGATTTTACAATCCACCTTCCGACATATTTATGATTCTCAGGGAATAGAAAGGCCAATTTAGGTTGTTCAAATGAGAACGTGTAATCGGCATTGAATATCGCACCTGTAGAAGGTTTGTCCGCAAATAATCCAGATGGAATATCAACGGCTACTCGAACGGTATTCAGTTGATTCAAAAAATAGACTAAATCTTGAGTCAAACCATGCAGTTCGTTATTGAGGCCAGTTCCAAATAGAGCATCTATGATTATGGAAGAATTTGGAATGGATGGAAAATCTTCACCATTTGTTAGCGTTGAAGTTTTAAGACCATCAATCTTTTGAACGGCATTAAGATTGGTTTGATTGTCTATTGATCTTCTATCGGAAAGAGGAAGCACGATCACGTTAACGTTATACGATTTTTGATGCAGAAGACGGCTGATGGCTAGACCATCTCCACCATTGTTTCCATTTCCGCAAAAGACGTATACTGGAACCGTCTTGTCAGGGAATTGCTCTGCAAACCAATTTACAAACGTTTCAGAGGCGCGTTCCATTAACTCTAAAGAATTAATGCCTTCATTCTGGATTGTATAAGCATCCCAAGATTTTATTTGTTCTGCGTTGAATAGTTTCATTTTTAGGGTAAATCGTTCTGAAATTGAAATTTACGTCATGTATCACATCTAAGATAGAGTGTAAAGTAAATTTTAATACAATATGATACAGCGCTAGGCTTCTATTTTGTCACTATTAAAAATAACTGATTTTGATTTTATATATTGAGATAGATACGTCTCTATTGTCAGTAAAAGCTTTTTTGCTACTTCCAGATCATAACTTTGTTTAGTGGTCTTGGTGATTTTTTTATCAACGTAATATTCACCGGATTGAAGGTCTGAATTTGGTGTTTCGATAAGAAAGCTCAAGGTCTGAGAACCTTTTTCTGGAGATTTTCCCATTACGTAAAATATCATTTTAGAAAACCACCCTGCACTTCGGCCCAAATCAGTTCTGACCATTCCCGGATGCTGCGAGTAGATTCCCACATTGTACTTTTCTAAAGATTTCGCTAGCAATCTACAAATTAAGATCACACCAAGTTTTGATTGTCGGTAGACTTTAAAGCTGGAAAAAGAAGTATTGAACTCTAAGTTGTCAAAATTTATTTCGCCTTGATGAAGCCCTGAACTTGTGATAATGATTTTAGGGTCCTCTGATTTTTTTAGATTTTCAAAAAGTAAATGACAGATTAGTAGGGGAGTCAGGAGGTTAACTTGTAGCGTTTCCTCTATATTATCTGAAGTTTTCTTTGACTCAAAACTCATTATTCCTGCATTATTAACAATCATGTCGATAACAGGGAATTTTAAAAGAACTTCTTGACACGCTGAGTAAACGGAATCAAACGAATTCAGATCCCCTTCAATAACTTCAATTTTGCCCGTGCGGTCAGGGGATTGGGCTTTAAATTCAGTGCATAATGCCTCCGCCTTCACTTTGTCTCTAGCCAGAACGACTAGGGTAGCGCCACTTTGAGCAGCTTTTAATGCGCTTATCTTCCCCAATCCAGAAGTGGCACCTGTCATGAAAATTGTTTTGTTTCGTTCCATTTATTCGAGCTGCTTTAATTTGTCTTCCTATTTTATTGCACTCCCATTAATTCACCATCCATTCGTGTTTTTTAAAC
>JAWUWJ010000160.1:0-15685 GCA_034111925.1 Crocinitomicaceae bacterium
ACACATTCACCTTCGAACCATCGCTAGAAAAGTCATTTATTCAACAAACAACAGATACATACTTCGTATACCCATCAAATTTCGAGGAAGCTAAATAAAAATTCAGATTTTTTCATCTTGGCAAGAACTTTAATAGTGCGGGTGGATGAATTGTAAAACGTTCAGGTAATCAATTTTGATTTTGTTCGAAAAATATATTTAATTCCTCTAACCGTTCTTTTTTAACATCTTCTTCTAATAAAGAATATTGAAATGAGTTTTTCGCAAATTCGTACAGGTCTTGTTTTTTAAGATTCAGTGCCTTTTGTAGTTCGATGTAATTGGTATTCACTTGCCCGCCAAAATACGCTGGATCATCTGAATTAATTGTCACTTTCAAACCAAGTTCCATCATTCTTTTTACTGGATGATCTTTTAGGTCTTCGACAACTTTCAAAGCAGTATTAGACAATGGACAAACCGTTAATGCAATATCTCTTGCTATAATTTCTGCAATCAATTCATCTTCGAAGCAATTATTCCCATGGTCAATTCGTTTTATTTTAAGAATATCGAGCGCTTCCCAAATGTAACTTGCAGGCCCTTCTTCTCCAGCATGCGCAACAGGAATATATCCCTCGTTCACTGAAGCCTCAAATACGTTTTTAAATTTTGATGGCGGATTACCTTTCTCCGAAGAATCCAACCCAACCGCTTTAATAAGATGTTTAAAAGGCAATGATTCTTTCAATGTATCAAACGCCTCTTCTTCTGAAAGATGACGTAAATAACTCATGATCAATAAAGATGATACATTCAACTTTAACTCCGCGTCTTTACAGGCTCTTGAGATTCCATTTATCACAGCTTCAAACGACACACCTCTTTTCGTATGCGTTTGCGGATCAAACATGATTTCCGTGTGTCGAACATTTTGCTCCGCGCATTTTTCAAGATAACTCCATGTCAAATCGTAAAAATCTTGTTCGTGAATTAATACTCCAGCTCCCGCATAATAAATATCAAGGAAATCTTGCAAACAACTAAAGTTATACGCCTCTCGGATTTCTTCAATTGAATCGTATTTAATTTCAATATTATTTCTTTTGGCAATCGCGAACATTAACTCGGGCTCGAAGGTTCCTTCGATGTGTAAGTGCAGTTCGGCTTTTGGAAGTTGATTGATGAAGTTTAGCATTCTAATTTTCTTTTGAAATTCTAAGGTAAAAATTCTAATCTAACAAAGGGGGTTAAATGAGGGGTTAAAGGTTAGAAGTTCTAAGCGTTTAGATCATTTAATTTTAATGACTAATGAACGTTTCAGAAACAAAAACAGTGTTAATTGAGAAATTCGCCAATTCATCACTCATAATTCATAACCCATAATCCCTTACTTCTAAAGTCTAATTGCTAAATTTGCACTACTCAAAATCAAACGAAATGATCGAAACAGATATCATAATCATAGGTGCAGGACCCGTTGGGCTATTTACAATTTTCGAAGCTGGACTTTTAAAACTTAGATGTCACCTTATTGATTCACTTGGAGAGCCAGGTGGTCAATGTTCTGAAATCTACCCTAAGAAACCCATTTATGATATCCCAGGTTTTCCAGAAATTTTGGCTGGCGACTTGATCGATAACTTGATGAAACAAGCGGAGCCATTCAAACCTGGATTCACTTTGGGAGAAGCGGCCGTTTCAATTGATAAAATTTCTGAGAAGGAATTTATCGTTACAACGTCGAAAGGAACGAAGCATTCAGCGCCAATTGTAATGATTGCAGGTGGACTTGGTGTATTCGAGCCACGTAAACCGCCAGTTGAGAACTTAGCAGATTACGAAGACAATGGCGTAGAATACGTTATTAAAGATCCTGAATTCTACCAAGGGAAGCGATGTGTAATTGCTGGTGGTGGAGATTCTGCTCTTGATTGGGCGATCTATTTGACTAAAAATAAAATTGCTTCAGAAGTTTCATTAGTTCACAGAAGAACTTCTTTTAGAGGGCATTTGGATTCGGTTCAGCAAATAATGGATTTGGCGGACGAAGGAAAAGTGAACTTGATCACGGAAGCAGAAGTTACTGGAATTTCTGGAGATGGAAAAGTTGAAAATATAACGATCAAACACAAAACGCAAGGTGAATTTGTAAAGGAAACGGATCACTTTATCCCATTGTTCGGTTTGAAACCGAGTTTAGGACCAATTGCAGATTGGGGACTTGAAATCGAGAAGAACGCGATTGTAGTTGATACGTTGGATTATTCAACGAACATCCCTGGCGTTTACGCAATTGGAGATGTGAATACGTACCCGAACAAATTGAAACTAATTCTTTGTGGATTCCATGAAGGAACATTAGCTGTTCAATCTGCATTCGCTAGAATTCACCCCGACAAAAAGAACGTATTAAAATATACGACTGTAAACGGTGTAACTGGCTTCTAGACCCGTAACATTTTCTTATTTCCCGCATCTTTGATATAAAATTGGAAGTTTCGTAGGCCTTGACTTCTTGAAATTCGTTACTTTGAACCCTCAATGGGTTTAAACAAGTACTTCTTATTTCTTGCAATTGGTTTTCTGAGCACGCCTGTTCTTTATTCTCAGAAGAGCTCGACGCCAATAGATCTAAAAAAATTAGACAAAGAAGCTTTTTTCGCCTTAGAAAACAACCAAGGGGACGTTATTGAGAAAGCCCTCTATCTCGTTGAGCAAGGTAAAATCCAGAAATCAGGACTTTATGAAAGTAACGGATACACGATTCTTGGAATTATTAACAAGAATAAGGGCTACTACATTACTTCTGTCGATCACTACATCAAAGCATTAAACGCGGCAGAAAAGATAAAAGATACGGGCAGGGTTTCGGCGTCATACAACAATATTGGTACAGTCTACCAACTTCAAGAGAATTACACAAAAGCACTCGATTACTTTCAGCAAAGTTTAAATCTGGAAAAAAAATTAAACAATCCACTCCAAAAATCCATTCGACTTTACAATATCGGAGAGGTCTACAGCGAGTTGGACAGCATGGATTTGGCCCTCACCTATTTCAACAACTCTTTACTCATTGAGAAAAAGTACGACAACAGCGAAGGAGTTATTTACGCTTTACTGGGAATTGCTGAAGTTTATATTCATATCGATCGCTTAACGGACGCGAGTATCACATTGGGGAAATCAAGTAAAATTCTAGATCCTATAAACGTTGAACTTGGAATCATCTACCACAAATTATCGGGTGAACTTTTTGGAGCTCAAAAAGAGTTCGACAACGCTCTGAAAGACTTGAAACGCGCAGAAGACCTATCAAACAACGAGGGCTACAGAGTGCATCTCCTTGATATTTACCTCACGCAAATTGACATCCTCAATACTCAACAGCAGTGGAAGCAATCCGTCGATAAGTACAAGAAATACGTTGAACTTAAAAATGAATTGAACAGCATTAAGGTCAAAAATCAACTTGAAGATTTAACGCATAGAAATGAACTCAGACAAAAGGAATTAAAGATTGAACTTGCCAACGATGAACGAGATACCGCCCGAGAAAACGTCAAGATTGAGGAAAGTATCGGAAATTATGAAAGCCGAATTATTTGGTTTCTAATCTTCACGATTGTTTTAATTTTGGGACTCATCGTTTATGGAATCAAACGAATCACAAAAGGGCAATGATCGATTTAAAATCCCATAAATTCAAAATAACAGCGCTCTACACGGCCTACTGTGCAATTTTGTTGTGGTTCATTAACCCATTCGATATTATTCAAGCCGACGTCCATTGGAGCATCTCTATTTTGATTTTGGCACTGATTGCTGGAGTCGTTTTAGGAACACTTCTTATTGCGCATAGAGCTAAAAACCGCGGATTAAAACAACTCATCGTTTTTCTTGGCTTCGCTTTAAGTCCATCGCTAGCAGCAGTCTTGATCCTCCCCTCCTTTTCCGTCGATCCAAAAACATCCTTCATGTTCATCTATGGATTCATGGTAATTTCTATTCCATTGGTAGCGTTCGCCATCCTTTGGATCATCTATGAAGACATCAAGCATAAGATCAAAATTTCAGGTAAAACGGCGGAAATTGAAACGGAGCAAGAACCACTTTTCAAACTCACAAATGACAAAGGAAAAACGCTTTTTGAAGTCAACTTAAAAGACGTTGTGTGTTTTGAAGCAAACGACAATTACGTCGTGATTTATCACCTGAACGCATCGGATGAACTTGAAAAATCGATGCAAAGAATCTCACTTAAAAAAGTCGAGAATCTGATTCAAGACATCCCAATTGAATTCAAGAGGGTTCATAAATCGTACCTGATTAATCCGACTCACATCGACAAAATTGACGGAAAAGCACAAGCCTACCGTATTCAAATGAAACACTTTGATAAAGAGGTTCCTGTGTCTCGAAATTTCAAAATATCGGACATTTCAGGATAACCGTTCGCAGTCAAAAACTATCAATTCACCCCTAATGGTAGGGCTTCACAACCTATAGTAGCGACACGCCAATTAATATTTTATTCTCCAGACATTAGCTCTAAGTTAGCTGAACCAAACCGAACTCATGACTTGAATTATCATGAAAACAAGTTCGGACTGGAAGAAACTATATTACTATGCTCGTTACACTAAAGAATCTACAAACCCAATCAATACCGTCTGCCCAACGGTTGCTGACGGTTGTATTTGTGCTTTTTTCGATCAACGCATTTAGCACAAATTACTACGCAAACGATAACTCTACTACAGGTGATGTTTTCACAACGGCAATTGGCGCTAGCGGAAACGATGGGCTCACCGCATCTACCCCAAAAGCATCTTTAACGCAAATCTGGAATACATACGGACCTTCCGGTACGAATGTTATTACTTCTGGAGATATCATCAACATTGACGCGGGCAACTACCAGGCATTGGATGCCAACCTTGCTTTAAGTGTCGATGGAATATCAATTGTAGGAGCAGGATCTGATCTAACATTTTTTGACAACAACCAAACATCTAGCGATGCGAACCGATGGGCAAGTATAACTGGAAACAATATTACGCTCACAGGATTCTATCTTACAGGATACAATTTTGGATCTGGCGGTGCCAATGTCGTAATGATTTCAGGAGTATCAAACTTGATTATCAACAATGTCATGATCAATGAAAATCTTCCAGGTGGAGGATCAACAGCAATTGTAATAACCGGAGGATCAACTGTAACATTCAACGGAGGCGGCTCAAGCTGCAATCCAGGCGCATCAAGCGTTGCTGGAGGAGGAGTTAATGTTGAAGGAAACGGAAACACGGTCACTTTTAATGATTTTATATTTAGTGCAAACGAAAAAAGTTTTGAAGGCGGATCGGGCTTAAAAGTAACAGGGAATGCAACTACTACAGTTGACGTAAACGATTGCTTATTTTCAGACAACGTCAATGAAAGTTCTGTAGGAGGTGGTGCAATTCACATTGCCGATGGCGCGACAATAACGATCGACGGTAGTGTTTTCAATAACAACTCTGCGAGTCAAGCTTCCAGTATAAATTATGGCGGAGCAATTAGTATTGGCCGTGGATCAACCGCTACAATTACCAGCTGTACGTTTGACGGAAACACCGCAACTTCTAGTGGAAATGGAGGATCAATAGCTGTAAACACTGGTCTTGGCTCTACTGGCTCAACAGGAACAGCAATTATAGATGCCTGCACTTTTATGAATGGGTCTGGTAATGATGGAGCCGATATTATGGGACGCGTTTCATTCAGTAGACCAGCAATTCTTACAGTAACAAACACCACTTGGAGTGGAACAGGAGAAGACATTAAGAATGACAATTCGGCAACAATTACCGTTTCGAACTCAAATTCGCCTTCATTTTCTGGGTCTGTTACTTTTCCTAACAATGATGCTCCCCTTGCCTCTCCAACAACCAATGCACCTCCAGAAACAGTTTGTTTCTCTGTTTTGTTGCCCGTAGAATTGACATCGTTCACTGGTCACTGCAGAAATCAAGATAACATTCTTCAATGGGAAACAGCATCAGAGCACAACAATGATTATTTCCTTGTAGAAAAAATGAACGCCTACGGAGAATTTGAAGTTGTTGCTAAAGTTGACGGCGTTGGAAACAGCGATCAAGCTTCAAACTACGAATGGATTGATGACGACAATTCAGGAACGTTAAATTACTATCGTTTACATCAAGTTGATTACGATGGTCGAAACACAACATTCAACACAATTTCAGTGAGTCAAACATGCAGCACAGAAAATGTATTCTACAATGAAGCCTCGAATTCCATCACTTTATTCCACGAGTCGTCACCAAATGAAATACTGAGTATTAACGTTTTAAATGCTGCGGGACAAACACTTTATTCCGACGATTTCAATCTGTCTCACATTACAAAACAAACCGTACTTCAATTGAACACAACACTATCTGCTGGAATCTACCTGATCTCCTACCACAGCTCAGTTAATGGCAGTCATATAGCTAAACTATCCATCCGTTAGCCTCTTTGGTCCAGTTCTAATTCAGCTCGATCAAAGAAACTAGGGTTAGGTTATAGTTAGTATAGTTCAAAAGGCCATTCTTATTTTAGAGTGGCCTTTTACTGTTTGAGGAATAGTGTTACCAATTCGTTAATCTTCCAAACCCCAACCCAAAATTGCCTTCCTTGCAATTGATTATCTTTACGCCATGAACAGAAGAACCATAAACGCAGTTGTCATCTTAGGAATAATCGCTATTGCAGCGATTCTTTTCATTCAGACGACATCAATTAATCGAACTGCGGTTGTTCAAGAAAAGAATATTGAAATTCAGCAACGTCAAGACAGTTTGAACGTGGCCCACTTCAATCGGGAAACCCATTTCGCCCTATCAAATGTTCTTCAGAGAATTTCCACAGTCTCAACGGATAGTTCTGACTTTTACGGAGCCGTTCAGCAAATTTCGCCGAATAAATTCACGGTTGACTTTGAGGAAGAACTTAGCTCTTTCCAATTGGAAATTTGGTTACAGCGCGAATTGTACAGCCAAAACATTCACTTCGATTTTCAATCAGGGATCTACGATTGCTTTGACTCCACCATAACATTTAGTCCTCTCAACCGACTTGAGGGCTCTGGATTCAAAGCTGACTCAACAGCTCAATTGTACATACCCGGAGACACCTTGTACAAGAACGGTCATTACTTCATGGTTTACTTCCCAGAAGTTGGAAAGCAAGAAGTCGTAAAAAAATCCGAGGAAAATTTTTCAGCATACATTTACTTAATCATCCTTGTGATTCTCGTTCTCGTTTTCTTTGGATATACGGTCATGATTATCCTAAGACAAAAACGGTTGTCGGAAGTTAAAACGGACTTCATCAATAACATGACGCACGAGTTGAAAACGCCGATTTCCTCAATCGGACTTTCCAGTGAGATGATCATGAAGACGGATATAAAAACCGATCCTGAAAAAATTCACAAGTACGCCAGTTTGATTTTCAAAGAGAACAAACGACTCGAAAACCAAGTGGAAAGAGTATTAAACGTTGCCAAACTCGACAAACGAGAGATCTCATTGAAGAAAGAACAATTTGACGTTCATGAATTCTTAACCGAATTGAAAGACAATTTTGATTTCAACAAAAACGAAACTGGAGTTCAAATCAATCTTGAATTGAACGCTACAGATTGTGACATATTAATTGATCAAGTTCACATTTCAAATGTAGTCTATAACTTGGTTGACAACGCGATTAAGTATTGTAAAACCGAGCCAAACGTCACGATAACAACGAATCGAGACAAAAGACATTTCATCATTGAAGTGGCTGATAATGGAATTGGAATTAAGCGGGACAACCTGAAGATGATCTTCGACAAATTCTACCGTGTTCCAACGGGAAACCTACACGACGTAAAAGGATTTGGACTTGGATTGTATTATGTGAAAATGGTTGTGGAAGAACATGACGGAACCATTACAGCTAAAAGTGCACTCGGAAAAGGAACAACATTCACTGTTAAACTTCCCTGTTAACGCCGACTCTTCTTCATTTTCTTGAGTTCCGTAACGGGTTGCGGATACATTCCATCTCGCGATAAACGCTTTCCAGATTTGTAGACCAAAATTCGTTCATTTGCCAATTGACCGTCAATTCTAACATCAAGCAGATAGTACTTCTTAGCCTCAAACATTACTTCGTACGTTCCAAACATCGAATTACCCCCAACAGCCATTTCAACCTGATTCTTCCCGATTTTAATGAGAATTTTTGCTTGCGTAACAAACATTATATCTTCAGACGACTGCACCTTATAGCTCGGAATCATACCGACATAACTTCCCAAGAACTTTCGTTTTAAGGAAATCGTTTTTTGCGCCGATGCGAACATTGGAACCAATAAGAGAGTCAAAATGATAAATTTTCTCATGGAACGAAGATAATAAATTAATAGTGAAGGACTAAATGATAATAAATGGCATCAATTTATTAACCATTCAAAGCATTTACGAACATTCGTATTAAAGTTCCTATCAAAAAACTTAAATTCGAATCAGCAAAAAACCAACGGGAAATAATGAAGCAATATCACGACTTATTACAGCACATTCTGGACAAAGGAACGAAGAAAGAAGATCGCACAGGAACGGGGACTACATCTGTTTTCGGGTACCAAATGCGTTTTGATTTGAACGAAGGTTTCCCAGTAATCACAACGAAGAAACTGCATTTAAGGTCGATAATTATTGAACTTCTTTGGTTCTTACAAGGTGACACAAACATTAAATACCTAAGTGACAACAACGTCAAAATTTGGGACGAATGGGCCGATAAAGACGGAAACTTGGGACCTGTTTACGGGCATCAATGGAGATCTTGGCCTGATGGAAACGGCGGAACGATTGACCAAATCACGAAATTGGTTGATTCATTAAAAAACAATCCCGATTCAAGAAGACACATCGTTTCTGCTTGGAACGTTGCCGATGTTGACAATATGGCTTTACCTCCTTGTCATTCTTTGTTCCAATTCTACGTTGCTGATGGGAGATTAAGCTGCCAATTGTACCAAAGAAGCGCGGACACCTTCTTAGGCGTTCCTTTTAACATCGCCTCTTACGCATTGCTTACAATGATGCTTGCACAAGTATGTGATTTGGAATTGGGCGACTTCGTTCATACCTTCGGTGATGCACACATTTATAGTAACCATCTTGAACAAGTTGAGTTACAATTGAGCAGGGACCTCAAAGAATTGCCGACCATGAAAATGAACCCTGAAATAAAAGACATTTTTGCATTTACCTATGAAGATTTTGAACTTATCAATTACGATCCGCACCCGCACATTAAAGGCGCTGTCGCTGTGTAGCCTATTCATTTCTCTTTCTTTCCTTTCGCTTTCTCAAGACAATGAAGTTTCAATGCTTTTTGTTGGAGACGTTATGGGACACGACGGACAAATCAATGCTGCATTCAACAAAACAACGAATTCTTACGAGTATGAAGACGCTTTCAAATTCGTGAAACCGATTCTAAACGAATACGATTTAAGAATTGCGAACCTCGAAGTAACACTGGCAGGAAAGCCGTATAAAGGGTATCCACAATTTTCGTCTCCAGATGAATTGCCAGAAACGCTAATCAACGCGGGATTCAATGTCATATTGACGTCGAACAACCATTCTTGTGATCGAGGATCAAAAGGCGTTGCAAGAACCTTGGACAAATTGGACGAACTTGGCGTTGCACATACCGGAACGTTTAGAAGTCAGGCGGAAAGAGACAAGGTTTACCCGTTAATGGTCGAGCAAAATGGAATGAAAATAGCCATGCTCAATTACACGTATGGAACCAACGGGTTGACGGTTTCGAAACCTTTAATTGTGAATTACATCGACAGTACAATCATCAAAAAAGATGTTTTGAGAGCAAAGGAACTTGGCGCGGAATACATAATCTGCAACATGCACTGGGGAAAGGAATACAAACTACTTCCAAACAGCTACCAAAAAACGTACGAGCAATTGTGCTACCGAATCGGAGTTGATATGGTGATTGGCGGACATCCACACGTTGTTCAGCCGATTGTTAAAAAGGAAATCAATGGCGAAGATAAATTAACGGTTTGGTCGCTTGGAAACTTTGTCTCCAATATGCAGATTCGCCACACAAGAGGTGGAGTAATGGTTGGAGCGACAATTAAAAAGCAAGACGATAAAATCACATTGGGTGAAGTAAAACACCATATTGTATACGTTCTTGCGAAACAAGAAGGTGCTACGAAACCGTATTACATCCTACCTGATTTTGACTACAATAAATACCGCCCTGGCTTTTTGGGAAAAGTTGACATCACCCGCATGGAACTCTACTTCAGCGACGCGAGAGAATTGTACGCCGAAGAAAATAAGGGCAATACGGAAAGTATTGTTAGTGAAGAATCTTCGATTGGACAATTGTACATTAAGTACTTGACCCAATATTATTCTGTCTTATTGCCAAAAACAGACGACGCTCTTTTGATGGATGCCAACTTAAGCGAATACCTGCATGAGACATTGAGATCTGACGGAACGAACGCGATCCTGTCTGGGGTTTGCTCAACGAAAGAACAAGCAGCAGCGAATCTGCAATTCATAAAAGATTGTGGAATGCCAGAAGCTAAAATAGTTCTTGTTAAACCAGGAAAAATAGAAAGTGTAGAATGAGAATAGCCCTAATTGTTGCGATGGACCTCGAAAGAGGAATTGGAAGAGATAATGATTTGATGTGGCACTTGCCAAACGACATGAAGTTTTTCAAGGACACGACCAAAGGAGAAATCGTTGTAATGGGAAGAAAAAACTACGATTCGATTCCTGAAAAATACCGCCCGTTGCCTGGTAGAGAAAATGTTGTTTTAACACGAACAGCAGGTTTTGAAGCAGAAAACTGTGAAGTATTTAATTCCTTAGAAGCGTGCATGGAATTCTACAAAGATGAAACGGAAAGAACGGTTTTCATTATTGGAGGAGGACAAATTTACAAGCTGGCTTTGGAAGCTGGAATTATTGATGAAATGTACATTACGCATATCAATCACAAATACGGCGCGGACACATTTTTCCCAGATTTTGATTTGAAAAAATGGACTGTGGAGACGATCATGACGCAAGATGTTGACGAGAAGCATAAGGCGAGCTTTGGAGTGATCAAGTACACAAAAAGATGAACACAAATTGTCGAATTGATGTTTGACAAGAAAGTTTAGAGTTGGTAATTATGACGTATTGAAAACATCACAATTAATGAACACACTTGTAACTTTTAGACTGAATCATTATTATACTAATAATCAGACGGGAAGCATTCATTAAACCATTAGTTCAATATGAAGACCACAATAATCCTACTCCTTATCACCAGTTTGTTTCTTAGTTTTTCACAGATTGACATTCACTCCGACTCCATTGGCTTTAAAGGTCCAATAAAATCTATTTTCACCTATGACTACTCTTCTGAGAAATCAGACACGGTGGCCAATCAAAAATCGTTGTCACCCGCCTGCGGAGTATGCGACCATTTCCAAAAATTCGACAAAAAAGGACGCCTAATAGAAAAACAAGAATACGTTATTCTTGAACCGGTATCTGATCTCGATATGGGATATTGTTTGAACATGATCTATGAATACAGTGATGATAAATTGGTGTTGATTACTTCAAAAAAATTCGAGGAACACGGCATGAAATATTGGAGCGATGATTTTGAAAATGGTATGAAAGAAACCATGTTTTCATCCGTCAAAGTCGGAGAAATTACAACCACAAAATACGTTGATGGTTGGGGAGAAACTTATGAGAAAAAGTACGAAAATGGATTATTAATCCAAGACAATACCAGTATTTACACCTACGACGAAAAGGGTCGGAAAATAAAAAGCGAACCTATTGATAAAGACTCAAACAAAGGCAAAACCACTGAAACATGGATCTACAAAAACGATCTACTCACCAAATACACTTCTTTCCATTCTGGAAATTATTCTAGTGGATATGTAATATTATTCACCCACTATCCTTCTAAAAAACTGCTTTCGAAAAAAAATTACAGGTATTCAAAGGGCGATGAAAATAGTGAATCAAAACTAACTTCTACCAAATATTATTATGAAGACGGAAGAGATTCTGTGCAGCACTATATTAACTTATATGCGAAGAATAAGAAGAAACGTCATTTCAGTTTCGAATATCAATTTCATCCCAATGGTACTGTCTTAACCAAAACACAAAAAACAGAAGATGGAGAAATCTGTGACTATGAAACCCATGACGACCGAGGAAACCTAACGCAATACAATTTATATAATATTAGTTTCGAAGCGTATAAAATTGACAAGCACACCTACAATGAAAAGGATCAATTGATCGAAACCTTCGTGGTGGATAATTACGATAACGAGGAATACACCATGCTCTACAAATACGATCAACATGGGAATCAGACGCATACCTATTTCAAAAATGATCAATCGTTCACTTTGGTTCAAGAAAACGTATTTGAATACTACGACTAAAATTGCTCGATTAAACTAGTTAGCATACATTTGCAGAGCGAAGTTTAACTATGAAATTAAGATTCATCTTATTGGTTGTGACTCTTTTACCATTACTTGGTTTTGGACAACAATTAACGCATGTTACAAATCTTCACGATACTCTCAAGGAAACCTCGGGCCTAATTTATTTCAACGGAAAGCTTATTACACATAATGATTCTGGAGGAGCACCTGCTCTCCATGAACTGGATAGTCTTTCTGGAACTGTAACCCGTTCTGTATTCTTGGAAAACGCTACAAACACTGATTGGGAAGACATTTGCTATGATAGCACCTACATTTACGTCGGTGATTTCGGAAACAATAGTGGTTCTAGAACTGACCTTAAAATTTACCGCGTTCTAATTTCAGATTACCTATTCACTTCTAACGATACCGTCGCAGTGGATACGATCAATTTTTCCTATTTGGATCAAACAGATTTTACTCCAAGTCCGCTCTCTACAAATTTTGACGCAGAATCGATAATATCTTACAACGACAGCCTGTTCATTTTCACTAAAAATTGGGGAGACAATTGGACTAATATTTACGCTTTACCAAAAACACCTGGAACGTATCAAATCCAAAAAGTTGACAGTATAGACGTTCATGGACTAATAACTGGTGGCACATATAATGATACGGCAAATACCATATTACTTTCTGGCTATACATTTACCGACCCTTTCATAGTAGAGATCAGCGGTTTTACTTCAAATGATTTTTCAAGCGGAACAATTAATCGATATCTAACCCCCCTACCAACAAGCGCATCCATTCAAATAGAAAGCATCACTTGCTTCGAGGCCAATCAATATTATCTCACGGCAGAATTAAACACCAACGGACCTCCAACTCTTTACAGGCTCGATCATTCACCGGCAAGTGTTGTGACTATCGATCAGAACAAGGCGATCATTTATCCCAATCCGGCTTCCGATTTTATAGAATTAAAAGGTGTTATTTTTTCAATTGTAGAAATTTATGATGCGATGGGCGTTTTGCAAAAAATTTCAGACAATCAGTCAATTTGGATCGCTGATTTAAGCAAAGGCACGTATTTCTTAAGCGCTAAAGACTCGATAGGAAGCACCATTTTCTCTACAAAATTGATCATTCAATAATGCAAGCGAAGAGAAAATCAATGGCATTAAACGCGCACCTATTCATTTCCTTGGAAACTCAGCTTTAACCATTCTAATCTTGTTTAATCAACTTTTTCCGGAAGACACCATTGCTCATATAACCCATTAATAGGTAGCTACCGTTCGGTAAATGTGAAACATCAACCTTAGCGGTATTTTCAACCAACAAGACTTTACCCAACATGTCTACAATTTGAATCTCCTCTATATTATATTCAGATTCCACAATGATTAAATTCTTAGCTGGATTCGGATACACTTCAAAATCACTTTCTGATGCAATGTTGTTAACCCCAAGTGAAGCATCGATCAATGTAGCTTCTTCCGCGTTGTAGACCTCATCTCCCAAATGATCCGTAGTATATTTAGAAACAAAGGCTACAAGTCGAACCTGTTCTTCATCGTAAGATACTGGAAGTGTATAGTCGATTGTCGTGGAAAATATTTCACCAACGAGAGGTGTTGAAGAGATGATTCCACTTTGCCCCCAAGTGCTTGGTAAAATTGCTCTAGCCACATGCATATGAACATAATCTGGTATTGGGTTTCCAAGTCCGAAAAAAGGAGAACCTACGGATGTATTGTAAAAACTTGTCTGATCATACCCAGCGCCAACGCCAGTGACAGAATCTTCAACTACATAAAGGTTAAATCTATAATCACCCGTTGGCAAATTTTCGAATATTTCAGTGCTAATCTCAGTACTAATCAGTCTAGTTGAACTGTTCCAAGTCACGTCCAATGATATGGACACCTTTGGGCTTTCTGCAAGTCTCGCTTGCACATTACTTTCCCAGTTCGTCGAAACATCTGCAACAAATCCAGTTCCTGAATACACTCTATCCGCAGTAGCCATTGGAGCTCCAGCGGCATAAGAAGTGTACAATGGGTCGATCTCAGGAAAAAACATCGCGTCAGAAGCGTTATAGGTATGCAAACCAATCCCAATTAAATTTGGATACGCAGTGAGTAAACCGTCCATGATTTGATGTCCTCCAGGACACGTCCCACAACCAGTTCCAGTAAATTCTTCGAACAAGACTTTTTTAGTTTGAGCAGATAAATTAAACGTCGTAAAAAGGGCCAAATAGAGGATTAAATTTTTCATGATTTTATTTAGTTGTTATTAAGTTAGACTTTATTCATCATTTAAGCATGTTTACATGTCCATAAATAATAGGTCTTGCATCGTTATTTATATCCATTAGGGAAAATCAAATGAAGAACATAGTACAAAATACCTTCTTCCACAACCAATTTCATGGTAAGCGAATCAATACAATTCTGATTGAATCGATTGTGATTCAAAAAACTATTTTGCGCCGACACCGCGAAACGCATCATCAGCAAAAAGAAAACTAGCGGCATCTTTATAGCATTACATCATACTATTTCCTAAGATATTTTTGATCATAAGTCCATATCAACAAACAAGTAACCAACTGTTAATAAACAAATTATATCGACGTCCCCCACATGTCCACCCCGGTT
Source organism: Crocinitomicaceae bacterium (assembly GCA_034111925.1). Lineage (GTDB taxonomy): Bacteria > Bacteroidota > Bacteroidia > Flavobacteriales_D > Crocinitomicaceae > UBA4466. The sequence continues at coordinate 15,208 of JAWUWJ010000160.1, forward strand.
TTTTGGATTGAGAGAGGAAAGCACATTCCTTTGTTCGAAACATTAAGCTACTAACATTATGTTAAATATTGGACAAACTACTAGACTATCGTTACGCTTCTTAATTGGCACATTTGTTATCATTCTGTTTAGCGCCCAGAAGGTGCGAGCTCAAAACTGCACCGTGAACGCAGGTATTGACATTGTTGTATGTGATGATGCCACAGGCACATTGATGGGAGTAGCCGCAGGTATCTACAACCCCGCCTCTATTCTTTGGGCGCAAGTTTCCGGTCCTGCTACCACGATAACGTCTCCTTCGAATTTGACATCTACTATTACCGGTCTCATCCCTGGCAACGTGTATCAATTTTCTTTAACTATAACATGCGGAGCAGGGGGGAGCGTTACTGACATAGTAGAAGTAGATGTTGTTTCACCACCCGCATTCACAGCAGGGGCAGATGTTGCATTTTGCAATACGACCCCTCCTAACTTA
>JAWUWJ010000161.1:0-41379 GCA_034111925.1 Crocinitomicaceae bacterium
TTTCACTAAGTCAAAATGCTCAACTAGCATTTCTGGTAAAATCAGCTTTAATAAGTCTAAATATGCCTCCAATGGAATTCTCTTTTTGACAAAGAAAATCTTTTTAATTTAAATTCCTCCCCAACTTTTGGGACTGATCCGTTAAGTCTAAACCAAAATGAGCCGACCATAAGCCCGCTCATTAGTGAAATTAGAAGATCTATTTCTTCGATTTCTCTTTGGGAGGGTTATTTGTTCTTCCCTTGCCCGATATTTGATTTTCTTTTTTACTTGGCCCATTTTCGAGGGCTTTCTTTTTCTTTTTCATAATTCATTCAATTAAGTGATTGTGATTTTAATATCAGCAAACCAAATCCCAATCTAAATTCTAAAATAAACAACTCCAATGTCATTTTCACATGATATGAAAGCACTTTGTTTTTGTGATAGATCTATACACAAAATGATTGCTCCGTTAATCAGAGCAATCATTCGCACTTGTTTTTCATTTAAACTACTTACTAAATATTCGCAATATCGTTCCAAGTACTGATATCGTAAATACTCAATATTTTTTCTTTTCTACTTACCATTCCGGCAAAGTTTGTAGCTACAATTTTAAAGATATGGTACACTGGATTACCATCTGCGTCTTCTACTTTCAGAGTGTCATCAGCAAAATTGGTATCTAACAATTGAAGAGTTACTTCATCATCGTTGGATTGAATTTCATGCAACAACGTCCAGTTCCCTTTATCATTCTTTTTATGCAATGCATAAGAACCATTGTGAACCGTTTTCGGCCATTTGAAGGTAACAGGTAATAACTTGTTTGTTACACTTATTGGGTCTGAGTAGTATTCCAATACTGGCGCCTCTGGGTTGTACTTCTCTACAATATTCGTAATTGTCAATTTGGAAGCTTCAGAAGGCTGCACTTCTTCAACCAAAACTCCATTTTTATCATTGTATTTGATCTCTCTTGACACAGTGATTAAATAGAACAATGGATCTCCATAAGGAACATATCCCAAATCACTAAAATCATCTTCAACACTCCAGATTGCATCTCCTTGCATTGTCGTAGCATCAATCGAAGGCAATTTGGTCATCGTTCTAATTGAAAGAGCCTCTTGTGGATTCGATGTGCGGTAAACATTAATTTCCGTGATATTCTGATGGCTTGCATATCCATTAAACTCAATCTTAATTGAAGGCTCAAGAAGAAGTTCTCTATTTTCTAAAACCGGAGTAATCTTCACAATTTCCGGAGCTTTTGGCGGAGCCGTATTTACCAGGTTAATAGGTCCTAAAATTGGACTAAATTCTCCAGTCTTCATTTGCAAACTCATTTCACGAGCAACATAGAAGTACTTAGCATTTGATGCGCCGTCGATTCCAAAATCAGTAAACTGAGTCATGTCTTCAGTTATTGGCCCATCGGGTCCTAAAATTTTCATCATTGGAGCCATGTCGAATCGAGAATCTGCTGGATTCAATAGGTTACCATTTTCATCTCGTGTTACTTGTTTCTTCGGAATTGGCTTGTAGTTCACATCTTCAATGTGCTCATACAATACTGGAATTTCAGTCAACGGAACGAAACAGTTGTGAATAACATCTGTTATAAAATGAACTGCGAGCAATTGAATATTGTTTGGTCCCACCGGAATAATCTCCTGATAAAGGTCAGTAATTGCCGTTATTGGTGGGACTGTCAAGGTAAAGTGATCATTGTGCCCTGTAATAAATGCATTAATACTATCTATTAGAAAGGTACTGTTTGGCATTGGAAGAGATGTTCCTGCTGGGTCTGGGAAGCGTTCAAACTGACCATCATTTGTTGGATCAGAAAGATAATTGTATTCAAATCCCAATAGGTTCGTCCAGCGTTCTTGATAGAAATCAGCATTTCCGTTATCGAAAATTTCTGTTTTAATTCTTGCCACAGTCCAAATGAGTGGATTACCTCCATCGTCTGTTCTCCAAAGCGAAGTCAATATTTGCACATCGCTAGCTCTTCTGAATTGCACAGAATAAGGCTTGTGCAGATAAATATTTGTAAATGTATATGAAGCTTTTCCAAAGAAATCTGGACGAGTTGCATATTTACTTCCTACAGGAATTCCCGGTTGAAGTGCAGGTTCCATTTTTTGAGCATACATCAATGTCGGCACTGATATTTTAGAATAGAATCCTAAGGCAGTATCATGACTTCTAAATCCGAAAATTGAATAGTGAATATCTTCTCCTGCTCCGGGTAAGGTACTCGCTTCATTAATGCCGTATGTTGCATCTTCAAACAAGTATGCTCTGTATCCAGGATAGTAATTCACTAAATTGGTTCCAATATTGACCTTATCATAACTTGGATCATCATCAAATCCAGGATCAATTGCGTAAACAATCAAGTCGTCTGTCGATCCAATATTCTCAGTTCGCATTACGTGCATTGCTTTTCTTTCGCCCGTCATGTTGTTCGTTGTGTGAACACGCACAACACCTTTACTAAACTCAACTCTATGTCCTGAACCTGCACTTTGTGAGTGCTGTGCCAACACAAATCCAGTAAACTTAAGTTTGTACATACCAAGGTGAGTGTCTGCTGTACCATCACCGTTAGTGTCTTCTAGAAATTCTTCAATGAATGCGCTTTTGTATACCCCTCTAAATTTCTGATTATGGGTCTGCGTATTCCCGTCAGGAAGAACAATTGTGATTTCTTCAGAATAAACATCAGTTTGATCAATATTTACTAAAAAGCTTAACGGATTTGGTGTATTCCAAGATGCTGGTGTCAACATATTCTCAATTAGAATAAACATTTCTCCATCAACCGGTGGTGTTAAGTCTCCCGGTGCAATTGACGTAGTAAGGTCAATTGGGAATCCATTTGCATCGTTCTTAAACACCGTGAAAACAGGATATGTTCCCGTATTATCGATCAAATGAATGATATAACTTACTCCGTCAATTGTAAGTGCACCACCAATATAATTTGCCTCCGTTCCAGATAGGATTGTAGGTTTAAGCATATCATCTGGACCACTTCCTTGACTTACCAAAAGGAATTCATCCGTTGTTACAATCGACAAAAGTGGATTGGTGTCATCGGTAACAGAAAGAATCAATCCTGAAACAGAATTCGGGATTTCACTTCTAAAGAAGGTTTCAATACTCTCAGCAAACAATTCTTCATTATCAGGAAGTTCATAATATCCTGGATTTTCTACTCCGTTAACTTCTTTATGATAATCGATTAATTCTTGACCATGATTGTATTCGAATCCTAATCTGATGTATGTTTTATCAGCCATAGGAATTGCCGCAATTGCAGCAAACTCCAATTGTTCATCTGCAGAACTTAAGAGTAATGGGCTCTCTTCTCTAATTAAAACCGCATTCGTATTTGATGGCGGTTGAAGATGATTCGTTGGCGTTATCGTTGTCTCAATACTGTGAACAACCGTACTACTCGTAGCTCTACTAAACCAGTTGATTCCATAAGAACTATAGTCGTGCCAACCGCTTTGCTTTTCTCTATGCACGAAGATTGGATACCCTAGCTCCGGAAGAACAATCGACCTTGTTTCATTTTTATCCTCTACCGGAACAGTTGAATCTACATTGAAATACGTTTTGTCGTGCGGAAGTTCAGGCTTTACCCAATCTGCGTTTGCTGTTAATTTGTATTCAATTCCAGCAAAAACGGGCATCGTTCCTTCAGATGAAATGAACTCATCCGTTGAATCATAGAATGGTGCATTTTCCTCTTCGCTAATTAATTCTTCATGGAATAATGAAAGGAAACGTGCTTTTCCATCAGCCGAATAACCATCGACGTCTGTCATTAAAGTTGGCGCTTCAGTTCCCTTTCCTTGGGAAACACCTGGCGATGGAACTTTCAAATCAATCGGTACAGGCAATCTTTCGTCTGTTTCAGCTGTTGGAAGAGAACAATACAGATGTTGTACTTCTCTTGCACCCAATCCGTCTTGTAAATCCCCGAAACTCGTATACTCAGCTAAGTAAATGTACTCGTCGTTGTTGTCTAAAGCAGGGTCGATATCAAGTAAGCCCAATCCTAGCATACGTGCAATATGGTAATCCATAGAAGCCAATTGCAACACATACAAATTAGAAAGTTCAAATTGATTGTCCGATGGATTAAAACCTGGTATTGGTGGCGCTGCGGGATCATTGAAGTAAATCAATTCTGTTGCATCTGGATTGGTATCATCGTTACTTAAATCGATGTAAGTATCAATCGTTGTTATAATTTGATTGTCAATTGGCACTGAAATATCATTCCATTTTGTTTTATAATTTTGCACATTAACGTATGCATCATCGTTATATCTCAACCACGAATCTTGAACGATACCTGTTTCTGGCTCTAAACGGTTAAATGCTAAAGTTGTATTTTTCGTTAAAGCATGTTTACCATAGTATTGCCATAGTCCTTGCGCTGTTGCATAATTGATAAATGTAGAATAGAATTCAAAATCAATTCTTGTTAGAGCCGTACCATTTGGCTTAAATCTAGCCGAACGAATATTTTCACTCGTTTGTCGAACACCCGATAAACTAGACGTTGTAAATGATTTTCTCAATGAGACTCTTTTCGGTGATGTAATGTCATTTTCCTCTACGGAAAGTAACTCTAACTCGACCGAACCAGAACCAGCAGGAGTAAAATGCATCGTTGCTGCGAAACTTAGTTCATTTTCATTCTCAACTTCAATTATATTATTCCCATACGCTGACATAAACCCTGTTGGGTCTGTAGCAGGATTAATTGTAGTTCGAACTCCCGCATATTGCGTAGTATTAATGAATCGAACATAGAAAACATCTGTTCCAACAACATACTGCCATTCCGCATTCGCATCATCATTAATATTTGGAGCCGTAGCCAAATTCAACGATGTTACAAGACTAGAATAAGGCGCACGGTAAATTCTAACGAAGTCATCGTTTCGATTAAAATTACTGTTTGGAATTGCATAATCGGCTTTTGGTAAATGCTTAGACAGTCCTCCTTTAAGCAACCATCTTAGGTGAACTCCTTTTGTGCTCTCTACCCCAACAGAACCAGCAGACTGCAAGTATAAATGTCCAGATTGTAACATTGCATTTTGCGAAATAATCAATTCATCATTTGCTCCGCATTCGCAGTTTCCATATTCAACTAAATAATCCAATATTAAATGGAAAGCATCGTCTGCTAAAAGGTAATTCGCCTCATTTGGTGTTGAAATAAAAGCATTGATTTTCGCAATTTCTGCTGCAAATAAAGTTGCCAAACCGTAAGATAGATTTGCGGTATTAAATGCCGTGAAATCTGCTAAAATTGTGATAGCACAAGATGCAATTGGCCCAAAGTTATGTTGTGGTGACAATAAGACTGAAAAGCAATTGCGGTATTTTGCAATCATTGAATCGTGCAAGGTGCAAAGTGCGGCATCCTTATCACATTCATCACACACATCTACTCGAGTACTAGTAAGTGCAATAAGCGTCGCAATTCTTGATGTTCCTTGAATTTCAGTAGGGTCTTTTGTAACATCAACATCAATAACTTCAATTGATTCAGAACTTAATTCACCTAAGGATAAAGTTTTTGTAATACAAGAAGTTAAATCGGTATCAACATGCAGTAAAACATTGTCTTCTTGTGATGTAATCGTAACTTCATCAGTTGTTGTAAAATACTGCATCGTTTGCGCTCCAAATCGATTTGTGCCGTAATCAAACTGTTTTTTCCAATCCATAGCCAAGGCACTGTCAAAGCGATAAATTTCGCCATCACTAGTAGTATTCAATGCCATGAATAGTTTCGTACTCGTTTTTGTGAGGAACGATTTTTTACTTGCAGAACTTGGAAACTTATAATACGGTTTCGTACCTATGCTGTCAAACTGGCAAATAATGACTTCTGTAGCAACACCGCTGTAAGATGTAAATGTGTAATCACCCGTTCCATTCACAGCAACATCATGAATATTAAGAGCATGCGATTGAAAGCTTTTTGCATCCAGAACTTTAAGTTTTGATCCAAGGCGAACAATAATTCCATTCGCTGATCTTCCTTGCAATAATTCTCCCGCGAGAACCATGTGTCCATTGTCGGGTTTTGCAGCAACGATTTGGAATCCTTTACTGTTAGGAGCTGTAGTTGACAATTGAACTTGACTCGCTACAGATCCGTTTGGATTCATTTTCATCACTACTGGGAAAGGAACATTGCCCTTATCGTTAAAAACAAAGTAACTGTTCGCTCCAGTGGATGTTGGTAAAAGCCAAGAACTCATATCCGAATTGCTCGTTGGAAAATCTTCAATCCATTGCAAAACTCCACTAGAATCAATTGAAATTAAGACATGTAGAGATCCTTGATCAGCGCTAATCATATACTCCGTCGTGGACTGGCTGCCCATTTGAACAATATTCTTAAGAACCAAAGGCTCGTTATAAGAATGACTGATTTTTTTCTGCCAAACAATGTTTCCATTGTCATCTGACTTTATTACAGCGGGAAGTTGCTCTGCTACACCTAGTGTGTAGACGAAAGCCGTACTTCCTTCTATAAATTCTGCCGAGTTTATTAGATCGACAGAGGGTGAATTATATTTATTTGTGAATAACATATTTTTCTTATTAAAAGAGTTCTTAATTAAATGTTTGTGATGTTTAAATCATCGATAATTATTGTACCTATCGTGTCCGTCGTATAATCTGGAAGACCTGGTACTTTGTAATCGTTTCCATCCCAAATTTTATACTTGAATCTCAAGTCTAAATCACTTATTAACTCAAGGGTACTATGCATCACAATTGCTTGCGAATAATCCTTGGAGAACAACACCTTATAATCAGTATCAGGTGTTCCTCCTGGCAGTAACACTTCAATTGTGTCTTCAATAATATCCAATGGAATTCTAGGATTATTGAACGGTTCAGGATTTCGAATTACTACTGCTACAATTTTATCAGAATCACTCGTATTTCTAATCACATTGAATTCAGTCGTTACTGCTTCATTCATTGGTGTGAATCCCCAGATCCCTTCGATAATTCTATCGAATTTGTGTTGATAGTTTACTTCAATACTATCTCCAGCTAGATTCGCAAGATCATTCATCGTGTCCCAAGCTGCGGCAACTTCTCCTGCTGTTAAAGCTTTGTCAACATTAAAGACTGCTTCTGCATTAATACTAGCATCATTTGGATCTTCCAGCTTGTAGCTATTTACTTGCTCTTCGAAACTTGCAAAGCGCGAAGTTTGGAATGTGAACTTGTGCACTACTGCTGTCTCAGAAACCTCATCAAAAGTTCCATTATAGTCCAAGTCGAACAGGTTATTTACAATTGCTGTATATAATTTCAATGGCTTTAAGTGCTTCAACTTCACTTCTAAGGATTGCGATGGTGGAATAATTGGTATTCCTCCAAGCGGCGTACAAAGGTTTGCAGCAATCAAGTTCGCATATTGATCAAAGACAAAAGGAATCAATGGAGTCAGTTCATCTTCCCAAGTCTCCACAGTTTGCGGGATGTGCTTCACTGCAAGATCCAATTCATCGAAATCCAAATAAGGCGGATTTAATGTATCAGGTTTTTCTCTTGGATCTTTTATTACAACTTTAATTCTACCGTTTACAGCATCTTCACCGTTGTAGGCTTCCCAATTATGGAAAAAGTGAGTTGCATACGCTTTACTATAGAACAGATCAATCTGAGTCGTTTCATCATCATAGAACAATGGTTTAGAGCTCAATAATTTCCCGTCTGCGTTCGGATATGATCTTGTGTAATCAATATATCGCGTCAACGACGTCAATGGATATTTCTCTGGATGAGCACTCGCCCAGTCTTCGGAAATGATTACTCCACTTGAATTACGAATAATTCCGTTCGCATCTTCTAAAACATCTCCACCTGTAAGCGCGATGTCACCGTAAGTCGCTTTCTCGTGCTTGTGAAAGAATCCTAATGGACCTGCCGTTGAGAAACCATAAGAGTAAGAATACTGTCCTAGACCTAATCCGTTGTCAACTACATCTTTTAATGAGAAGCTAACAGCAAACGTAGTATTGGGTCTCCAAATTGGTTGGATGAATTGCGTAATCCCATCTATTGTAGCCTGTGCATCTGCAATAATTTCTGCTTGAGATGGAATCAATAAATTGAATTCATAGTTTTCCAATGACAACCAGCAAACTTCGTGGAGTTGAGTTGCACATTGTATCGTTCCTTCTCCATGAACAACAACGCATCCAATGGCTTGCAATGCATTGTATTGTCCCTCTAGATTTTTTACATCAGTAGGGTTTCCTTGAATTAAGCCTAAAGCAATTTGATCATTGGTATTTTCAATGTCTGCAATTTGCTCAAGTAAAGCATCCATCGCTTCTTGATCACCTGAAATCGGTTCGATTTCAACTCTTGTAACAGCTAACCATTCAGGATGACTATATCCAACCACTGCATTCAATGACGCTTGAGAAACAATTACTTCATACGGAAGTAATGGATCTACTGCAGTGATATCTGGATTACCGTATTGAACTTGAAGCGCTGTATCATCAATCAGTGAAGCATAATACTTAATCTTCACATTTTGTGCGTTCGATGACAATTTAAGCTTGACATCAACCGAAGGTTCTGGCAAACGGATTTGTAATTTATTATGGTTCTCGAATGACAACGATTGCGTGAAACTAAACGGATTTGTTTGAGATGCTATAGTCGCATGGTCCTCGCCTGATCTATTCAGTAGTAAAAATGAAGCTTCATTACTGTAGAACAATTGGTTTGAATTGTAACAGAAATATTTCGTTCCGAACGGTTTTTCTAAGAAGTTTGCACATTCAGGAACCAAGGCATCCGTTTCACAGAAAAGTGAAGCTGCGGTAATTCCGTTTTGCTCTGGAATGAACCAACCCGGCTCACCTTGCTCTGTATAAGAGAATGGAGTTGTTGCAAGGATTCTAACTGTATTGTACTGATTTCCTGACTTCTGGAATTGTCCAATTTTAAGATTAGCTATACCTATACCCGATGGATACAATGCTTCGTATGGGTTATAATCATCCCATGTTGAATTATCTGGATTCCAAGATTTCACACTCAAACTTTCAATTGAATATTGGTGTTTCACTTGGCGCACTTCTTTACCATTGATGATTTTCTCTGGCGGCACCATTTCTGTGTATCTCTCAGGTGGGTTGTTATAACCTCCAATAATATCTGAAATTGCACTTGGAATAAATCCTTTTTCGGTTTTGATATCAATATAGGTGTCCAATGGAATGATTGTATTCAACATTTCCACTGTTGGCGACCCTGGAGGCGTTGCTCCTATATAAGGCAGTTCAAACGTTTCATTAGAAAGCATATTAACTCCTTTCACTAAGCTAGGAACTCCTGGGATGTTTTGATCAACTAACGGGTTATTTTCGTTAATTAAAGGATTCACTGGGGTTCTGTCAACACTACTCTCATACTCCCATTCCAATGATAATTCACCACAGAACTTGAAGCTAAACACCCATGCAATTTTAATAGCAACACAAAGTTTAAACTCACCGTATAACAAGAATGGTTTTGGAGCTTCAACTCCAAGTAAAACATCGAATGAAACGAAGAGACTCACAATTTTAATGTCAATATCAGCTCCAACACCAGCGGCCATGTAGGCGCCGAATTGTGGTTTCTCGAAGCTAATTTTCCCTCCAACTTCAATGTATGCCCAAGCGGCTACTTTTATAATTTTGCCAGGTCCATACTCTCTTAAGAAGTCAAACTCTCCTCTTGCACCGGCTTCAATACCTTTGGCAGACATCATCAAGAAACTCTTGATTGTAACTAGTTCGACAATACGCGCTGTTATTTGATTGTCTTTGGTTCCAACATTGACATACCATTTTGAAGAGTCATTGAAGAAGAACCCTGCTTGTATATCAGCATATAAAGTCAGTACTTTACCTGTTTTTGTTGGCATTTTGAAATCAGCTCCGATTCCAAATTCCAATGAGTTATCACCCAACGCAATGAATGCGAAGAATGGCGGCTCACCACTATCTTCTAATCCGAGCCTAGCTGACAATATTGCTGCTCTACCATCTATCATAAAGAGCGATGGTATGGACAATAACATCATTGCTCGAATATTCACAATTGTTCCATTGTCAAACGAAGTTCCTAGCGAGGCACCGATTCCTAAAGAGAAAGGCGTTCCTGCGAGTGTCGTTCTATCTGGCCCATTGAATTTCTTGACGTTAATCCCTCGTGTTGGTGTTTTGTAATAATCGTACCAACTGTCCACTCCAGAAACCAATCCAACAGCTTCTTTTTCAGCCACATACCTATACCCTATCAATCCTCTGAATCCATAGATTCCTACGGGGCCGATTGCGATTGGTGCTGGTAAATCAACTTCAACATCAATGATGAATGCTGGATATTTTGGCATCAATTTCATAGATGCACTTCCAGAAATTTTCGCTTTAGGAATTTGTAGTTTAATTCCACCTGCGTATTCTTTTGAATCTCCAGGTTCTGGAATAGACAACCATCCATTGAAGATCACTGCTGGCGTTGACGATGGAATCGTTAAATCCAAGTACAATGTCTGTATGTGCAGGTATGAATCTGGTTTTGGAACCGCTATTGGGTCCGCATCAGAGAGATTGTCTGAACAGTAATAAAATTTGACACCGTCTCCACGAATCTCAATTCCCAATGGGTCCACGCTAATTCCTCCGTCAAATCCGAAATAATTGAACTTACGCATTATTCCACCAATTTCTCTTTGAACAGATCCAAAATGAATCGCTGAAACAGTTATTTCTACTGGACCCAATGGCAATACAATTGGTTCTAATAAGTTAATTGTACCTCCTTCAAACTCTATTGATCCATCACTGTAAATACGAAGTTTGTCAATATCGATTGGGCCAAGCTTTAAAGTATCTTTTAAAAAGCCTTGAAATTGAATTGTACCTGAAGTACCAATATAGAATTCGCCATCTTGTGTTCCCAATTCTAAGCTTGAAATATCGTAAATAAATACCTCCTTAAGTTCTATTGGGTATGGTGGAACTGCAGATGCGGTTAGGTTGAAATCCCCCTCATCATTAATATGGCCATCAATACCAATCTCAACAATTTGACCTGCATTCGGACTACTTGGAGGATAAACAAACTTTTCAATCTTCATTGCAGCCTTGATGTTTGACTCTATGACTTTGTTTTGTTTAAATTCAATATCGAAACTACTAAAGCCCAATTCGAAACCACTGTCTTCACCAATTTCACACCAGAACATGTTCGTTCCGCCCATTGCTTTTAAACCAATCGTTCCAGAAAATCCTCCTGTTCCGATTAATAAATTTTCACCGAATATTACGGCGTCTACATTGTTCGAATTCTTGAACCATTTGGCAGGAAGCGTAACACTTGCAGAACCAAAGAAAACTCCTTGAAAATCATCTGGCCTTCCATCTGCTGTAGCCTCAGGAATATTAAAAGTATCACTCATATCGACCTTTATATCAAGGAACTCAAGTAATATACCTGTCTTACCTATCATTGCTTTTTCAAAAGTGAAACCAGGGTCTAGCTTGAATTCAAATCCCTTTTGCGTTGAATATTTTACACTACCTGCTGTATATTCTAATGCAGCTAAGTTAGTTAGAGTGGGATCTGCAATAAACTGACCTGGATTTAAAGGGTCTGGAATCACAGGACTCAACCAAGCTCTAGGGAACTCAAGAGCCATATTTATACTTGTAAGTTCAATTGCAAACTTAGGGACTAGGAAAGCCTTAATATCTTCAATGTCAATGTCTGACATCCAAGATTTGAACAAGTTAAATAGCTTCGTGAATTTTTCATCAATATCCGAAACTGCATCAAGTAGAGTTGTGACAACATCTTTAAAAATATTAATCTGAACTTTGAATTTTTTCTCAAGCGTTTCAATGGAGTCTTGAATGGCCGTAACAGCTGGTTCAAGAACAGTATTAGAACTGAAATTTTCAAACAAACTCACCAATGAAAATTTACTTGATGCATTAAGTTGAGACGTAATTTCATCTTTAATAATTACTAAATTCGATTGAATAATCTGAATCTCATCAGTAACTTCAGTAATTCCATTGTCATAGTTATTAATAGTAGTCGAAACGTCATCAAGAAACGCTGAATAGGCGTCATCACCATTACTCAAGAATACATTTATAATTTGACTAAAAAAGTCTTGACGATCCTTTATTTCCGATAATTCTATTAGAATATCTAAAAATGCTTCAGGAGCGTATGAAAATCCTTGCTGATCAAAGGTTGAAATATATTTCATTACTGGCCATTGCCAATCAAAAATGATCGGGAATTCAGCCAAATCAGTTTCTTGTCCTTTGAAAAAAACCAATTGCATTCCTCCAGGTAACGGAAGTTTTATACTTTTTGCAAGTATTACAATACTATAATACTTAGAACTACCCGAGTCCATAATTTGAACTGAATAATCTTTGTAATAGATTTTTCCTAAGATTAAATCTATTCCTTCGTTAAGAAAGTTCTCTACAGCTTCAAAATCTCCAGGAAGTGCAGTCGCGTCTATCAGGTCCGACAATGGCGGATAATATTTTTGAATTGGCATAATTTATATTTTTTAAAGTGAGTTTAACCAGTTATTATCTCCAATAAGATGTGGGACATTAGAGTTCATCGTTGAAAGAGGAGGGACATTAACCACATCTATCTCATGCCTAATTAATAGGGATAAATTACCACAAAAAAGATGAGCCAAACCTTTATCAGTGAAAGCTGAAAATGCATCCGTTGTGAAAAAAGCTGAAACTTCAGATTGGTTTCCTGAAAGAGTTACAGAAAAACTATGAATTGTATTCACATCATCGGACACGGTAAGTTCAAATGGAGCTGCGTAATGTTTAATTACACTATTTTTTAAGATAATTCTTAGCTCAATGAAATGATAATCCAAAGAGTTATAAGTGGCTATTCTATTTGCTATAATATGTGAAATTGTCATAATTCAATTTTTAATTTTAATTCTCTTGCCTATTTTGTTAATGAAAAAGGATTCTTCATTAAGAGTCACTTTCAGTAAACCATTCGAAGCTTCTTGCATTTGACTATAGACGGGAGGTACGGTCATATTTCCAGTAAGATCTATAAACCCGCACAATGGATTCTCACCATTCAACCCAGTATTCATTTGGGTTATCAGACCGCCTTTTATTAATCTTATATCATTATAGTTAGGCTCAATTACAAACTCATTCTGATTGTTGATCACACCCCATTTCCCGTGATATTGAATCGGATAGAAATTAGAATACTCATTGATCAAATTCTCATATTGCAACGGAACAATAATTTCTCCATTATTGTTGATCAAACCTTTTAAGGAATGTTTCTCTTTGGACAATTGATTTGGATTGAAAATTCCAACAATTGCGACTTCGTTTGCAAAAGGTTCTGCATAATCATAAACTTCATCGATTATTTGGTGCCCATTCCTATCAATAAATACAAATTTAGAGTCCGCTCGATGAATTGGACGAACACCAAATTTAGGAAGGTCTGTACTCTCTATTAAAATATCAAAATCAATCAAATTTGACACCTCCATTTGATACATATATAATGTACTGCTGATTGGGCCTGACACATTAAACAAGGTCATTAAATAGGTTTCTACAGTTTCTGAAACAGCCCTTCTTCCTCCATCTATCTCGCTTAAAAATTGTGCGCTCCCAAAATCGTATTGCATTGTTATCTTCTCATAATCAAATGGAACTATCGTTTGATGGTCTGAATTCACAACTCCCCATGCTCCCTTTGCTTGATCTTCAAACTGACTATATAAGCTTTTAGAATGTAATTTCGATCCTGAGTCGAAGGCAGAAAACAACTCGCCCTTTAAATGTTGAATAGCATCATACTTGATAGGAATTCTAACCGTCCCTTGTTTATTTATGACGCCCCACTTTTTATTTTCACAAACAATAAACAAGCTGTCCGCTGCGATAATGGAATCAAATTTGATTGGTACAATTGACTTACCACGTAAATTAATGGCGCCCCATTTATCATTAACCATAACAGGTGCTAATCCGTACTTAAATGGCAATACCCAATCGTATTTTGGCTTAACTAAGAATTTACATTCAGGATTTATAAAACCATATTTAATAATTCCTTTTATACTTTTGAAATTAATCGCCAATTCTTCGTCAAACTTTAGTAATTGGGTACTCCGACCTTTTCTTCCTATGTGCCACTGAAAATTTTCGAGATAGACATTATAAGATGATTTTAAAACAGTTTTCGAAGTTCCATCAGTATTTACAAATCCAAATGATTGCTCAATTCTAAATGAAGCTCTGCCGTTAGTAAATTCGCTGAGATAATCATATTTAGCGGAAGTTACAACTTCTCCTTTTCCGTTCACTATTCCAAACTTATCATTGTCACTTTTAAATATTGCGACTCCGTCATTAAATTTTCTTAATTGAGAGAAAGTAGGGGAATGAAGGATGGTACCGCCTTGATCAATTAGACCAAACAACCCGTTAGAACTGACTTTTGCCAAACCATTTTCATCAAAATCAAAAATTTCATCAAATTGAATAGAACAGATCACATTTCCTTGAGTGTTTAACAGCCCCCATTTTCCACCTTTTGAAATTTTAGCAATACCATTATCGTATTGCCCAACCCAATAAGGCAGATTCTCTGCCACTAATTCAGTAACATCATTACTATTCATGTCAGAAACTTCCTTTTGAGCGCTCAATCCATTGGAAATGAGCATAATTAATATGTAAGCTAAGTACTTCATCTATTTTGTAAATTCAACATCGTCAATTGCTACTAGTCCGCCTCCTCCAGGAAAGATTAATTCTAACATTTCTACGTCCGCTAAATCAACCCCATTATTTGAGAATTCATCAAGAGAAATTCGCACCGTTAACATTGCAGACTTTGTTAGATTTCGGCTTGCAATATAAATTTCATCATCGGTAGTAGTTGGTGTTCCTTTTCTATCTAAGGTATCGATACTATCACCATTGTGAATTCTATTTTCTCTGAAATGAGGTTTCGGTATTATCTTATTAGCAGCAATCAGATAGTTTATCCCATTAGCATCAATTAGTTTTACTTTTAATTCTTTAAGATCAGAATATATTGCTGGAACAGCTGCATCATAAGCCAAGTCAGTTACTGGGTTTTCCGTATTATAATGAGTTGGCGTAAGAGGGTTCGCAGTATCATTGTACAAATAGGCATGAATAGGCGTCGAGTTATTAAAACTTCCAACCGAAGGGTCCGGAGAAATATCAGCCATATGGCCTATTCGGAAACTTACGAAATCATAACTCGTAACATCAATCCCATTCCCAACTGTCGCTAACCTGAAACTCAGTATATCAGCAGCGTTCCACTTAACTTTTAAACCTTTTGTATCATGCGGTGTAAAATCATCATTATCTATAAGATCACTAGAGGTTAGATTTCCAATTCCAGAGCTAATCGAAACTTCATTTACGCCTGCTCCAATACCACCTCCTCCTTCAAAATCAATAATTTTCTTGTGTAACAAAGGTGCCATTTGCTTATACTGTTGAAATATATCATCAAACTGGATTGAAGTTGGAATGTAATTCCCTTCAAAAATGGGATTCCAAATTGATTCCCCTTTTATTTGTTTACGAAAAAAGGCATTCATATAGCCTAAAGTTGCTTTTTGTTGTATTCCAGAGTCTGTTAAGTTTATTTCAAAGTTTGGATAATCAGGATGGCCAACATGTTTGTCCAAATAATCATGATTATTAGTAACAAAACCATTATGTGTCGCTCCATAGACAAATGCCATAGATTTCTCTGTTACGTTAATGGCACGGTCATATAAGGAGAACCCGCCTGTTTCATTTGGCGCTGCAGATTTAGGCATCCCCGTTAAATCACCATCCATCGAGCCGTACATAACGAAATATGGAATATTTTGTGTCAACGCAGTTGGTCCCCATATATCCGTTGGAGCCAAAGAAGCAATTGCACTAATAGTTTTTAGGTTTACTGGAGCAGAAGAAGCTCCAATCTCTGTTGCAGCTTTAACAACAGCTTCTCCTCCTCTACTATGACCAATTAAACCAATACCGTTATCTAATTTCCCAGGAAATTTACTATTTACTATTTTCAAATGCTCAAAAAGCAAATTTGCACGACCCAAAGGAAACATTCCTTGATCGCCTATCTTTGTTAAATATTTGATCGACTCAATATCCCCGCCACCGTCTAGTAAAATATCAAAGTCAACTCCTTTCTCTAAAGTCAATAAATCTTCCGATGTCACAGTAAATGTGTTAGGATTGGGGTTGGTATCAGTGTTCCATATGCCTTTTACAACTGTCAATTTTTGATAGGCATAATTCCCATTTAGCTGAGTCGAATTATTATCGCTATAAATGTATGCTGAATCCATATCATCCCAATCATGAATATAGTAGTAATCAGGATGAACTGCGGAATATGTGAGATTATTTGAAGCTACTAAATTTGACGTATCATATAAATCAAATTTGTCATAACCCATATATTTCAGTGAGCTCTTAATACACGTGACAAATCCATTTTTAGCCAAATGCTCTCCCAAGGCTCTATAGTCAGTATACCGACCGCCATTAGCATGACTCAACATAATAAGAGGGTAGGTAGTGTTTCTTGTGCTCAAAACGTCACTGTTTGCTGAATCAACTGGATAAAAGATTTCACCATGCATATAACATTTTGCTTTATGTGCCCCTGCCTCTCCTCCAAAATCATCGAGCTCTTTAAAACCAAATGGGAAAATACCAGTTACAATTGGGTCATTAGAATCATAATCAAAACGATTAGAGTGATCAAATTCTGTGAAGGTGCCAGGATCAGGTATAAGCTTATCAACGTTGGAAGAGGCTGCAAAATCTTTGGAGCAAAGCATATTTAATGCCGACCCATAAACGAATATATCTGCTGCTGGAATTATAGTCTCAACAACCTGCACTTTCCCGTCATCATCTAATCCTTGAACTTTTAGCTTAAACTTCTTATACGGTGTATTTGTAATAGTGTCTTTAAATGAAACACCTCCAGTGTCAAGCATTTCCTCAAACACAAAATACTTTTGATGTAAATCAGATACGCCCACGATGGAGTTGAGAGTAATTAATTCTGATTTAGTCAGTCCCAAAAAGAGCAAATCTTCGATTGGTGTAGTTTGACGCGCAGTTTTATTGTAGCCAACAATTTCTAAAATTTCTATTGTACCCGTTCCATCGTCTACTTGCCACTTGTTGTAGATTGTATCCTTTTTTAGAAGTGGACTATCTACAATGGACTGGGATTCTGTCTTTTCTATATTTATTTTAGGGAATACTGATCCTGAAGATACTATCGACGATGTGTTGTCTACGTAGAATAAAACCAAATTATCATCTTGATAAACTCCACTTTCACCAATGTATGAAAAATTACTCCCCTTGACAAAGTGACGTTTCGTATTTCTAATGTGTTGAAAAGGTGTAGGAACTTCTAATGATGGCATATCCATACCACCATAGGCAGCATTTAAATATGAAGTGTTTTTGAAAACAGTAGTCGGTGAAGTGGCCTCATCTGCTGCTCTAAAATATTGTAACTTATGGTAGAATGCAATATTTTTTGCAGCTGGTCCAACTCCTGGTATATTAGGTGAAAATAAATTCACTACTGATGTCCAAGCTGGGCCTCCACTCAACATTTCAGTATTGTATATGTCATTTCCATGGTGAAGGATTGGCTCTACATTGTCATCCCTTCTCAATGTAATATGAAGTGAATTCTCTTCATAAGTTTCATGTCCTGAAATGTTTTCTACATAAAACAATGGCCACAATTGTCTGTGATATGTAGTATCCATGAGTGTGAATATTAACTCTTCCTCATAAGGCGAACCATAAGCAAATTGCATATTAAGTCCACTTCCATTATTATAATTTCTATCGTAGTTATATGAATACCCTCGTTCATTGCGTATATCAATATAAACTCTATTTTTTGTGTAAAAAGAAGGAAGAACAACAATATACACGTCACTCTGAAGTTGATTTACGATTGTTTGGACTCCTGTGCCGTCAAAAGTGGACGTTCCAACTCCAGTTTCATAATGATTCCCAAAAAATGCAGCAGGGTCAATATAATTCAATATTTTTTCTCTCTCAGCTCTTAAAATAAATAACTCGGCCAGCGTAGAGTTCGCATACCCAGTAACATTCATGATTATTTTAGACTTCTTTACATATTCTAAATCCACATCTAGGTGATCAGCGTCCGTAATTATTTCAAATCTAATTTCTTCTGTTGACAAAAATTGACCGATCCATTGACCTTCAGAAACTTTAATTGCTTGCAGGTCCTTTATTGCTAAATCATTGCTTTCAGCGCTATTAAAAATTTCTTCTATTAGTGTTGTATCTGGTAAAGTAGTTGTAAACCCAAAGCTTTCTGGCCCTGGATCAATAGTAGGTGTTGGATCCGCGTCTGCTTTATACACAAGCCAATTTTCCCAGAATTTTTTTATAAAATCAGTCTTGCCTGCTGTGCCACTAGGAGTTATAGCTCCGCCAATAATTAGACTTTCTTTCTTGACTCCACGATAAACAAAGTATTCAACCGAAGCATATTTAAGATTAAGAGTCTTAATTGGTTTGAGAATTATATTAACCAAATTTGTATTTATCATGCTCGTATCGACATCATAATAGGGAAGCACTATCATCATAGCGTCTGTACATGCAAATACCTTAGCATCGGCAGAAACATTGCATGTTGCAGCAACATTGAATATGTTTTGTGCATTGCCATCTTTTGGACCATAAGCATCTGCTATGGGTTGGGCTATTAATAATGACTCTTCTGTGAAAAAATGCATATTATAAAGTTTTTATATTTTATTCGAGACACTTAACTAAGTACAATTACTATTGCAATGTGTTCAATGATTTGATTTCAACTGTTTTTTGAAATTGGATCGATTACTATTCTATCAACACTAACTGATCTCCTATCAATATAACCACAATATTCCTCAAAAATTACAATCAATAGGCAGATTGAGTACTAATACTCAACCCTCACAAATTCCGTTAAATCCTGAAACCCCACCTTAAAGCAACCAATAAAACAAGCTATAACTAGCTTACAAACATGACGTTGAGGCATTATCAGAAAATCAATCGCAAGAAACCCTAGGATTTAATTCCAAAAAATTTTTCGCACATGTACGCAAAGCAATAGGGTACTTAAACCAATTCTAAAAAATGCGTGATTTTAGATAATACTGAATCAAAAACAGGACGAATTTTATTCCAGGAGAAATAAAATATCGAGTTATCAATTTCGTTCTCGACGAATTGAAACAATGTCTTTTGAGAAATTATGAAATACTTAAAACTCTGATGTACTTAGTTGATTTTTATTCAACAAATCAACAACAACCTGTTTTCTCCTTCTTTTTCCTTTGGCGCACGATGAACACAAGGAAGAGATTGACTTTCAGGATGATCAACCGCCAACTTCCATAAATGGCCGAGCCCCAAACTGAGAGGGTGCGCTTCAGGTTTCGTCTGATAATGTAAATCGAAGAAATATTCACTTAAAAATGCTTCAAAACCTTCCTCTCCTCCACCGTATAGTTTTTTGAGTTCATAGCGTATTTCTGGATCAAGCACTTTTTGTATGACGTGTGAATTTGGCACTATCTCACTCGACGCGCCGTAATAGGTGCATAAAAAGGTATCGGTTGGCACAGGAGAGCGATCTACATGAAAAGAATAAACATCAGTTGGAAAAAACGGGAAGACATCATCGCGATCATAGCATTTGATCAGATTAAGAACTGGAGATGCACCATGGGCTTTCAAGACTTTCAAGTCATTGAATAGAATTTCTCGAGCAAGTTGCCCTTGTTCACTCAACTGAAGTTGAAGAAGTTCCTCTGGACCAATTTCCGCTATGTTTCCATTTAGTTCTAACTGTTTAACAATCTCAGAAAAATCACCTATTAATTCACGCGTCCAGCAACTTGCATTAATCTCTCCATGAAAAGGCGTGGAAATAAGGTCTTGAAAACTAGTGACACATTGAACTTGGTTAAATTCGTTGTTGCCTTCGGCTGTCTCGTCATGAGATAAATCTATCATAATAGGGATTGTAAATCTAAAATCATTTGACGAAAGTAGTAGATTCTGAGGTTCTTTTCAATTCGACTTCGTCAATTCTAAAATCCATTCTTGTCATCTTTAACCACAAGTTGTAAAACAGACCCTTATCACATAACTTCCAAAAGAGGTGCTCATGCCTATTGACTTTATCAACAAGAATCCATAAGTTTACTCATCAAATTAAAAGTAAACACTACGTCTTTGAAAGGCAAAATGTTTACTTCGATATTTGATTTTAATAATAAACAAATTCACTGAAATGACTAAAATAATTATTAACGCGGATGATTACGGATTTTGCGATGAAGTAGATGCTGGGGTTCGAATGGCCGCTGAGCAAGGATTGATAAACTCCATAGCTACATTTGTCAATGGTCCAGATTGGGAAAATCGACTTGCTGTTATTAAAGCTGTTCAAAGCAATTACAATTGTAACGATAGTAAGGTAGAAGGAATTGATATTGGCTGTCACTTATCCATAACTTCTGGAAAACCTGTATCTCGAGCTGCTAAAAGGTCAGATTTTCTTACAAAAAAAGGAACATTCCGCAAGTATACTCAGCTTAAACGACCTGAAACTTTAGAAGGCAAAAAAGCGTTAAAAGCTATTGTTAAGGGCGAAATTATGGCGCAACTTGATAGAATGGACAAGGCTCAAATAGACATTGCACACTTGAGCAGTCATCACGATACTTTGACTTTTTTCGAAGACTATTTTGAAGCTGTGCTTGAAGTTGGTCAGCAAAATAAAATACCTGTTCGATCGCCGGTTATGCTTCCTAAATCTAAAGAGATAATTTACTACAATCAAGTTGGCCTTCGCTTGAAGAATAATCTTTCACGCGAAAATGAACTTGAGTATAAAGAATTCAGAAAAGGTAGACATTCTTGGTTCGACAATAACTTTGGCAGTTATACAGAAATTCCAAACAGTCCGTCTTTTTTAGATGGTAGTAATTATATTACTAGGGCTCAAATTTTTGGTGTAAACAACAGTCAACGCCAAAAAGAAATTGGACAGTCCAAATCTGATAAGGTATACGAAACCATTCAAAAGCAGGATGCTTCTGCAACCACTGAGTATGTTGTTCACCTGTGCTCTCCTACAGCAGACATAAAAGGGAAGATGAAATTTCAAAAGAAAAAAATTAAGCGTGTTCCCAATCGAAATTATTACTCTGGTGTGAACGCAGGTTACTTTGATGGTCGTCAAATAGAATTTGAGGCATTGAAATCATTGAAATCAAAATTATTTAATGATCCTTCAATTATTATAACTCCATGGAGCAAAATTGATTAGAAGAATTCAATCTTAACAAAAAGCCTCTCTCAGTTTTACCGAGAGAGGCTTTTTTAATTTATCAAAGACTTGATTGTACAATTCTTATGATTCATTCTTGCAAAAGGCTGCCTGGCTGACCAATGCAAACAATGAAGTATTAATACAAGAAAACCTGTGAAGCGAACTCCACAGGTTTTGATTAAATATTTATTATCAACTTGTCAAGATATTTTAGGGTGAGACAAGTCAATGCAGATTAACGTGTAAACAACATCTCTCTAAATTTTGGCAATCTCCATTCCTCGTCATCGATAAGCAATTCTAACTTATCAACGTGGTATCTAATTTGATCAAAGTGAACTTTCACAGTATCGCAGTATGCAATTGATTTGTCTTCCATACCGTCAATTCCATTCGCTTTCTTTCTAGCCGCAAGCATATTATTGCTCATCTCTGTGATGTTATTCAGATGATCAGAAATCATAGAAATGATATCCAATTGGCTTTTTGAAGCAGCTTTACCCGCTTTCTCACCAAGAACATCTGACAATCCTTTAACGTTCGTGATCAACTTGTTTTGATACTCAACAGCAGCTGGAACAATGAAATTCTGAACCATTTCACGAATAACTCTCGCTTCGATTTGAATTTTCATTATGTAGTTTTCAAATTCAATCTCCTGACGTGCTTCCAACTCGCGAGCTGTCAATACGTTCATTTCTTCGAATAATTTAACGACGTTTTTATCGCTCCAAACTTGAAGTGCACGCGGTGTATCTTTCAAATTAGACAATCCTCTTTTCTCCGCTTCTTTAACCCATTCTTCGCCGTATCCATTTCCTTCGAAACGAATTTTCTTAGATTCCTTGATTAATTTTTGAAGCTCTTTTAAAATCCCTTCATCTTTTGCATCACCAGATTTAATTCTAGCATCTACGTTTATTTTGAAATCTTTCAACTGCTTCGCTACAATTGTATTCAAAACAATCATTGCTGAAGAACAGTTCGCCGAAGAACCTACCGCTCTGAACTCAAACTTGTTACCCGTAAAAGCAAACGGAGAAGTTCTATTTCGATCTGTATTGTCTAAAAGAATCTGTGGAATTTTACCAATGTCTAATTTCAACTCAGTCTTCGCTTCTGGAGTCATTTTACCAGCTTTCACATTCTGTTCAATATTATCCAAAAGCTCCGTCAATTGAGAACCAATGAATGCAGAGATAATTGCCGGTGGCGCTTCGTTTGCTCCTAAACGATGATCATTTCCTGCTCCCGCGATTGCTGCTCTTAATAAATCTGCATTGTCGTGAATTGCTTTAATTGTATTCACGAAGAATGTTAAGAATTGTAAGTTGCTTTTTGGGTTCTTTCCAGGCGCCAAGAGGTTAACCCCAGTATCCGTACTCAATGACCAGTTGTTGTGCTTTCCAGAACCATTAACTCCTGCGAATGGTTTCTCGTGCAATAAAACACGGAAGTTGTGACGACGCGCCACTTTCTCCAAGATGTCCATCAACAATAGGTTGTGGTCATTTGCCAAGTTACATTCTTCGAAAATTGGAGCACACTCGAATTGATTCGGTGCAACTTCATTGTGTCTTGTTGTAACTGGAATTCCCAATCGAATCGCTTCGTTTTCGAACTCACGCATAAACGCTGTAACTCGAGCCGTAATTGATCCGAAATAGTGATCATCTAATTGTTGTCCTTTTGCTGACGCATGTCCGAACACTGCTCTACCCGTCATCATTAAATCAGGACGTGCATTGAAAAGTGCTTTATCAACTAGGAAATATTCTTGTTCCCACCCTAAAGTGGCAATTGATTTTTTTACGTTTTTATCGAAGTATTGACAAACGTCAACAGTTGCTTCGTTTACAGCATGCAATGCTTTTAACAAAGGCATTTTGTAATCCAATGCTTCACCAGTATAGGCGATGAAAATTGTTGGAATACACAAGGTTTTATCAATTACAAAGGCTGGTGATGAAGGATCCCAAGCGGTATAACCTCTCGCTTCGAATGTATTTCTGATTCCACCATTTGGAAAAGAAGAAGCATCCGGTTCTTGTTGAACCAATAAGTCTCCGTCAAATCTTTCAATTGCTTTCCCCGGTCCAACTGGCTTAAAGAATGCATCGTGCTTCTCAGCAGTTGCTCCTGTTAAAGGCTGAAACCAGTGCGTGTAATGTGTTGCTCCTTTCGTCAAAGACCAATCTTTCATTGCTGATGCAACTTGATCTGCCATTTTACGATCCAATTGAGTACCGTCTTGGATCGATTGCTTCATCGATTTATAAGCCTCACTTGGAAGGTATTCCTGCATAGCCTCCATGTGGAAAACATTTTCCCCAAATAATTCGGAAACTTTCCCATCATATTTATCAGGATTCGGTGTTCTATGAAGAACATCGTAGTACGCTTGCATTCGTTGATTTGCCATTCGATTCCTTTTTTTTGACAAATATAAATCAAAATCAAAGCAAGTCTTCCAATTTTTTATAAAATCTTATGAACACCCCCTAAATTTTAGGGGGTAAAATTGAAAAAAGATAGTTTTAATGATAAAATTGATTAAAAATGATATCGAATTGTCCATAATATTGAAAAACAATCTCTTTATTATCGACGAGATCGCTTATTTGCAACCATTTTTTCAGCTATTATATTAGAAACAGGTACTTCCATTTCTTCTTTAATCTTTTTCAATACCTGTTTTGCATGCTTGTACTCATCAAATTCGAAGATTGTTATCACTTTAGAATTTTTAAGAATGAACTGAACATCGTACGTTTTTATTATGGATGATGACATAGAACTTCCGATTGATTGGGTAGCCATTCCAGCTCGGTACATATTCTCTGAAGTTAAGACAAGTTGTGCGCTTTCGACCACTCCAAAATTTGTCCAGCCTCCGTTATAATAACCACCGATATTGTCATATTGCCGATAACGATTTAATTCAGTGTCAATTTGGAGTCCATTAGAGGCCGCAAACAATAATACAGCAAGAGCCACTATTAGAGCGCCAAAAAAAGACAGTACAATCATATTTGAAAATCCTATTACTACTAAAATAGTGCCTATACAAAAAACAAACATCCCTTGCATTAAATACATGTTCTTTCTCCCCTCGTTCACATCTATCATTTATTTCTTGTTTCGAACAGCAACTTCAATAGCCTTTTCTGCCCAAATCTTTAATTCATCTCTGTTTTCTAAAACATCAACTGGAACTTCCCAATAAGGCATTCCTTTTGTGTTGGGTTTCGTTCGGTAAGGCTCCATACCTCTTGCTTCATAATCCAGTTGATTGGCTTGATCTACGCGAAATCGAAAAATTCCTTTCGCAATCATTGCAAACATAATTCCGTCCATAAAAAAACCAATGCCTCCAAACATTTTTTTTGTATCGAAATCTCCAATTAACTGCAATTGCTCTTTAACAAATTCCAAATACTCTTCCTTTACTGCCATAGATTCAATTTTAGAGTTAATTTAGGAAAAAAATCAAATTGTATTACCAAGTACAATTGAATCTCCATATTAAATTGGATTGGTATATTTATTGAGAATTTCGAGAACCTAACTGAACTACAATGACAGAAAGAGCATTTTATAAAAAAGCCTATAAGCTTATTTTTAAAGAAGGTAAAACACACCAAGAGGTTTATGACCAACATGTTAAAGAAAGCCAACTAGGACCAGAAACTGCTGCCAGAGCTATCTCTATGGTTCCTTCAAAAGCGAAAAATGAGAGCCTCAAACCATTTTGGATGGCATTTATTCTTTTAGTTGTTGCAATGGCTGTGTTGAGAATTACGACTTTATTTCAATTCGATCAACTCGCCGATGGTACACTATCAACTTTAATTTTTGCTGGTATCGTAATTATTATCGTTCCATTTTTTGGAATTCACGCTGCGATGAGTGGCAAAGCAACTTCTTATAGTGGCGCCTCTTTATTATCAATGATCGCTGTGATTCGAGGATTTTTCGCGTATGATTTCGGAACAGAAACGATGCACTATATATACATTGGAATGGCTGTCCTTCTTTTGGTTTTAGGTGGATTGATTTCAAGAAGGTTACGCGCTGGATATACGAAGAACCTTATCGACCATGAAAAAGAAGATGGTAAAATCGTTAAGCGAATCACGTATTCCTTTGATGAGTCGAAGAAAATGACGCGTAAAGAAATCTTCAAAGAAACGTACTAGAACTTGTAAATTAGTTCTGACATTTGATCTCGATTGAAAAACGCTTCCGAACTGGCTTGAATTTCAGGTAAATTGATTTCGTCTATTTGACGGTAAATCTCTTGTACAGAATCAATTTTGTTGTGAATCATAATGCTCTTCCCTAGGCTGAACATCAATTCCATGTTACTGTCGAGAGATAAGGCAATGTGACCTTTCAACTGTTCTTTCGCATTTACAAGTTCATCGCTTGTTAAGTTCTTTTCGCGAATCATTTCAAGCTCTTCGTAAATTAGAGCAACAGCTTTTTTGAGGTACTTTTTATCCGTTCCCATATAAATGCTCCAGAAACCAACATCTTCGTAGGAAGTAAGGTTTGCTTCAACATTGTATGCATAACCGTATTTTTCGCGAATGGAAAGGTTCAATCTCGAATTCAATGCTGGACCACCCAAAACGTTCGTCAACAAAGTCATAGATTTTCTTTTCGGATCGTGGTATGAAGGCGCCCTCCCTCCTATTACTGTATGCGTCTGAAAATTGGATTTCTTTTCAAGCAATTTAAAAGGCTCAAAATTCGGCAACTCTTCGTTGATCAATTCAACAGCTCCAGGTTTCATTTGTCCAAAATCGTTTTCCAAAACGGATTTAAGTTCATCAATTGGAATACTTCCAACGAATGAGATCACCATATTTCCAGGTTTGAAATAGCGATCAACATAGTTCAAAAGATCATTTCGTGTAAATCCACTAACGGATTCGTCCGTGCCCAAAGTATTATAACCTAGAGAATTTCCTTTGAAAATATGCGCTTCGAATTCATCATAGATTCGTTCAGCAGGACTGTCCATGTAGGATATTATTTCATCCAGTACAACTTCCTTTTCCTTTTCCAATTCGTCTTCTGGAAACGTCGCATTTTGAACGATATCACCCAACAATTCAGAAGCAATTCCAAAGTGCAACTTTCTAAACGATGCATGAACGCAAATCTCTTCCTTATTGGTGTAAGCATTAAGCTCTCCGCCAACAGAATCAAGATCCGTAAAAATATCGAGTGCCTTCCGTTTTGTTGTTCCCTTAAATATACAATGCTCAATAAAGTGGGCCAATCCCTGCTCATTCGGTTTCTCAAAACGAGAGCCGCCATGAATCATGACTCCCATGTGTGCAACAAAAGCTTCACGGTGTTGGTAAACAACCTTCACCCCGTTGGACAAAGTAAATATTATAGGATCTATTTCAAACATAATTATGGATTCAAACGACGAATTGACCAAGTGTCGCTCTTTTTCTCAAATTCAATTCTATCGTGCAATCTAGAAGGTCGGCCCTGCCAAAACTCAAAGCGAGTTGGTGCAATTCCATACCCTCCCCAATGTTCCGGTCTTGGAACTTCATTTGGGAATTCAATTTCGTATTTCTTAACTTTATTTTCTAACTCAGATCGATCTAGAAGTGCATCACTTTGATTCGAAGCCCAAGCCCCAATTTGGCTTCCTCTAGGTCGTGAAGCGAAGTAAGCATCGCTAATACTTGCATCAACTTTCGTACACGTTCCTTCTATTCGAATTTGTCTTGAGCTATTTGCCCAGAAAAACAACATTGAAACTTTCGAGTTCCCAGCAATGTCAATTCCCTTTTTACTCGAGTAATTTGTATAAAGAACAAGTTGGTTTTTAATAATGTCTTTTAAATAAACAATTCTTGAACTAGCTTGTCCGTCTGTGTTTACAGTCGACAAAACAAATGCGTTCGGTTCAACTTCTTTAGTTTCGACGGCTTCACTTGTCCACAATTCGAACAATTGAAATGGATCCAATCCGTTAAATTCAAACCCGTCTTTTCCACCATTAAATTCATGGTGTCCCAATCTAAAAGAATCAAGTATCTCTTTCATGATTAAAGTTAATTAAGACTGAATTAGAAGCCACTTGTTGATTTCCAATTGGATTGTTTATTAATCCTCGTCAGTTGAATCTTCGATCTCACTTTCGTCCTCGTCGTCATCATATTTATCAGATTCTTGCGAATCTTCTTCCTCGTCTTCATCATCAACATCAGAACCAGCTGCAGAGAATACACCTCCACCGTTAGAAGAATCATCTTCCTCTTCCGATTCTACTTCTTCTTCAACCTCTACTTTCTCAATAGGAGTTCTGCTGATTTCCTTATCTAATTCCTCAGCGTAAGGGAAAATTTCAACAATTGGAGAAACGATAATCGATGGGATTTCGAAATCAACCAAAAGAGTTGAAAGACTTTCCTTTATTCTTTCGTAAGCTTCTTTTACCGAATTTGCTGATACTAAGAAGTTTTGAGATACTTTTTTCGCTTTTTCGGAATCTGCATCTGCACTTTCGTATTTGATTTTCACTTTGTAAAATACGTCAGCATCATCATAAGCAAAAATGTCATGAACTTCAGTTCTTGAAATACCAACAACATTAAACTCACCTCTGATAATTTGACCAAGTTCTTCATAAATTCGAGCTTCAGCGTCCGTGAACGTCATTGCAGCTAAAAGATATGGTTCAGAAACTCTCTTAAGAGCGCCATTATCAAGTTGTTTTGTATATTTTACTTTTACAGTGAACCAATTATTCATCGCGAGTATTGTTTAAAATTGAAGACCAAAGATAAGCAGAGATTTCGGTTGAACAGATTGATTTTTTAAAAAGTTATCTACAATAATTTTTCTAGAATTGAACCAATAAATCTTCAAGAATAAGAGGATCTACTTTCTTACGCAGACGATAAATAGCTTTTCGAACTCCTTCGTTACCAACACCAACAATATCAGCGATCTCTTGCTTGCTTAATTCCAAGCGTAAGAGCATTAACATCCTTAATTCACCTTCCGTTAATTCAAAATTGAAATCATTCAAAACATTTGGAAGTTGCGGATATAGCGTGAAAAATAAATCTTGAAATCGTGACCAATCATTATCTGTCAAGATTTTCATTCTATTTAACTCACCTGAGATAGATTTAAACTCTTCGTCATCAACAGAATTCTCTTCTGTCAATTTGCTGATTTCAAAAGTTTTCTTCTTAATTTGTTGCTTCAGCACATCTAACTGCCGCTCCTTATCCTCCAATCGCTTTTTAACACGCTTCTTTTCCGCCTCTTCAAGCATTCTTTGGAGCTTCAAATTACGGTACTTTCGAATAACTAATATTGACACAAGAAACGATACCACAAGTAGAGAGAACACAATGATTAAAATACGCTCTTCTCGAGCTTTCTTTTCGATTTTATTTTTGAGCAATCGATTTGATTTCTCTGCATTCTCCTTTTTCAGTTTCAATCGATCTAATTCGATGCGTTGGTTTTCCAGTTGATACTTAGATAATTCGATCCCTGAAGAGTCCATAGAGCGGATCTCATGTAGAAAATTCCTTTCAGCTTCAACTGCCTCATATTTCTTTTTATCATCCCCTAAACTCTCGTATGCTACACTTTTTGCAGTTAAAAAATGTAATTTCATTTCATGATTCCCCCATATCGAGACCTCCTTTTCAATGAAGGATTCCATCATTTCTTGATTAGCATAGCCGCATAACTCTAATATTTTCTGAGTGTAATTCGGATCAATATGTAGTAATGAATAAACTCCAATTGTCATTTGGATTTCATCTCGTTTACTGGCTTCTTTTTGAGAATAATCAAACGCCCTCTTTAAGTTATTAAAGCAATCTTCCATTTTCCCTGTAAATGCCTGAGTAAATGCAAGGTTCATATAAGATGAACTACAATTTGCAGAATCTTGGTATTCGATATAAATGTCAATGGCTTTCTCAACACTAGTATATGCAGCCTCAAATTCTTGTTCTATATAATATCTAGTACCCTCAAAAATTCGAACTTTCGCTCTTATTAAAGGGTATTGTTCCAATTCCTTCTCAAATTCTTTTTTTATTCGGATTAGCCCTTTTTCATGAGCATCAAGTTTTCTGAATTCATAGTTGACCACCCCGAGCGTGTATTCTACAATTAGCATCCCTATTCTAGAATTGGAACCCTCATACTCATGCGCTGCAATTGTAAGGTGCTTAATTGCAGCCGAATATTTACCTAATTGAGCATATAGAGAGCCTCTCAATGAAGCCACAGTCGCAGCTTGGAACTTATTATTAATTAATTCCTCCGTTTCATCCAATTTTTTAAGCCCTTCAATTTTTTTTGAATTCAAAAAACTCAACCGCGCTTCTTGAATTTTATATGTCAGTAATTCTTCGGTATCAAAACCTCTTGGATTCAATTCCTCTAAACTTTCATATTTAGACCAAGCGATCTTCTCTCCTCTATTAATCAGAGCGACTTTTTCCTTATCATTTTTATACTTCAGACGCAATTTTTCAAACCCTTCTTTTTCTGGATTGAACTTTTGTTCAGTTAGTGATCTAAAGAATGTCCCATCAGTTTCTCCAGCAATAACATTGAATGAAAGTAACGCTATCAGTGTGCAAAAAAACATTTTAATCATACTTCTCTTTTTTTCAAATATATAGACTGTCCCAGTTCAAAGCTATTCACAAACAACATTGTCCCTCACTTGTCCCGTACTTTTTACAACGAAGAATACTTGGATGGCGTTAGTTTGTCTAATCATAAAAACAATTATAAATGAAAAGATTAAAAGTTAAATCAAGATTTCTAACAGTATGTTTAGGCGCCCTAATGATCAGCCTACTTGTTGTTTCCTGTAAAAAGTCAAAAGTTCGAAAAGATGTTGAAGGAACATGGAACATAGAGAGTGTTGTAATAAATGGTGCCGCATACCCAGGAACAGTTGAAGGAACCTTCATTTTTGGAGAATGCTCAATGTCAGATAATAAAAAAGGAAATTGTTCGGTGACAACTGACATTACCTACACCCTTAACGGTTCCAGTACTACTGAGACTTCAACTTTTCCTTTTCAAGTCCTTAAAAAAGGAGAACGAATTCTAATGGACGACGCCGAGTTTGCAGTCGAAGTTTCAGATAATACGTTGAGAATGGAATTTAATGAAACTGGAGAACAAGTAATATACACGTTAATAAAATAAATCATGAAAAATTTAATTAAAATAACTCTTGGAATTGTACTTGCTGTATTGGTTGTTTCATGCGGTAAAAACTACACTTATGAGAAAGTTGTTGTGAACAATTCGGATGAGACTATCATTGTAAAGACAAAATATGAAGGCTATAAAGAGGAAATCGTTATAGCTCCAAGAGAATCAAAGGTTGTTTTTGTTTGTACTTATCAATCTTACAAAAAACCAACCTGTGACGATGTGGAAAACAAGTTTGAACTTATTGGAGGATCGCAAGATGCAAACAGTCGCATTAGTAATAAAGGGAACTGGAATTCTTCAGAAAATGGAAAAACAGTCAGATGCACTTATGAGTACAATGGTGAATAGACCCAATAGTTAAGCTGCAAATTGAGCCCGTCAAACATTGATTGTTTGGTGGGCTTTATTTTGAAATCAATGCGTGTATTGTTTTCCGTTCTGAAATAAAATAAATGACGAATTGAACAGCTCCACAAGTACTGAGTTCCCATGAATGGTATATTCAGATTCCATCTGGTTGGTGATTTCGTGATTTTTTCCATTCACAAAAACATTCACTCCTCCCATAATATTTCGATAAGCAATAACTCCGTTCTTAATTTTGTAGTCCTCGGGCGTATATCGAGCAACTTCAAATTTTTGACCATTGTAAAATGTGTACATAAATGAATTCTCTTCCCAGAGTACGACATCGTCTCTAACGTCCCAATAATTAGCTCCAAAATTCGTAAGTTCTGTCGTTTCGCCATCTTTATAGATAATTAATTCACCGTTCAAATTTTCGTAGACTACAAATCCAAGTCCAACGCGGTATGAATCCATGTGAAACATTTCAACGTCCAAAAACTCGCCATTTTCAAAAACTGCAAAAGTCCCATTTATAGGATCGTTAAAGGCTATCATGTCAGTTCCTCCCGAATAAACAAATGGATTGTGCCAAACGTCTAAATCAAAAATTTCTCCATGCCAGAAAATCTTATTGTAATTTCCATTGTCCCTAAATGCGATAATATTTTCTCCAACAAAATCAGGAAATGATGGATCTCCTGTCCATTGATACAACTCATGAATTTCACCTTTGTAATAAACATTAAGGGTATTGAATCGTAAATCTTGAAAGACAATCAAGCTATCCATTAACTTGTACTGGCCGGCTTGATATGTTAGTGTTTGCAAGTTTCCCGCATCCCACATGTTGAGTGTTCCCGCGATTTTCCAAATCATCAAATTATCCGAAACAGAGTATTCCGTATCAATATTGGCAACATTGACCTTTGTTTTGCCATCGTAAACCATAATGTTGCCTCTAAAATCAAGATAGGCGCAAACATTGTCTCCTGTTTTGAATTCTTGTATTCGTTGCATTTCCACTTGTCGGAAATATCCATCCTGAAAACTTTGAAAATAAAAATTGAAATCTATGAGTGGAATAACGTTCTGTGAACTTCCAGAGAACGCGACAAAAAGTAGTAAACCAGTAAGGATTTTCTTCATGAAGTAAAGTTAATCAAATTTTAAGCCAGACCTGAATTTACCGAGCCGTTCGTAATGACTCTCGTCCGAACATACATTTAAACGGTGTTTTTACAGTTTTCTTGCTTTCTTTGTAACCTATCAAAAAATAGAAAAACCAAGAATGAAAAACTTAATTATCACTGGACTTCTAGCATCAATTTCTTTTGCTGGACTTTCCCAAAGAGAAATTGAATACGTTGAGTATGATCTCGACAATGGTATTCACGTTATTCTTCATGAAGAAACATCTACTCCAATTGTTGCTGTATCTGTTTTGTACCATGTAGGATCTAAAAATGAAAAAGACGAACGAACTGGATTCGCGCACTTTTTTGAACACTTGTTGTTTGAAGGATCTGAAAACATCGAAAGAGGTGAATACAGCGAACTTGTTGAGAAGAACGGCGGAACATTAAACGCGAACACTTCTTGGGACAGAACGTTCTATTATGAAATCTTGCCTTCAAATCAATTGGAGTTGGGACTTTGGCTAGAAAGCGAACGATTGCTTCATGCAAAAGTGGACAATACTGGAATTGAAACACAACGTAGTGTTGTTAAGGAGGAAAAAAGACAACGTGATACACCTTACTCTTCTTTCATTGAAGAAATGTTCTCTAGAATGTATCCAGATCACCCATACAGATGGATGCCAATTGGAAGCATGGAGCACTTAGATGCTGCTGAAGAAAAAGATTACGTTGATTTCTACAGAACTTTCTACGTTCCTGCTAACGCAACATTGACAATCGCTGGAGATATCGATATTGAGGAAACTAAAAAATGGATCAACAAATACTTCAATAGCATTCCTAAAGGACAGGCCTTGAACTTGTACCGTGATCTTGAGACATTGGAAGAAGAAGCGTTCGTTGAAATTTATGGAATGAGCAAAGAACGGTTTGACGCTAATGATTTCAGCAATCCTGATGGAAAACTAGCTGGAGCGTTATTAAACAAATTATCAAACTCTCCAATCCGTATTCCTAGACCAACTGAACCTCAGGTAAAATTGAGCGAAGTGAAAACAGCTGTTGTTCATGATAACATCCAACTTCCAGCTTTATTTATGGGATACCAAACACCGAGTCAGACACACGAAGATATGTACGCGCTTCAAATGATGAACGACGTATTGGCTGGTGGTGCTTCTTCAAGAATCAATAAATCTCTTGTTGAACAAAAACAAATGGCAGTTCAAGCATTTGCATTCGCGTTCGGATTAGAACAAGCGGGTGTTGCATTGTTTGGAGCTATTGGATCAGCAGGTCAAGAATTGGATGCAATTCAATCAGAATTTGACCTTCAAATTAAGATGATTCAAGACGAATTGATTTCTCAAGAGGAATTCGAAAAAGTAAGAAACCAATATGAAAATGATTTTGTTTCTTCTAATGCAACGATTGCTGGTATCGCAGAAAATTTAGCAGACAATCATGTTTACAACGGAGGTGCTGAGAAAATCAACACTGAATTGGCTAAATATTTAGACGTTACTAGAGAAGATATTCAAAGAGTAGCTAAAAAATATTTAACACAAGACGCACGAATCGTTCTTCATTACTTACCAATGGAAGAAGGTGCTGAAGAATCAGAAAACGGACAAAACTAAGAACGACTATGAAAAATTATATTTTAACACTTGGGTTAATTTTGCCTACTGTTCTTTTCGGACAAATAGATCGTTCTATTCGTCCAGAAGCTGCACCGGCTCCAACAATTAACATTAAAAACTCTGAAGTCTTTACTACAGCGAACGGAATTACAGTAATTCTTTCAGAAAATCACAGACTTCCTCGTGTATCATTCAACTTATCAATGGGAGCAACTCCTAGAGTTGAAGGTGACAAAGCAGGTTTATCTGGAGTAGCAGGTTCTTTAATTATGTCTGGAACTGCAAATCATTCTAAAGATGAATTAGACAATGCAATTGACTATATGGGAGCAAGCTTAAGAGCGAGTTCAACAAATGTATCAATGTCTTGTTTAACGAAGCATATGGACAAAGGTCTTGATCTTATGTCTGATGTTGTTATGAATGCAAACTTCCCACAATCGGAAGTTGATCGAATCATTTCTCAAAATGAAGACAATTTATTGGCGACAAAATCTCAAGAAGCTGAAATGTCTGGAAATGCAAGAGCAGTTGCAAACTTCCCAAGCACTCACCCTTATGGTGAAGTAATGACACAAGCCACTTTGGAGAATATTGATCGTGCATCGATCGTTCAATATTTTAAAGAAACATTTACGCCAAACGGAAGTTACTTAGTTGTTGTTGGAGACATCACTCTTGAACAAGCTAAAGCTGCAGTTGAAAAGAACTTTAGTTCTTGGTCAGGTGGTGAAGTTTACAAAGCTGAATTAGAGAGCGCTAACAACATTAAAGGAAACAGAGTTGTTTTCGTTAATAAAGCTGGTGCGGATCAATCCGTGATTTCAATTACGTATCCGTTGGACATTACTCCTTCTCACGAGGATTATTTGAAACTTAAAGTTCTTGACGGAATTTTGGGTGGTGGTGTATTCGGAAACCGTTTGATGCAAAACTTAAGAGAAGATAAGGGATACACTTACGGGTGTAGATCAAGAGCTCGAGTTGATAATTACGGAAGTTCTTTCTCTGCAGGAGGTAACTTTAGAAACGACGTAACGGATTCAGCAATCGTTGAAATCCTTTTGGAGTTGGAACGTATTACTGAAGGACTTGTTGAAGATGAAGAGTTGAGTATGACGAAATCATCAATGGCTGGAAGTTTTGCTCGTTCTTTAGAACGACCTTCTACTGTTGCACGATTTGCATTGAACATTATCAGAAATGAATTGCCTAAAGATTATTACCAAACGTATTTAAAACAATTAGAAGCTGTCACTAAAGAGGACATCTTAATGGTTGCGCAAAAGTACATGACTGGAAGTAACTGTAACATTGTAGTTGTAGGTAACGAAGAAGTTATTGACAGAATCACGAAGTTTGATTCTGACGGTAAAATCGAAAAATTAGATGCTTTTGGAAATGAAGCATCTGAAAAAATGGAAGCTGATATTACTGCAGATCAATTGTTGGAAAAATACTCTACGGCAATGGCAATGGGCGCAACAGGGAAAGACCTGAAGAAGAAATTGAAGAAGATGAAATCTCACGTTACGGTTATTGAGATGAAAATCCCTCAAGCACCTGGCCCAGCTTTGGCGACAACAGTTTGGACTTCCAAAGGAGCTGAAGGTTCGAAAATGGAAATGATGGGAATGACGATGCAAAGTTCTTACTTCGATGGTAAGCAAGGCGGAAGCGGAGGTCAAGGTGGAGCAAAGATAATGACGGAAGAAGAAATCGTTGAGAAAAAGAAATCTTACGGTTTAATTCCTGAAATGAACTACGCTGAATCTGGAATGGATTACGAATTGACGGGGATTGAAATGTACGACGGTAAACCTTGTTACGTTCTTAAATTGAAAGAAGCAAAAAAGGTAACTTTTGAATATTTCGACAAAGAGACATCCCTTAAAACGGCATCTGTTATTATGGCTGAAACGGACCAAGGAACACAAGAAGTAACATATACTTATGCTGATTATAAGGAATATGGTGGTTTCTTATTCCCAGACACAATGAACTTATTCGTGAGCGGTATGCAATTGCCTGGAAAAGTTAAATCGCGTAAAATCAACGAAAAAGTTGATTTGAACGACTTCAAATAAATTACAGCTAGAGCATTGAAAGCCCGTCTCGATTTAATTGAGACGGGCTTTTTTTGTAACCTAATTCAACAACTTCACGTTTAATAAATTGATGAAATTGTTACTTCTTCTCGGATTGATTCTTTCCTCTTTTGCTTCATTGGCAAAGGTTGAAATGAAATCTATCTATTTTGACACCTACGCCTCCACAGCGACTGGGCTTTCGAAAGGAAAATTGAAGACCCTTCGTGACTTAATCAAAAAGTATGATTTTCAAGTTATTGAAATCAATTCATTTTCAAGTATTGAGGGCGGTTCTCGTAAAGACAAAGACTTATCGAATAAACGTATTGATTTTGTTCTTGATATACTTAAAGTTGAAAGAAGCTCAATAGCAATTAATACCTTCGACAACGAGCGTATTAGCGTTAATTTCAAACCACAAAGTTGGAACCGCATTGATATATATTACAATGTTGAAACAACTGTTTCAATTCCAAATGAAGGCCAAGTGAAACTTGTAGAACGCGTCGATGTTCTACAACCGGATGCGGTGAAGGTCACTTCTACTGAAAACGATTCGAAACAGCGTGAAATACCAGCCCTGAATGAAATCGTAGAAGACAGACCAATAGTTCTTCCTATTAAATTTCGAGGAGGAACACATCAAATTTTAGCGGAAGATGAAGAATACCTCAATCACCTGTACAACACATTAAAAAAGCATCCAAGTCTAAAAGCTTTGATTCGAGGTCATGTTTGTTGTGAAGACAATAAAAAAGCGAGCAAGCAAAGAGCGAAAGTAATTTACAGCTATCTTGTGAAAAAGGGAATTGATAAAAAGAGGCTTTCTTTCAAAGGGTATAGTAAT
This sequence comes from Crocinitomicaceae bacterium, assembly GCA_034111925.1. Taxonomy (GTDB): domain Bacteria; phylum Bacteroidota; class Bacteroidia; order Flavobacteriales_D; family Crocinitomicaceae; genus UBA4466. Next base: position 36,869 of record JAWUWJ010000161.1, read on the forward strand.
TCCCAACCCATTGCTTATCCAGAAAAGAACAAAGAAGATAGAATGCGTAACCGTCGAGTGGACATAGTCTTCAGTAAATAAATGGGAATGCGATTCACGGCAACAGCCCTACTCTACCTTCTCCTTTCAACGAGCGCAATTGCGCAAAAGAAAGACTCGCTCGGTCCAAACGAATACCTCTTCGATTTCAACATGAAATACACGGGAAGTGAATCACAAGTCGATCCGAATTATCAATACTTACTCGATTATTTGGTCGAACAAATCAATAAGGAATCAATTCACGTTCATATTCGCGGACACGTTTGTTGCGGCCCGGCATATCGGTTGAGTAAAAAAAGGGCTCGAAAAGCTTACAGATACCTCATTCGTGCAGGCGCTGACAAATCCAAATTAAGTTTTGGAGGATATAGTGATGAGCGCCCATTGGTATGGCCAGAAAACAGCAAAGAAGCCGAAGTGGCAAACCGTAGAGTTGACTTTGTGATTCGTCCGATTAAATAACTGATTTCCTTTTGAATAGATTGCAGCTTTCGTTAATTTTAAAGACCGAAAAAATCGAGCAATCATGGCAGCAATTTCAAAAGACAATATTTCGTTTCTTAAAAAATTAGGAAAGAATAATGACCGCGACTGGTTTCAAGAAAACAAGGCAGAATATGAACGGCAACACGAAGAAATGATTCTCTTTGCCGACGAATTGTTAGGACTGATGAACCAGCACGACAATATTGAAACGATTTCGGGTAAAAAGAGTTTAAATCGCATTTACCGCGACGTTCGGTTTTCCAAAGACAAATCGCCTTACAAAACACATTGGGGTGGAGGATTAAAAAGAGCGACAAAGCAATTGAGAGGCGGTTATTATTTCCATATTCAACCTGGAGGAAACTCTTTCATTGGTGGAGGATTTTGGTCTCCAGACAAAGATGATCTTTTGCGAATCCGTGAAGAAATTGCTACAGACGCTTCTGAAATGAGAGAAATCATTACAAGCAAGGATTTTGTAGACACTTTCGGAACACTTGATGGCGAACAATTGAAATCCGCGCCGAAAGGATTTGATAAGGAACACAAGGACATTGATCTTTTAAGATACAAGCAATTTATTTTTGGAAAGAACTTTTCGGACGAGGAAGTATTGGCTGAAGATTTTGCTCAAGTTGCAAATGAAACATTTAAAAAAATGCGTCCTTTCTTCGATTTAATGAGTGAAATTTTGACAACTGATTCGAACGGTACTCCAATCGACTAAATTGAAATCGCTTTACACATGTACAATTGATTCCCCTTTGGGTGAATTACAAGCTGCGGCAACCGATGATGGGCTTTGCATGCTTGAGTATGTGAATGCTAAGAGTTCAAAAGAACATTTCTCTTCATTCACGCACTATACGATTATTGAAGATTCTGAATACCCGCTTTTCGTTTCTTTAAAGACGCAACTCACAGAATATTTTGACAAAACAAGAACGGAATTCGATGTTCCCTTCGATCTGATCGGAACGGATTTTCAAAAAAGAGTTTGGTCTGAATTACTCAATGTTGGCTATGGAATAACAAGAACGTACCAAGAGCAATCCATTGCAATGGGCGACGTGAAAGCTATTCGTGCCGTTGCGAGCGCCAATGGCCGAAATAAAATTCCAATTCTAATTCCTTGCCATAGAATCATTGGAACTGATGGAAGCTTAACCGGTTATGCTGGAGATTTATGGAGAAAGAAGTTTTTGCTTGAGCTGGAAAGCAATCAGGTGTGTTTGTTCTAGTTCTTTTTGTACTCGGCCAATAGTAATCCAATACTGCGTCGGTCGTCTCTCCAAGGACGAAGTTCACCAGAATTCATTTTATCCAATTCATTCAACAAATCTTCTAACATCTCAATTGCTTCTGGTTTGCGATCGGTTACTTCTAGAAATTTAGCAAATTCAGTTCGGTGCGAATAATTTGAATAACGGGAATCCATCCCTTTGAAATTTTTCTCGGCATTCTTCAATTCATTTAATTCATACAAACCCCAAGCGTATTCAATTCGTTCAGTGGCGTATTTAAATCCTTTTTGATCTTCAATGCGGCTTCCGAATTTGACCACTTCTATAAAATTAGAAAGCTGGAAATAACAATGAACAAGTTTTTTAATTAGATCTACGTTTTCCGAATTAAAGTCAATCAAACAGGATTTATAAAGCTCAATTGCTTCTTCGTAACGCCCGCTATCAGAATAGGCGTCCCAAAGATTCGATCGGTTCAAAATACTGTCCGAGAACTCCAACTCATTTTCTAACTGTTCTGTTCGGTAGTTGCTATTCACAGCACCTTTGACTGTCTCGGAAATAACGCCAATGTGTTCTTTATTGTAGAAATGGTGGTACAAGTAAATGATTGATCCAAGACCGGGAAGCAGCGAAATTATCCAGAACCATCTTGCCTCAGCACGGTTGGAGAAGGCATGCCAAACGCAAAACCCTTGTATTATGAATAGAATGGGTAGAAATCGAATCATTGCAGTAAAAATACGGAGCGCGACTAAATATTTAAAGAAAATCTAGAAGACGGAATCTGTTGATTGGGTTAGATGTAGAATTTTAGACAAAAACAGCACTCATTGCTGAAATGCTGTTTTTGACTTTTCAAATTTATTAATGATTTGATGCTTTTCCAATGATTGTTTTAAGTGACGCTTTCAATTTAACAAGTGCCTCTGAGACAGATTTTTCTACATTATTTTCTTGACTAGTAACTACGATAGGTTGGTGTCCCTCAATTCGAGCTTCCATCAAACAACGGATGTCTTTATTTCCTTCTTTCTTACCATTCTCATCGGAAAGATGAACCTCCACTCTTGTTACATGAGAACTGAATCTCTCTAAGTCTTTTTCAATTAATTCAGTGAAATAAGTACTCCCTCTTTCTTTGCCACTTACTGTTTTGTCGGTATTGAATTGTATTATCATTGCTTACTTTTTATGATTTAATGTTGTTTTCTTTAAGGTACATTTATTTCGCGATTATTGGTGCATTTTGAATGCTTAAAGTAGCAACGAAGATGATTTTTTTATTTTCTGAGCCGCTTCTATTATCCCTAATAGTACAACATAATTCACTTTATCTTATGCTATTCTGGATCAATTTGACATTGACTTACATTGCTCTAATATTTCCATGATTAAGCTTCAATTTTATTCATTTTTAAAGCGTAACGGACATTAGAAAATTATGATTCTATTATCATAAATTATCATACAAATGCTTTACGCACGATGGACCAAGAGAAATTTTTTCTTTACTTCCATCATATTGAACAATATTCACGTTTACATAAAAAACAAAATTTGTATCAGATAAAGAATCCTTAAACGAATTTGAGAACTTATCAATTTCCTTCATAAAGAAATCTGTTTTTATGGAATAATACTTCTCTTCAAGATCCTTTTTATTTACAACTCTAGAATTGCTAGGATATCTTAAGTCAAGGTTAAAATCCCTGAAAACTCTTCCCGTACTACGGTCTTTAATTTCGATTTTACAATTAGAGATATACCCAGGTTTATTATCTGAATTAACACATAGTAGGCTTATTCCATCTTCGGTAATAACATAACTCCTCACTTTCACATTTGATATATCAGCTTCAAATGCTGCTTTAATCAAAGGAATCACTAAACCAGAAATAGAAAGTAATGCAATTACAAGAACTAGAATATTACTACTTAAAATAAGGTTCTTTCTCCAATTTTGAAAAGAGTCGCAATGAGTACATTTCTTAGCTTTTACGGCAATTTCTGTGTAACATGTTTTACAGTGTTTATTCTCCATAAGTATTATTAATTTGATTAAATCAATTATTAAATATACCTATATACATTAAACTTCAAAAACCATGTAGCATTATTAATTCCAAGTCACGATAAAACTCATTATATATGAAAGTCTCATTAATAATAGATTACATCTCTTAGATTAAAAAGAACCAATTAAGAAAATGCATTAACACTAAATTATCGCGGCCGAAGCAGCCAACAATTATTTTCAAATTTAAGAACAGGAATGTACCTCTCTTTCAGCAACGGATAATCCTCTTCAAATATATAATAGTAGTCGGCAGTCGAATTCGGGTTAATCTCTTTACTACTAGGTAATAATTCTAGTCCTGAAATTCGCTCGGTGAAAACATAAAATTCAAAAGAAGGGCTAAAAATCCAATAGGTCTCTAATGTATACTTACCGCTCACATGGGCCTGATCTTTAACGTAATCAGCAACCATCAAAGTGTTTGCGTCGTAGGACCATTCTCGCACAGAGTAAGGTTTTGCTGTATGTACGACATGATGAATCAATAGAGCAGTCATTAAGATTGAAAAGCCAATTCGAACTCCAACGAATTTTCGATTCTTGAAAAAATCATACGATGAAATCAGCGCGATGATGAACAAAGGATAAAAGAAAAGCGCCGTTCGTCCATTGAGGTTTGGTGTATCCAAAACCCAAACTTGAAGCATATTGATTCCTGC
>JAWUWJ010000162.1:0-42896 GCA_034111925.1 Crocinitomicaceae bacterium
ATTAAGGTATTGTAGAATCCAGCCGCTTTTGTCATGTTTCTAGGAACACAAACGTGAATTCCACGAATTGAATTAATGATCATTCCCATTGGAGAACCACTGTGCCAAATCCCTTCCAAACGATGCCCTCTTGTACTAATAATAAGTGGAGCCTTTTGACCGCCTTTCGTTCTGTATTGAACGGTAGCCAAATCATCCGACATCACTTGAATAGCGTAAAGCAAATAATCCAAGTATTGAATCTCAGCGATTGGGCGCAAACCACGCATCGCCATTCCAATTCCTTGACCAATGATTGTACATTCACGAATCCCAGTATCGGCAACTCTCAATTCACCAAAGCGATCTTGCATCCCTTCAAGCGTTTGATTAACACCGCCAATTTTTCCAGCATCCTCTCCGTAAACCAATACTTCTGGATTGTTCTCAAGAATTTTCTCGTAATTGTCACGAAGAATGATTCTTCCATCTTCAGTTGCACCAGATCCGTCATACGTTGGAGCAATTGGTTCAACGTTCAATACTGATCCTTCTGATTCGCTGTATAAGTGACTACTATATCTGTCGTAGTTCGTATCAATTTGTTGTTGGATCCAAGTCGATAAAGCTTTTTTAGCTGCTGTATCTTCACCTCTCATCAAACGCAACGCTTTTCTCGCTGAACTGATGAAATCTTTTCGAATGGGCTCCATTGCCTTTTCGAGATCGTCGGCAATTTTATGAATGAAAGCAGAATTACTACTTCCACTTCCAGCAGCTTTGATTAGCGTTAAAGCTACGTCCAAATCCACTTTCAAACTTGCAGTAAATGCAGACCAAGCAGCACGCTTGTCGTTGTTTACCGATTTCTTTGATTCCTTTTGGATTTGATCCAACTCCTCTTCCGTCGCGATAGATAAACCATCCGCGTCGAAGTTTAGAATCCACTCTTTAAATTTGCCGTTACAGTCAAAATCAATTTCCCATTTCAGGCGCGCTTCGTCCTTATATCTTTCGTGAGATCCACTTGTCGAGTGTCCTTGTGGTTGATTCACCTCTTTAACGTGAACCAAAACAGGAACGTGTTCTTCTCTCGCAAGTTTTACTGCTTTTTCGTAAGTTTCACACAAGTGCGGGTAATCCCATCCTTTTGTGACGAAAATTTCATATCCAGGCTTGTCCTTCGTACGTTGCATTCCAGCAAGTGCTTCAGAAATACTGTCTTTTGTCGTTTGGTGTTCTCTCGCTACAGAAATTCCGTAACCGTCATCCCAAACGGACATTACCATTGGTACTTGTAAAACACCAGCAGCATTTATCGTTTCCCAGAACGGACCTTCAGATGTTGAAGCATCACCGATAGTACCAAAAGCGACTTCGTTTCCTCCGTTCGTGAATTTTTTGAATTCTTCCAAATCTTTTAATTCTGGATGCTCGCGGTATACTTTAGAAGCATAGGCAAGACCTAACAATCGCGGCATTTGTCCAGCAGTTGGAGAAATGTCAGCAGAGCTATTCTTTTGCTCCATTAGATTTTTCCAGTTCCCTTTATCGTCAAGGTTTCTTGTAGCGAAATGACCTCCCATTTGTCGACCAGCAGATTGAGGCTCAACTTCAACGTCCGTATGAGCATAAAGCCCAGCGAAATATTGTTGAACGTTCAATTGTCCGATTGCCATCATGATCGTTTGATCACGGTAATAACCAGATCTAAAGTCACCATCTTTAAATTGCTTTGAAAGAGCAATTTGAGCCAACTCTTTTCCGTCGCCAAAGATCCCGAACTTCGCTTTACCAGTCAAAACCTCACGGCGACCAAGTAAAGACGTCTCTCTTGAGATCGTGGCTAAACGATAATCTTCAAGAACTTGAGTCTTGAATGATTCGAAATCAACATTTTCCAGTGTTTCAACGACAGATTCTTTCGCCATATTGTTTGATTTTAGGGAGTACAAAAGTACGTAATTTTTAGTGAATTTGGAAGCGAATAAGCGAGAAACCGTTTACTGTCCTCTCTCTTGTGGCTCTCTATCTAATTCTAGACGCCCAAAATCAGTGATTTTTACTGGGTATTTTGGATTTGATGAAAATGAAATTTGTCACCAGTAACACGCTGAGAGACACACTACAATCAATAACTGCAATCCCATATCCAGATTACCAACCAAAACCTCTAAATTCGCGTTATGGGAATGAAAGAATCAATTAAAAAATACAAACCGTATTTCGTTGATGTTTGGCAGTACTTGGTTATTATTGTACTGTTCATTTTAGCGGCTATTTTTGTTTTATAATCGCTTTCAATAATTGAGATTTAATTCCAATTTAATATATTCTATTATGCTTAAATCATTACTACTGGCACTTGTACTCGTTTGTACCTCTACTGCCTTTTCCCAATTGAATATTGATTCGTTGTCCAACCTGGATGTAGGTGGAGTTCACAATCAAGGCTTAAATGATATCTGGGGATATGTAGATGAACTTGGCAATGAATACGCAATTGTTGGTGGAACAAAAGGAACGAGTATTGTCGATATTTCCGATCCAGCAAATCCTGTTGAGGTTTTTTATGAGCCTGGACTGGAATCTGTTTGGAGAGATTGTAAAACCTATGGTGATTACGCTTACATAACTACGGAAGCATCAAACGGATTGTTAATCATTGACTTATCTCCGTTGCCAGCTTCGTCTATTTTGCCTGTTGCTTTTTACAACGGACCGGTTGGACAAACATGGACTTCAGCACATAACCTTTATGTTGATACACTTGGATACGCTTATATTTTTGGAGCGGATAGAGGAAATGGTGGTTGTATCATTCTAGACGTTGCAACCGATCCAATGAATCCATCTGAAGTTGGACAATTTGATGATTGGTACGTTCATGATGGTTTTGCTGAAGGAGATACAATGTATTTGGGACATATCGGAGATGGTTTTTTCAGTGTTGTAGATATTCAAGACCGTGCAAATCCAGTGTTGTTAGGAATAAAAACAACACCTTCTAATTTTACACATAACGTTTGGTCATCTGGCGGTCAATATGCTTTCACTACAGATGAGGTTTCCAATGGTTACCTTGGTGCGTATGATATTTCAGACCCAGCAAATATTATTGAGGTTGATAGAATTCAAAGCTCTCCCGGAGCGAATGTAATTCCGCACAATACACACGTCAAAGGGGATTTCCTTATTACTAGTTATTATTCCGACGGTGTTACAATTCACGATATTACGTACCCATACAATATGATTGAAGTTGGAAACTACGATACGTATCCAACTCAAACGACAGGTTACGATGGTTGTTGGGGAGCATTTCCATTCTTTCCATCTGGAATCATTGTGGCTTCGGATAGATCGGAAGGGCTTTTCGTATTAGGGCCAACTTACACACAAGCGGCGTATTTAGAAGGAACAATTACAAATTCACTAACCCTTTCACCAGTTGATTTCGTAGAAGCGCAAATCGTTGGGAATATTCAGCTTGATGAAACAGATTTGGCAGGTTTCTACGCTACAGGAGTTGCAAATGGAGGAACGTTTGATGTTGAATATTCAAAGGTTGGATATTTCCCACAAACCATTTCAGTTACACTTGTTAACGGAATTATTACAACGCAAGATGTCGTTCTTGTGCCGATTGCTCCTTATAGTTTAACCGTTACCGTTTTAGAAGAAGGAACGAACAATCCAATTGATGGAGTTGATGTTTTACTGGAAGCGCTATTACTTGATCATGTTGGAACGACAAACGCTTTAGGAGAAGAAGATTTTACAATGTTCTATGAGGAAACATACCGCGTGACAGTAGGGAAGTGGGGATACCTTACACATTGTGAGCAAATTGCAATTGATAACACAACGGGCGCAATTACAATCCATTTGAAACCTGGTATTTATGACGATTTCGTATTTGATTTTGGATGGACAACTGCAGGGTCAGCTGTGGAAGGTTTATTTGTCCGAGAGGTTCCATTCGGTACTGACGGAATGGCGAACCCTGGGGTTGATGCAAGCAATGATTGCAATGATTATTGCTACGTGAGTGGTAACGCTCCTTTTACTGCTAACAATGCTGATGATATTGATGCTGGAGATGTGATATTGCGTTCTCCTCTAATGGACTTAACTGGATATTCGGATCCGTATGTGGGTTATCAAAGATGGTTCTACTGTGAATTCGGAATTCTACCTGGAGGTGACTCATTGGAAGTGTTTGTAAGCAATGGCGCTACAACGGCTCGAATTGATTTTCAAACGTACGATCTTTCTATTAATTCTCAATGGATTGAAAAAGGGATTCGGATTCTTGATCATGTGCCGCTTACCTCAACGATGCAGTTTACATTTTATGCATCTGATTTTAATCCTAATTTTAATGTGACAGAAGTTGGTGTTGATCGATTTTACATTGCCGAAGCTGAATTTGTGAGTGTTGATTTCAAAGAGAATGAGCCATTTGTGATTTATCCAAACCCAGCAACAACCGAATTTAGGATTGATGGATTGACCAAAGATTCTCAATACGAAATTGTAACAATCAACGGAAGAAAAGTACTGTCTGGATCAATTTCTCCAAGTGAAAATAAGATCGATGTAACTGGCTTACAAGATGGGGTGTATTTCATTCGATTGGAAGATCAAATGCAAAAGATTGTTATATCACAATAAGCACGTTTGGATTAGTTATATTTGTCCAAATCTAAAGTAGCTGATTTGGAATTAAAATATGACATCTCCGTAGTTGTACCCTTACTTAACGAGGAGGAATCCCTTCCTGAATTGCATTCATGGATCGTAAAAGTGATGAAAGAAAATAATTTCTCTTACGAGATTTTATTCATTGATGACGGAAGTAAAGATGGTTCTTGGAAGGTCGTTGAAGAGTTGAATTCTAAGGATGAAAATGCCAAAGGAATTAAATTTCAAAGGAATTACGGAAAGTCAGCAGCTTTGCAAAATGGCTTTCAAGCAGCTCAAGGTAGAGTTGTTATTACAATGGATGCCGATCTTCAAGATTCACCAGATGAAATTCCTGAATTGTACCGCCTAGTTATGGAAGAGGATTTTGACGTAGTTTCTGGATGGAAGAAAAAACGTTTTGATCCAATTACGAAAACAATCCCAACGAAATTATACAATTGGGCAGCGCGTGTTATTACCGGAATTAAATTGCATGATTTCAATTGTGGTCTTAAGGCATATAAAAATGCAGTTGTAAAGAGTATTGAACTTTATGGGGATATGCATCGCTATATCCCACCATTGGCAAAATACGCAGGCTTCACTAAAATTGGTGAAAAGATCGTTGAGCATCAAGCTCGGAAGTACGGTACAACAAAATTCGGATTGAATAGATTCATTAATGGACCACTTGATTTAATGACAGTGGCTTTCATGGGGAAGTTTGGCAAAAAACCAATGCACTTTTTTGGTGTTATCGGAATGGTCCTTTTCTTCATCGGTTTTGGAATCTTTGCCTACCTCGGAATAGAAAAGTTATTTGTGAACAGCGGCGCGAAATTAATCGCGGACAGAACTGAATTCTTTATCGCTTTGGCAGCCATGGTTATTGGGTCTCAATTTTTCTTAGCCGGCTTTATCGCGGAACTCATCGGTAGAAATGCCTCTGGAAGAAATGTGTATCTGGTAGAAAAGAAATTAAATGTCGATTAAAGATTGGCAAATAGACGCTACGTGGACTTTGTTCCTCGATCGTGATGGAGTAATTAATGAACGTGTTTTTGGAGGATACATAACCAAAGTAGACGATTTTAAATTTCTGCCTGAAGTAGAATCAGCAATCGCTGGGTTGACAAAAAAGTTCAATCGACTCATTGTAGTCACGAATCAACAAGGAATTGGAAAAGGTTTGATGACGGAGCGTAACGTTCTGGAAATTCATTCTTATATGTGTGATCGGATTCACCTAGAAGGAGGTAAAATTGACAAGTGCTTTTTTGCACCGAATCTAAGAGGAGCTACGGACGACTTAAGAAAACCCAATCCTGAAATGGCCAATATGGCTAAAATGGAATTTTCAGAGATCGAATTCAAACGCTCTATAATGGTTGGTGATACCGATTCAGACATTCTTTTTGGCAAGAATGTTGGTATGTTAACGGTAAGGATTAAAACGGAAGAACCAATTGGCGTAGAAGCTGATTTAACGGTCGACAGTTTAAATGAATTTTTGAAACGAATTAATAATGAAACTTAATCTTACATTTCTTTTTGCATTTATTGGACTTGTCAGCTTTGCGCAAGTCAACCAAGTTGATAGTAAAGGACGTAAACAAGGCAAGTGGGAAAAAGTACATCCTGGAACACGTGTATTCATGTACCGCGGTGAATTCAAAGATGACAAGCCCGTAGGTAAATTTGTCTACTTCTATAAGTCATCAAAAACAAAAGCTGTTGTGAATCACAACGCCTTAAAAGCTGGACGCTCAGTTGCTTATTTCTACCATGAGGCTACAGGTAAAGCCATGAGTATCGGTATTTACAACAATTTGAAAAAAGACAGTATTTGGCAAAATTTTACACCGTCTGGAAGATTGAGTAATACTGAAACGTATAAAGATGATAAATTAGACGGGACCAAAAAAATCTATTTTGTTCCAGAAGAAGCAGGTGATAAGTCAAGAATTGTATCAATAATAATGACCTACAAAGCCGGTGAACTTCATGGAGAGTACAAAGAGTATTTCTTGTCTAAAAAGGCGAAGATCCGCGGGAACTATACGAATAACAAGCAATCAGGTGCGTGGGAAGAGTTTCATATTAATGGACAACGCGCTGCAACGTACCGATATGACGCTGGAAGAAAACACGGTTATGCAATTGCATACGATACCAAAGGCGCTAGAATCGGTAAAGCTTTTTATTATTTCGGACGTAGATTGGAAGGTAAGCCGCTCGAAGACATGCTCAAAGAGATGGAGAAGAAAGGCATGAATCCATACACAATGACAACCAAATAATCGTTAGTTTCGTCTTATATATGATGAAACGAATCAGTCTTATTTTTACGATCGCTCTTGCCGCTATTGTTGTAACATTTACTTCATGCGAACAAGAGCCAGCACCACAATTTCATTTCGAGTACTTTGGGCTTCAAGAAGGCCGCTACGTTATCTATGATGTAGTTGAAATTGAACACGACGACGCCATTCAAATTCATGAAACAACAAACTACCAATTGAAAACGGTTTGGGGAGCGGAATATATTGACAATGAAGGGCGAAGTGCTCGAGAATTTAAAAGATACAAGCGAGATACTCCAACTGACCCATGGGTGTACACAGATCTTTGGACTGGCGTTTATGACGGGATTCGAGCAGAGTTAACGGAAGAGAATCAACGAATTATAAAATTGGTTTTAGCGCCAACCTTATTGAAGCAATGGAATGCAAATACATTTAACACAATGCCTGAAACGGATTGCTTTTACAGAGATATTCACGACGACACAATCATTAATAATGTTCAATTTGATTCTACACTTGTTGTCGAAATTGATGAATTCATATCGCTTATTGATACAGTTCATAAGTATGAAATATATGCGAAAGACGTAGGATTGATTTATAAGCATTTCGTTGATAATCACTATCAATTTTCGAGTAGCGCCGTAATCCTAGGGACAGAAGTTTACTACACCTACGTTGAACACGGAATGGAGTAGGTTCAAATTCGATAAACTTTAAAGTTGAATTAATTCAAAATTGTACATTTACGCCTCGGATAAAAGTAAATGATCTCCATTTTATGCAAAAGTTAGAATTTTCGTTAATTATTCCTGTTTACAATAGACCTGTTGAAGTCGAGGAATTATTCGAGAGTCTCGTAACGCAAACCAATAAGAATTTCGAAGTTGTTATCGTAGAAGATGGCTCAACCGAAAAGAGCGATGAAATTGTCAAGCGCTACCAAGATCGATTGGACATAAAATACTTCTATAAGGAAAACACAGGACCCGGAATTAGTCGAAATTATGGCTATGAAAGAGCGAAAGGAAACTATTGCATTTTCTTAGATTCAGATTGTATTTTACCCCCTCAATATTTTCAAACGGTTGTGGATACTTTAAACGACGCGTATGTGGATGCATTCGGAGGGCCAGATAAAGCACATGAAAGTTTTACCGATCTTCAGAAGGCGATTAATTATTCAATGACTTCATTCTTCACTACTGGAGGAATCCGTGGGGGAGGTGAAAAGCTCGATAAGTTTTATCCGAGAAGTTTCAATATGGGGTTCTCCAGAAAAGTGTTTGAAGAAACAGGAGGTTTTCCAAGTTTTCGGTTTGCAAAAGCAAAAGCCGCGGGTGAAGATATGGACCTGAGTATTACAATTAAAAAGAAGGGGTTTTCGACGGCGCTTTTTAAAGATTCACACGTGTACCACAAAAGGCGTACAAGTTGGAGTCAATTCAGAAGACAAGTGGCAAATTTCGGCTATGCTCGAATCACAATTTATAAAAGACATCCTGAATCCTTAAAATTGTTACACTTTGCACCAGCGATTTTTGTTGTAGGAATCTTGAGTCTAATCTTGTTGTCGATTCTTGTGTCACCATTGTTTCTTTTGCCGATCCCAGTTCATGTTCTAATGTTGTTTATTGATGCGAGTATTAAAAACAAAAGCATTGTCATTGGCGCTATGGCGGTTATTACAAGTTACATTCAATTGATCGGATACGGTCTCGGCTTTATGAAAGCAGTTTGGAACCATGTTATTCTAAGAAAAGAAAAAGTACCTGGAACTTGATTGAATTGTAGTATTTCATTCGATTAATACCTAATTTCCTTCTCGCATTGAATCTAAAAGGATATGATGGACTGAAAATTTCAAATTCACTGAAATACTAGTATATATGAAACATGTTAAACTAAAATTTTTCATCGGAATTGTTCTGTTGCTCGCAACCGTCATGACATCTTGTACAACAACTGCAGAAAATGAAGTAGAAGCAAACTATGAAGTCTTAGTCCGGATTGATGTTTCTCAGGTTATTACCGAGCAGGCAATTGATCCAAACAATGAAGACTTTCTGAAAGTGTATCATGCTGCAATTGTATCTAGAAATGAGTCAAACAGTAATTTTGTTGATGTTTTTTTTGAAAAATGCGATTCAATTTTTCCCAATCGAAACTATATCGAATATTTCAAAGTTAATATAGAATTGGCAAATGACGACTCAAATAAGGGCGTTAAAAAGTACTTTTTGGACAAAAGAAAAGAGCTTACTAAACCATTTGTTAAGGCTCTAAGTGATCGACTTAAGGAGTTTGGAGTTGTTCGTGCGGAGCTAATCGACAAGGAAGACCGAGTGAAAGTTGGTGTCGTCGAAGATGTAGAAGAGGTATATATGGCTCGATTAATAATGTCGAATGCTAAGGTTCAGTTTCTTGAGGTTTATGAAACATATAATGTGACTGGGCTTTGGTATGAGTTGGAACAATTGAGCAGTCAAGAGGTGGGCCAAGCAAATGATATTGATTCATCTTTCGATGATTCTGATCTAGTATCAAGTGAGATGGACTATATTCAAAAATTTGGTTCAGCGTTCAAAGTTAATGCTTTGCACAAGGAAAGTGTAGATCGGTTTTTAAACAGTTCAGAAGTAAAAGGCGTGCTTCCTGAAAAATTAAAGTTTATGTGGTCGAAGAATCAAGTGAAAAATGAATATGGAAACTTGGATGGATATATATTGTATCCATGTAAATTTCTGCGAAATGGTAAAGCGCGCGTTGATCAAGATGATATTGACAAGGCTAATTTCGGCTCGAATAGTGAAACAGGCGAGTTTATAGTTAATATCGAAATGACCCAAAAGGGAAGTGAAAAATGGGCAGCTATGACAGGTGAAAATGCTGGGCGAATAATAGCAATTTGTCTAAATGATTTAGTTATTAGTGCTCCTATGGTTCTTAGTGCCATCCATGGAGGATATGTAGATATTTCAGATGATTTCACTGAAGATGAAGCCAAGGAAATAGCCAGCCTTTTTTCTATTGGTAATTTACCATTACCCTGCCTCTTTGTTGGTGTGAAAAAACTCTAGAAAAATACTTTTTTATCACGAATTTAGCTTCGGAAAGAACTCATTTTTTGACGGAGCCCTATATTTACGCTTAACGAATCCACAATTCAAACTCAATGAAATGCTATTACACATTAAATTAAAATTTTCCATCGGGATTATTCTGTTGCTCGCAACCGTCATGACATCTTGTACAACTGCAAATCATGAAGTAGAAGTAGGGGTTGATATGTCACGAATCGTTTTATATAGAGCTAGAAATCCAAAAGATGTAGACTTTTTAAAAGTATATCACGCCGCACATGAAGGCCTAAAAAACAAAAGCGGGAATTATATTGAACTTTTCTTTAAAAAGGCCGACAAGCTTTTTCCCAGTAGAAAGTACATTTCGTTCTTTAAGTTCAATTCGAAATTGCCTGTTAATGCTTCAAACAAAGAAGTTAAAGAATATTTTCTGGCGAGAAGAGAGCACATCAGTGAGCGAATCATAACTGTTTTGAGTAGCCGACTTGAAAGATTTGGCGTGGCTAGTGCGGAGTTAGTAGAAGGACAAGATCATATTAGAATTGGGATTAGTACGTCAGCTGATGACGCGATTATTTCTAGATTAATAATGTCAACTGCCAAAGTTGAGTTTCTTGAGCTTTACAAAATGGAAGCGATCTATAGAGTTTGGGGTCAAGTGCTCGTATTGAGCCAGCCAAAGCAGGAGGTGGTTGCTGAAGTTGATTCAATATACAATGAGGATGGGGAATACGAAGAAGTTGTTCAACTGAGTGAGTATTCTCAACCAGAACCTGGTGTTATGGGGCATGTCCGTTTAATTGAGAACGAACTTAGAGTTGAAGCTCAGTACAAAAATGCTGTCCATGCTTTTTTAATTAGCGAAGAAGTCAAAGCCATTCTTCCTGAGAATTTAAAGTTTAAATGGTCAAGTAAACCAGAAAAGGACAATCGGGGAAACCCAGGAGGATTTATTCTGTATCCATGTAAAATGCCAGAAAAAGGTTCCTCTAGAGTGGATCAATACGATATAAAGTCCGCCACTGCAGATTTTAATGATGAGTATGGGAATCATTTTGTTACTATAGAAATGACGCAGAACGGAAGCCAGGAATGGGCGCAATTTACTTCCGTTAATGTCGGTAATAGAATTGCAATTTGCCTAAATGAAATAGTTTATAGCGCACCCATGATAAATCAAAGTATTAGTGGAGGAACCACGGAGATTTCTGGTTCTTTTACTGAGAGTGAAGCCGAAGATTTAGCAGGCCTTCTTTCCATTGGGAATTTGCCCGTCCCTTGTTTTTTTATAAGTATTAAAAATCTTTGAGAGAACACTTTATAAAATACTCAATTCAATCAATTAACGAAATGCAGAATAAAAGAAGAGCAATATATTGGTCACTGTCTATTCTAGTTGGAGTAATCTTTATTTATCAATTTTCGAATACAGATGCGTCAAACGGAGGTGATCAGAATGGAGGGATGATTGTGACACTAGAAATTTCAGCTCCCGACTTAGTTAAGAGCTACGTTAGAAATCTAAATGATATTGACTTCAAAAGCGCCTTTGAATTAGCGAGAAAAAAAACAAATAAGGGAGATTTTATCGAACAATTTGTTGCTGCTCACCAGAAATTGAACAACGGTAAAAGACTAGTAAGTTATTTAAGTTATGCTGAAATTGATGAGTTAGATCGAAGTTCAACGGATGATGAAGTTCTGGAATTTCTAATGAAGCAAAAAGTGTCTTCCATGAGGGGAATTAAGTCTATCATGGAGAGTCGCGTTAATCATTTTGGTGTTGCACAACCTAATGTTCAAATTGACTTACTTAACAATAGAATTTATGTAGAATTACCAGGTGTTCATGATGAGGTCATGGTAGCGAAGACATTGATTGCTACTGCCAACCTTCAGTTTTTCGAGACATTTGAATATGCAGAAATAAAAGGTGCTTGGTCGCAAGCCAATGCATTGTCTTTGTCGCCTGAAGTGAGTGCTTCCGATTTAGAGGATGAACTTCCTGTAGCCCATGTAAATGATTCAATTGACGAAAATAGAAATCTAGATTCTCTTTCCAATATTCGGTTGGCGCCGCCGTCAAATGGAAATACGGACGTTTTACAAGGCTTAGATTTTTTAACTTCTCCCTATGGGAACAATTTCTTTGTTAAGTTGGAGGATAGAGCAGAGGTTGATTATATTTTGAGAAAACGAAAAGATATCTCCCATCTTTTTCCAAATAACTTATTATTTATGTGGGGAGCGAAATCGGAAAAGCACTCTCAGACGAATGAAACAGGATACATTATTTATCCAATTAAGGTACCGCTAGGCGGTAAGCCTAAAGTTGGTGGTAAAGACCTGGAAATGGCAAGTGTAGGTTATGATTCTGAAGATGGAAGTGTCACTGTTAATGTTGAAATGACGTATGAAGGCGATGCCAAATGGGCTCAAATGACTGCAACTAATATTGATAGAGCTATTGCTATTACAATGGATAGCCTTGTTTACAGTGCTCCAAACGTATTGGGAGCTATTAGAGGGGGTAGAACGGAAATTTCAGGGTCATTTTCAATGAATGAAGCGAAAGATCTTGTGGGTCTATTGAATGGCGGAATCCTTCCTGTTCCATGTCAAATTATTAGCATTAAAAAGCTCTAATAAAGCACTTTATAAATGTTCAATTGACTTTAGATTGTCCCCCTTTTTTCCTTTAGAATTATTCTTAGTCAAATAGACACGTTTAATATTGACTTTAAGAAACGTAAATCCTATATTTGCAGGCTTAATTATAAATAAACTAATTACCAAAATGCGTAATAAAGGATTTTTTTGGTTTCTGACAATTCTACTTACAGTAATCTGTATTTATCAGTTGTCATTTACATGGGTATCGAACGGAGTTGAGAAACAAGCTGAGAAAGAGGCAAGAGCCGAAGTTGAAATTCTAATCGAGGAATCGAAGGCGAATGACAATTGGGGAACCTTACCAAACAGTTTGGAAGCGATTGACTTCAGCAAAGCAGAATCGAAAGAAATTGCAGTTGCTGATCTTATCAACTTCAAGCTTTCTCAAAAAGCGGACGAATCCGTATTTCTTGGTTCAACTTTTAAAGAAGTTAAGAACCGTAGTTTAGCTTTCGGGCTTGACCTTGTAGGTGGAATGAGTGTTACAATGGAAGTTTCTATTCCAGACCTTGTTAAAAACTACATTAGAAACGAGAATGATATTGAATTCAAAAGAGCTTTTAAGCAAGCGGAAAGACAAGCTGGAGATGGAAATTTCATAGAGACTTTTGTTGCTGCTCACCAAGAATTGAATTCAGGTAAGAAATTAGTTGGATATATGAGCCACTCTGAAATCGAAGAGTTGAATCGTAATTCTTCTGATGACGATGTCCTTGAGTTCTTGTTGGAGAAAAGAAAAACTTCAATGAAGGGTGTGAAGGATATCATGGAGCGTCGAATCAATCAATTCGGTGTTGCACAACCAAACATTCAAATTGACGAAGCCAACAATAGAATTTATATCGAACTTCCAGGTGTTCAAGATGAGGCAACTGTAGCAGCTAAATTAGTTTCTACGGCAAATCTTCAATTTTACGAAACATGGGATCTTTCATCAATTCAAGGTGTATGGGCACAAGCAAATCAATTGTCTTTGTCTCCCGAGTTAAAAGCATCTGATTTAGTAGATGATCTTCCTGTTGTAGCAGCGGCTGATTCGCTTGATTCAAATGGAGTTGTTATTCCTGACTCATTAAGAGTTAAACCAACAACTGAGATTCTTACAGAAGGTGCTGATGGATTTAAAGGTCTATCATCTCTAGTTCTTCCTTATGGAAATCAATTCTTTGTTAAGATGAACGACAGAGCTACTGTTGAGAACCTTTTAAAACAAAGAAAAGACATTGCTGCTATCTTCCCAAAGAACTTATTGTTCATGTGGGACGCTGCAACAACACAACTTACTGATACAAAAGAAACAGGATACCTTCTATATGCAATTAAAACACCTCTTGACGGTAAAGCAAAAGTCGGTGGTAAAGATGTAAAGAGTGCTTCTACAGGATATGATTCTGAAAACGGAAGCGTTACTGTTAATGTTGAAATGACCGAAGAAGGAAGTGCTAAATGGGCACAGATGACTGCGGCTAACATTGAAAGACAAGTAGCGATCACAATGGATAGCGTTGTTTACAGTGCTCCGAATGTGAAAAGTGCAATTAAGGGTGGAAGTACAGAAATTTCTGGAACATTCACAATTGATGAGGCAAACGATCTTTCAGGTCTATTGAATGGTGGTGCTCTTCCTGCTCCTTGTATTATTAAGGAACAATCTAAAGTTGGACCAACAATTGGAGCTGAAAACTCTCGTGCTGGTTTGATGTCATTTGGATTCGCATTGCTTTTGGTATTTGCTTATATGATTTTCTATTACGGTAAAGCTGGTGTTGTTGCAGATATCGCTTTATTCGCGAATATCTTATTCATCTTCGGATCTCTTGCATCATTTGGAGCGGTTCTAACGCTTGCAGGTATCGCAGGTATTGTACTTACGATTGGTATGGCCGTGGATGCAAACGTACTTATCTTTGAAAGAATTAGAGAGGAACAAGCCTCAGGTAAAGATTTGAAAACTTCTATCGATACTGGGTTTAAGAAAGCCTTGACTTCGATTATTGATGCCAATGTAACTACTTTATTGACAGCGATTGTTCTTAAATCATTTGGTTCAGGTGCAATTGAATCATTCGCAACGACATTGATCATTGGTATTTTCACATCTGTATTTGCTGCACTAGTAATTACAAGATTGTGCATCTCATGGTGGTTGAATAAAGGAAAGTCTATCAACTTCGAATCGAAGCTGACAAAGAATGCATTCAAAAACTTCAAAATTGACTTCGTTGGAAAACGTAAATCGTTCTATATCTTATCTACTGTATTGGTAATAGGAAGTATCGTAGCAATTTTTACGCGTGAGTTGAGCCCTAGTGTTGAATTCTCTGGAGGTCACTCTTACAGTGTTAAATTTGAGAAGTCAACGGATGGTCACACTAAGTTGATTAAGGACAACTTAAACAAGGTTCTTATTGAGGACAACGGAAAAGTTGCATCTACAAGCGTTAAAACGAAATCAAACAGTTTTATTCTTGAGATTACAACAAACTTTAAAAAGGATGGTGATCCAAATTCGGATGTGAAAAATAAGATTGAAGCTGGCCTTGCTTTATCAGCAAATGAAGTTGGGAAAGGGGAGATTCAGGAATCAAGAAGTGTTACTTCATCGATCTCTGATGAGTTAATGGGATCATCAATGCTTGCCGTTGGAATTTCCTTGTTAATCATCTTTGGTTATATCTTAATTCGATTCGGAAAATGGCAATATTCAACTGGAGCGATTATCGCGATGGCCCATGATGTTACATTGGTACTCGGGATATTTGCATTGTTCCACGGTATCCTTCCATTCAACATGGATATCGATCAAGCCTTTGTCGCCGCCATTCTGACGGTAATTGGTTATTCCATAAATGATACCGTGATTGTATTTGATAGAATTCGTGAAAATCTACGAATGAACAAGAATGCAAATGAGAATGATGAAATTAATAGATCATTGAACTCTACGTTATCTAGAACGATCAACACATCGATGACAACATTCATGGTATTGTTAATCATCTTCCTATTTGGAGGTGGAGCAATTAAAGGATTTATCTTCGCTCTTATGATCGGTGTTATCGTTGGTACTTACTCTTCAGTTTGTATCGCAACTCCAATCTTGATTGACTTCTCTAAGAAGAGCAAGAAAGGATTACAAGAACCAGAAAAAGAAGTAATCGAGACTGCAGAAGTTTAAGATTACTTTAATATATTGAAATCCCCTCGATTCTTAGAGTCGAGGGGATTTTTTGTTTAATTATCAAATAGCGCAGCCTGTTCACTGAGGTACTCTTGATTCAATTCTCTAATCTCGTCTCGGTGTTTATCTATTAAAAGCTGCAACGCAATTTTTAATAGATCGGCTTCTGTTATTTCATCATTTGATTGACTGCTAAGAACACGCGCCAATTGCCGAAGCTTAACCAAATCACTATTAAACATCTCGGCATCCCCTAAAGCAACTTCATCAGAGTCAACAGTTAGTTGATCAATTAACGGCGAAATATCATCTAAATCGGCGCTAACGTATGCCGCGTTACCAACTACCTGCGAAGGTTGTTCAACATAGTCATGTCCTTGATGGGATTCATCAATTGTGGGCACATAGAACGCTTTTACAGCACCGTGCTTTCTGGAGTACATCAATTTCCAATTTCCGTTGTTGAGCTTTTTGTAGATCGCTTCTTTGACCATTCTGCCATACGAATTGTAGGAATATTCAATTTTCTCTTCTTTTGAGGAGCCGACATCGTCTGTCATATACTGAGTGGACAAGTTGCCCTCAATGTCATAAACGAATTTGAAGCGGTAGTATTCCGAATATTTCGGACCGAACTCATCTTCGCCAAGCGCCATTAAAAATTGATCTTCGACCAAACGGCCGTGTGAATCATAGCTTTGAATTGACTTATTGGCTTCCGAAATTGTTTCAAAGATTCTGTTTCCACCATTGCTACGTTTCTCAAGGCGCCGAATTCTATTGCGTTGATTGATCAATTTCCCGCGTTCTGTTTCATCATTGAGATAGCCTTGCGATACACGTGAAAACCCTGAATGACTTGTCATCTCATGATCATTACTATTAAAGCGCTTTTCGACAGAGTTTCGTCGCAGTTGATTGTAATCGTAGGAATACGTTACTTCCATATTCAAATAATCTCCTGCGCTCATTCCTTTACTTCTAAAGTAAGTGCGGTGATTCTTAGAATTGAATCGAGCCTGTCGATGAAATGTGGAATTCCATTGATTGCCATTTTCAGACGCATACGACTTCACATCGATCTTATTGCCAAATTGATCGTATTGAAAGACATCCTTCTCATAATCTTGGGTGTAAATGTATTTGATATTCTCAACGATATGAGCATTATCGAATGCATTGGACTCCGAAGCTTTTAATCTTCCGTCGGGAAACAAAAACTCTTGATGGGTCAAAAGATTGTCATTCAAAACAACAAATGAATTTCCTTCAGTATCGTTCGATTGAATTTTTTTTGAATTGTCTCTGTTGTATTGAACAGATAAATCTTGGGCGTGAATTGCGTTTCCAACAACTACTGAAAACGCAATAAATAGAGTTCTGTATACCATAGGATAAACTTTAAGGATTCGTCTCAATATTAAACCAAACAACGTGCCAAGGCCAGAGTAAAACCTTTATTTAAAGGTTTCTATAGGTCGCTGTATCCCAACGGTATGGTCTTTGTTACCGTTATAGAGTAAAGAAGTTGTCTTATGATCGTTTTGGTTGGATTGGTAGTAGTGATGTTGTTAGGCAATTGGCTTTTGAGCCTTTGGAGAATATAATACTCCCTCTATTTTTTTCTCTCTAAATTGTTCATTCAGACAATTATTTAATTTGTACTTCGTTTGAAATAGTGTTATGCTCTCCTAGTATTTGTCTCCTAATGTGAAATGAGATTGGGAATTCTTCGTGTCGTTTATTTATCTTTGCCTTATGAAATCACTAACCACTTCGGGTGTTCACACCTTTTTTCTATTCTTTATAGGCGTATTTGGGTTTCAGAATAGTGCCGTTTCACAAGAAGATTCATTAGGCGTTAAACTCTTTGATCATAGGGATCTTGACGGTGGTGATTTTATAAAAGATGCTGAAGTATCGTCGAATCGTCTTGCCGAAAACCCGGAAGATTTAGCACAAGAAATCATAATTGTTAGTGGAGATGATATTCGGAAATTTGGATATTCTACACTTGTTGACGTTTTGAAGAGTATTCCCGGATTTAGAACGTCTCAACCTGGAAACGCAGTTGAAGGAGAAACGTTTTTAATGCGAGGTCTCAACGGAAATGATCAAACAAAAATATTGATAAATGGAATTCCAATAAAACCGGAAGCGGCCAAAGGAATGCCAATTGCAGCGCAATTACCAATTCGTCATGCTGAGCGTATAGAAATTATTTTAGGGCCTTCTTCATCAACGTATGGTACAGGAGCGATGGCTGGGGTTATTAATATTGTTCTACCAGAAATTGATCGCCCTGTTTTTGCATGGGCAGATGTAAATATTCTTACACCGAAATCTACTGAGTTTAATTTGACACTAGGAGGGAAAGTAGGAAAAGGGAACGAGGTATTGAATTATGAAATCTTTGCTTCAAGCCAGCAAGCTGATGATGTAAATCTTCTCATTCCAGAGGATTCTGTAGGTATTTTCTTTAATCCAAATAACCCAAATCCTCAATCTAAAGATCAATATTACCATGCTCTAGCCTTTCGTGATCAGGACGATAAATCGGAGCCAGAGATGCGTGATTTAAAAAGAGAAAGTAGATTGGTAGGTGCGTATTTAAAGTACCGGTGGTTTGAGCTAGCGTTAATGAACATGTACAGAATTGAGCACAGTGGTTTTGGAACGAACCCATTGAACGCTTCTTATCACAATCCCGGAAATACATTTGGAGAGAACATCAATTCATTCAGCCTTAAATTCAATGGGAATAGTGACAAGAGGTTTATTTCGAATGCTGCTTTATCTGTATTGACCTATAGAACGCTTGAAAATTCATCGTATTACGGTATACAGAACTTCCTGTCGAATGGGACGAATTACATGTATGCCCGTTCTGTTGATTTTAGGGCGGACTATCAAGGGACATTTAAATTGAATTCAACCATGAAAATGGCGGTTGGTGCAACTTCGACGTATACTATTTCACACCCATTTACGAGTTTTTTGGAGCGACCATTTAGATCTAAAGATGAATCTACATTTAACTTAGATGCTGTAGACTCTGAACAGCTTACAGGTGGTTTTCAAAATGAAGATGTTTATCAGGTCAGTAGAATTGATACAACACAAACAATTGAGAAATTTACGACATTTAATATAGCACCTTTTGCACAGTTCTTATACAAATCGAAATCCGGTAAGTTGAATTTAGAATTGGGTTCCCGTTTAGATATCAATGAGAAAGGTGCTCTTGTTTTTACCCCAAAAGCAGGTGTTGTTTATAGACCCGTTAAAAATTTCAAAATCCGCGCATATTATGGCAAAGGACATCGCGCTCCACGTTCCTATTATATTTATAACAATTACTTTGAATCTGCCGGTGCTTTTAAAGGTGATACTACAGCAGGGATAGAACCTGAGCGATTAAAACGTCAAAAAGCAAATTTGAAGGCTGAAGAATTGCACGGTGCAGAAGTTAGAGCAACTTGGGATATAAACAAGAATTGGAATGTGACAGGTCGTTATTTCTTGCATTACATGGAGAATCGAATTATGCGTCAAAAGTTTACTGTTGATCCTACTGCGCAAAATCCGAATGACTCGATTGGTGTAGGGTTTTTCAATGGTGAATCCTATTCATTCTTAAATGCTGGGATGCTTACTGTGAATTATAACAAGGAGTTTAAAAATAAGGTTGAGTTGAACGTGATGGTGAGTTATGAAATTGCAGCAGGGGTAGAGTTTGTTGAGGCTTCAGACAGTTCTGTAGTAGCGAGTGAGAGAGCATCTGACTATAAATTTGTTCCGCAGCATTCGATTAAGGCTAATTTTGATATTTCGCTTTACGATTTTACGTTCTCTTTTCGAAACAACTTATTCGGAAATTATGTGACTGAAATATTTAGAGAGAACAATGAAATTCAATTCGATAGAACAGACCAATTCTTTTACAATTTGGATATCTTAATGCACAAACGCCTCTTCCGTCAATTGAGTGCTTTTGTTGGTGTGTATAATGTTTTCGAAACGGTGCAGTCAGGAGTTCCCAATGTGAATATTTCTAATTCTTGGACGTATAATCCGCAATATGGACGTACTTTTAAGTTTGGTCTAAATTTCCAATTGAATTAATTTGAGAATAATTTTATTTATAGCCATTTTATTTCTTTCAGGAGTCGGTTTCGCTCAAGAAATGAGAATTGATATATCTGAAACTACCAAGGAGTTTGTAGATAAATTCAACACCGAAGCGGAAAATCATACCGTTAAGGATAGCATTTACTTTTATTTCAATCGCGCAATTGTTATCGCTCAAGAGATCGATTATATTGAAGGGGAAGAGCGCGGTTATAAAGGACTTATCGAACTTTACAAGGACGACGAGAAAATCTATGATCGATTGAGATATAACTTGTTGTTGTCTCGGTTGTATGAAAAACATGGAACCAATCAGCAAAAGGCGGATGGCTTCGAGGCACTTGGGAAATTGTATTTCAATGAAGGCTTGTTCTCGAAATCTTGGGAAATTTTCAAACGATCCGCAAGTCTTCGATATTTAGATCTAGACCGAATGTATACGGCGAATATCTGGCTGGCAAGGTGTCAATTGAACGCAAACGAAATAGACGAAGCTCTTTTAACGACAACAAAAATTGAATTCGAAAATAAGTTGTCAACGTATCAAAAAGTTGAGCTTCAAAAGGAAAAAGCCGGCATTTATCACCAATTGAGGGCGTACGATGAAGAACTTAATAGTTACAGTATTATTCTTTCCCTAATAGAAAATACTGAATATCAATATTTAGAAGCTGCAACGCTCAATAACATTGGATATGCGAACAAGTATATTGGGAAAAATGACGTTGCTAAGGATGCCTTTTATAAATCAATTCAATCGGCTGGGAATAAGGACAATGAAATGTTGGGTGATGCGTATTTCAACCTGGGCTTAATTTACCACAACGGCAATGATATTGATTCGGCACTCTCTTGTTTTGTCAGTGCTGAAAAATTCTATAAAGAGGCTAAAGATTATGCTTCTATGGGAGATGCCCTGAATATGCAGGCGATGAGCCACTATCGCGTGGATAAGCAGTTTAGTGCTCAAAACACCTTGAAAAGGGCATTCCTTCTTGAAGACGATCATAATTTGGCCGAACAGAAGGCTAGAAGTTATGAAATCCTTACATATGTGCATCAAGATTTATTTGAGTTTGAATTAGCACTTCAAAGCCATCTTGACTATCTGTCCATTCGAGATTCCTTATTAACGGAAGAGCGAAGTAAAGAAAGCCGTTTATTGTTTGATCAGTATCAAATTGAGCAAATTGAAAAACAACTGCGCTTGATTTGGTCCAAAAGCGAAATGGATGTTGTTAACCTTGCACGAACGAAAGCTGAAAAAGAAGCGGAACGGGAGCGTTTCAGGGCGAAAGAAAAAGAGGATGAATTGCGAATCAAAGCCTTAGAAAATGAGGAGTTAGTTGCACGAGATCGATTGCAGAAGTTACTCCTGATTGAAGAGCGACTCGCCGTCGAGAATAAGGAAAAGGAACTTGCACTTATACAAAGGGACAACGAACTGAAGGAGCTTGCACTTGAGAAAGAGAGGCTCATTGTCAGTGAAAATAAGAAGAAGATTATTCTGCTTGCGCGTGAAAAAGAATTGATTGAACAGAAGCGATTAAATGGGGAGCAAGGCTTTAGAAATAAGCTGAGGCTAGTTGTAGGTGCATTCTTATTCATTTTTTTAATTCTAATTGGTATTTTGATCGCTTACCGTCAATTGAGAAGAAGAAAGAAGCAAATCGAAGCGCAAAGTTTAATCATTGCACAAAGTAAAATAGCCATTGAAGCCGAGAAGGAAATTTCAGAAAGCCTTCTATTGAATATTTTGCCTTTTAAAGTCGCAGAAGAGTTGAAGGCAAATGGAGCTTCCAAACCAAAGTTTTACGACGAAGTAAGCGTTGGATTTACAGATTTCTCAGGATTTACAATGATTTCCGAGAAGCTGACACCGGAAGAACTGGTGGCTAAACTGGATGAGATTTTCCTCGAGTTTGATCGAATTATTGAAGATCATGGATTGCAACGAATCAAAACAATTGGGGATGCGTACATGTATGCCGCTGGTTTACCCGATCCGTTGGATGATCACGCCAATATTATTGTTCGAGCTTCAATCGAATTGAGGAATTTCATTGATCGATACAATAGCGAATTGCCAAAGGCTGCTCCAAAATGGAATGTCAGAATTGGTGTCAATACTGGTCCCGTGGTTGCAGGTGTAATTGGAATTAAGAAGTTCGCTTATGATATTTGGGGAGATACGGTTAACACTGCTGCACGAATGGAATCTAGTGGACAGATCGGTAAAGTAAACATCTCTGGAGGCACATATGCGATTGTCAAAGATAATTTCGCTACAGAGCATCGTGGTAAAGTTCCTGCGAAGAATAAAGGTCAAATTGAGATGTACTTTGTAGAGTATAAGTAGGAGGTAATTGATAATTAGGAATTGATAATTTTTAATTAAAACCATCGTGAATATCTCTGGAGGTACTTTTACGCTTGTGAAGGATGATTTTTCGACAGAACATAGAGGCAAGGCTCCAGCTAAGAGTAAATGTCAAATTGAGATCTACTTGGAAGAGTATAAGTAGGGGGGAATTAATAATTGACAATTATCAATTAATAACTACACTTTCACAATTCCGTGTTTCTCACTTTTGCTTAGAAACAACTTCAATATCGTTCTCGCATCTCTATCATCATGAATGATATCTAGAAATTCAACCCATCTTTCAGGTTTCATTTTCTTATAATGATAGGGTGCATATCCCATTGCTTTTATCGATCCATTTTCAACGAAGACCATACTTTTCTCGCCTCTCTGGCGCCCTTTGTCCAAAACATAGAATGAAGAACCATTCATTGTAAGTTCGTCGATTAGATTTTGACATCTAGCGTTGTACAATTCATATTGTTCCTCTTTAATGCAAGCGCCCAAACAGTTTTTAATCGTGTATTGAAAACAAGAACTTTTCGTTTTGTATAAATCACACAGTTTTGTGCAAAGATTAAATTCTTCAACCTTACGTTCAAGAAATGCAACGCCTTCTCGTTTTGTATTGAAGCTCGTTAACGGGATTTCATTTGTTGTTGAAACCTTGGCAATAAACAATCTCAAGTAATTATCTCCGTCTGTATAATTGAACAGTCCATAAGGAAATGAATTACGACGAAGCGTTCTGTTGTATATAGGCTGGTGTTGTTTTATTAAAATCGATTCTTTCAAAATAGAAAGCAACTCCGACCCAGTAAGCTCGAATTCAATTCTAGAAATGTCTTTCTGCATTTTAATCGCCTTCTGAGTTTTACAATTCCTCAAATGCTGTTCAATGCGCTTTTTGATGTGAATACTCTTTCCTATATAAATCAGTTGATTGGCGTCGTTGTAAAACTTATAGACCCCTGTTTTATTTGGAATTTCCTCGAGTGATTCCAAGTTCAAATTGGGGTGCAGGCGCTTCGGATTCAATTCCTCTTGAACAAAATTTTCCAGGTTGTTCGGATCCGTTTTCATCAGCAAGGTGAACAATTGAGCTGTCGCAAATGCATCTCCTCCAGCTCTATGGCGTCCTACTAATTTTATACCAAGAGAACGTGTCAATTTCCCTAAACTGTATGAATCTTGCCCAGGAAGGACGTAACGTGAAGTTCTCACTGTACACAAATGCGGAAGTCGGTAATCATATCCCAAAGTCTTGAATTCGATTCTCATTATTCCGTAATCGAAACCAACGTTGTGGGCAACAAAAATACACCCCTCCGTAAACTCTATAATTTTCTTGGCTACTTCGAAAAACTTGGGTGCATCACTAACCATTTTATCACTAATTCCTGTCAGATTAACAATGAATGGTGGGATTGGCATTTCAGGATCAACGAGTGTTTGATACTCATCGATGACTTTTTCGCCGTCGTGTTTGTAAATCGCAATTTCTGTGATTTTGGAGCTTTTTGGACTCCCCCCCGTAGTTTCTATGTCGATAATTGCGTAATGCACAGCGGCAAAGATAGGAATACCTTGGGGCTTATTAAAGATTCGGCTATTAAATTGTTAACACAGTTCTTTACCAATCATTAACGATAATAATTGCGTTTCATGAAGCCGTACGTCTCAAAATATTTACCTTTAAGGTATAATAAGATTCAATGGATAAAAAAACACAATTTAAGTACATGGTCGCAGGCGGCGCAGTAATTATTGCAGGTGTTATATTTTTGTCTGCTAGATACTTACTAACGAAATCTCCATTTGTCAAAATTTTGGCGATTGCGTTAATAGTATCAGTGTCCTATTTAGTTATTGATTATTTACGCAAAAAAAACAAGGAGATTTAAGATGAACGATTTTAAGCAACCACAGATGCCGCAATTCAATATGGATCCTAAAAAATTAGGAAGATATATTGCAATCGGTGTATTAGTAGTAATCCTATTGGTAGGATTCATTATGTCATGGAAAACAGTTGAGCCTGGATACGAAGGATTTGTTAATAAGCCTTATAACGGTGGTGTTGATGCATCTTCAACTTACAAGGAAGGAACGCACTTTATTGCACCTTGGAACCAAATGATTACGTACAGTGTTCTTCAGCAGTCAAAAACATACAAATCAACTGTCATGGACAAGAATGGTGCAAACATTACAGTTGAAGTAGCTGTAAATTATGCCGTTCAAAAAACGAAAAGCCCATTGCTTCACCTAGAAGTTGGTATTGATTACATTACAATTATTGATGATAAGTCTCAAGGGGCGATTAAGAAAGTAATTGGTAGCTATACTTATGAAGAAGTTTATAGCACAAAAAGAGATGCACTTGAAGAGGAGATGAAAGCAATTCTTAAAAAGGAATTCAAATTAAACTACATCGATTTGAAGTACGTTGAAATTAAGGATGTTGATTTGCCTACAAACATTGCAACGGAGATCATTAATAAGGAGACTCAAAAGCAAAGAAATCAAACAGCTGCGGAAAAACAAAAAGAAGAGGAATATCTTGCGAATGCGAGAATTGCTAAGTCTAGAGGTGATTCAGCTTTGATTGTATCTGCACGTTATAAGGCAGAAGCAATTGCATTAGAAGCTGAACAAATTGGAAAGAATCCTCAATACATCGAGTTGAAAAAATGGGAATCTTGGGATGGTAAAGGTTCACCTTACGGTACTGGAAACGTTTTCGGATCTGGAGTTTCTATCTTGAAGCAACAGTAAAAGAAATCCACTTATTTTAAAAGGGATGTTCTCGATGATTTCGAGAGGGTCCCTTTTTTTATGCCATCAACTTTTAAATACAGGCTTTTCTTGATGCACGAAGAGTTCGTTAAAAGAACCTTGGACAAACCCGTTGCAACCTTTCGATCAACTCTCTTGAATAGTATTTGTAGTTGTCCTGGATATTTAAAACCTCGATTATACTTTTCCCAATCGTCAAGTTGGTTTGAATCCAATTGAGATGTTTAGGCTCCATAACTAAGGCCATGTCTGCCCAATCAATATCTTTTTGAGTAAGAGCGTTCGATCCTGCCTTTTGGCATAATGCACGGTTTGTTCCTGCTGATTTGAAATTGAGACTCGGAATCTTTTCTGTGTAAAAAACTTCTGCCGTTTTAGAGCGGTCCACATTTGCTGTGCATATAAAGAGTATGTTTTTCATAATTAATTTGATTAGAGACTGAAGTAGAAAATGAGTGCCGCGATGGTACCTCCAATAAATGCAAGACCAGATACGATTAAACTGTAAGGAGCAGTTCCATCCCCCATTAAAACGAGAGCTATTGCCCAAGCTGCTAAAATGACTCCGGAAACCAAAGTAAGCAACGCAACGAACCAGAGCCAAGAGTTCGATAAAAGTAGTACAATGATGGATGCAATAACTAGGGCCAAAGCGAACCCTGCTAGTAAATAGATCAATATGGGCCCCATGTCAAATGAAGGAAGTAACAATGAAACCTTGGTTACCTCAGATTCTTTTAATTCAGTTTCTTCAGATTCTTCAGTTTCTGAGTTTTCCTCTGACTCAATTGGAATTCCATCTTCTACCGCGAAGTCCAATTGACTTGGTTTCGATTTTACTATTTCGGGATAGACAACAGGTTCGTTGTTCTGATTAGGCACTGTTTGCGTCTTAGTTGCTATTATAGCTTCTTTTACGAGGGCTCCTTTGTCAGAGTCAATGGTTTTCTTTTGACTCTTCATTTTACCCAAATCATCTTTCGATGAACTTCTTTGATCCTTTGATTTTTTTGAGTTGTTGATGTGCCACCCTTTATTGTATTTTCTTTTCTGAATAAATCTATTTGAAACTACATTATTGGATGAACTGCAAGAGCCTAATACAAAAGTTAAGGTTAGAATTGTTAAAAGAAAATAGTTTAAACCAGCTTTCATAGGCTTTAAATTAGTGATTAAAAGTTAAAGGGAGTCCCTCGAATAAACGAAAGACTCCCTCATATAGTGGTTAACTATATTGCTCTTTTAGGATTGATTGATCTTTTAGATTTCATTACGTTGAATCCAACACTTACACCTGCTGTTCCTCCACCTTTCTTAGAAGAATAGAAAACATTTACTGGTATGTTAAGCGCTCCAGCCTTGAATGTTCTACCAAGAGCGAAGATAAATTGAGTGCTAATTCTAGTTTTACCTCTTTTATCCATGAACTTTCCATCTAGATTGTAACCAGGGTTTACGTCTTCCAATTCAGGTGCTATATAAACACCATTGTCAAAATGCTCTGGGTATGCTGTAGAATTGTTGAACTCTCTGTCTCTGTATTCATTCCAGTCATTTGAGCTGAAATAGTCGTTTTTATTTCCGAACATTCCTTCTGTATCAAAGAAACCATTTGATTCTCTTGTCAACCCAAACCCAGGTCCAAAAGCGAATTCCCATCCTGCTTTTCCAAATCTAAATCCGTTCAATAATGAGATTGTTGGGATCAATTGTCCTTGCTCCAATCCTGAGAAATTGATAATTCCTTCGACTAAGGCAGAGAAGTTTTCAGTCCCAACATATTGACCTTCAATTTGGTATCCAATCATACTTACAGCAGGGAAGATGTCTAAACCACCTTGAGATTCTGGACGGTTAGCAAACTCATAGAAGCTTCCTGTCATTGCTGCATATCCGATTCTTGGTCCAGAGTTGTTGATCTTTCCAACATTGTTCGAAGAAATAACTTCGTTGTTGAATTTCAATCTGTCAACGATTTCTTTCTCAATTTCGATGCCGTGCATTTCTTTCAAAACGATTTCAGTCATTCGTTGCAATTCAACTTCTTGGTTGTCGAATTCACGAACAGATGATTTGAAAATCGAGTTGTTTTTAACATCGATAATTTTCAATGAGATTACGATTTTGTTTCCAAGTGCATCGAAGCTTCCAGAAACAACGTAGTCAACTCCTAATGCTGTTCCCAATCTTGCCAAACACGTTTTACTTAAACAGTTTGTTTTCAAAGCTTCCTCCTTGTCATAAACATCTTGCATATCGTATTCATCATAAACTGCGTATTCATCTATTTTGATCAACTCCAATCGGATTAATTTTGATGCGATCTCTGGTGTTACGTGCAATCCGTTTACTGCAGGGTTTCCTGCGGCGATTGAAGATTTTGATTGTGAGAACCCTATAAATGCCGTTCCTAAAAGTGTTGCGAGTGTTAAGATTATTGTTTTCATAATTATTGATTTTAATATTAATTTAATTTTTGATTGCTTTTTTATTGTTCTTGATTTGTCTTTTCTTTATAAGAGGATAGCGACTATAATCCCGAGGTTAATCACCATTCCAATTCCGTTTCCGATCATTGCTTTTGCAACTCTTTTTTGACGAATTCCCTTTTTTATAAGTGCAATTTCTTCTGGTGTTGCGTGTGGGTTGTCTCTTATAAAATTTTCCAGTGCTTGATCAGATATAAATGTTGGAATTACAGATGCAACAATGTTTACTGGTGCTGCATAGATATTTGCAATTGAACCGGTTATTATTCCAGCTGCCATTGCTCCATTTGCTTTGTGTAATGATTTGCCATATTTCCGCAATCGTTTAGAGAAGTTGTAGCTTTTCGCGTTCAACATAACTTCCGTTCCATTAAAGTTGAAGTAACGTTGCGTTGAAGTCGATTTTGATGCTGCAGTTGATGTTGCGTTTGCTTCAATTAAGTACATTTCACCTTCTGCACCAATCTCAACTGCAGGAGCCGTCTCTTTCTTCACCGTTTCTTGAGTCGCCCAAGGATTTTCTCCTTGTGGAGTTGATTCCCAAGGATTTTCTTGAGAGAAAAGAGTTGAAGTGAAAAGGATGCTGATCGAAAAGAATAGAAGCGCTTGTTTTAAGATAAGGGCTATTTTAATTCTTTTTATGATTGTAAATACTTTCATGTCTTTTGCGTTTTCGTTACCTCAAATCTAGGGCACGAATACGCAAAACTTTAACTGAATAACGCGAATGATAAATCAGCACTTGCGGGTTACGCAAATATCAAGAAGGATGGATTGTGAAAGTGAAATTAGTTGCGGAAATCGAAAATTAGTCCATACTGAGCTCCAATTCAATTTTCTTTTTGAAGGACTCAATCATACGTTTTACTTGAGAAAAGTAATTATTTCGTTCTTTTTCATTCACAGAACTAATAACACTTGAGTTCGCCATTTGTTTCTGCAAGACGCTGTGCGTATCATCGATATACGCTTTGTCAGTTGTATAAACGGAGTTCAATAAGTTGTGACCAACATATAGACCTTGGTAATCGTCGGTTTTATAATGAATGGTTGTATTGCCGTTTAATGTTTCATTGTGGTACATTTCGAAATCATTTCCAGAGGCTGGCGGTTCCGTTGTTGAAACAAACTTCTTCCCAATTGCGGCTTGCGCTTTTAAATGGTCAACAAATCGATCTAAAAGGTCAAGGATATAAATAGCGTATTGAGGATCTTCGAATTGTTCTGATTCAAAGTAATAAAAGACTTCTCTAACGAATCCTCTCAACAATTCGGGATCGTAAATTTCTTTAGAAGGAATAGAATTGTACATTTTCAAAGCATCCAATCCGGTGTTAAATGATTCCGGAGAGATTTTTTCGTACTTAAACTTTTGATCCTTGAACTCTTTAACCTGCAAGTGTGTTTTTGCCCAAAAGAACAATTTGAACCGAACCAAATGCGGATAGTTCAACAATTGCATAATTGGTGTGTTGTTCACCAAAATGATTATTTCTGGATTCTTCTGTTCTTTGATTTGAAGTAAAGCTTTGCGCATTGACTCCAAATACAAATCCATACTGAAATCGAATTCGGCCAAGGGTTGGAATTCGAAGATTACCTTGTTCTTATTTATTTCAAACAATGAATCCAATGAGATATTAAAATGCTTGGATAGTTTTTCCAATTCATAGATCGTCAAATGCGTTTCTCCGCGATAACGTCTATAAACGGCGTCCTGGCTTAAGCTCAATACATCGC
Source organism: Crocinitomicaceae bacterium (assembly GCA_034111925.1). Lineage (GTDB taxonomy): Bacteria > Bacteroidota > Bacteroidia > Flavobacteriales_D > Crocinitomicaceae > UBA4466. The sequence goes on from JAWUWJ010000162.1 coordinate 29,436, forward strand.
CGACAATATTTCCTAAAGAATCTTGTCCTTGCGTTTGTCTTTTTATTATCTCAAAAATCGTTTTCTGGTAATCCGCTTGCATACTGTGTTTTAGTAGTTGCTACAAGGTACATTTTTTTTAAGATTTACAACATCGATTGATCGAAGTAGTTCTAAGATGTTTGGGAACCATTTACTGTTGCAGCCAAAATGTTTTAATTGAAATTCTTCTAGCGCCTTTTCTTTTGTCCAACCATCTATCATCCTATAAGCGGCAACGACCCCACCTGTTCGGTCTGAACCGTGCAAGCAATGTACTAAAACTGGTTTTTCTGCATTTTCAATAGCGCACAACGCATCTACGATGTTTTGATAGTTCATGACCTTAGCGCGCATTGGAATTCGAACTTGAATAAGTGAAACTCCTTTTATTAATTTACCTTAGGTTAAGCATGCCGTCAAAATATGCCCCTCTCATATAATAGGGTGGAATGATTTTATGATCAATAAGTTAAAAAAAATAAGAAGGTAAATAGTAAAAATAAATTACAATACATCACATTGGATACTTGTTAAGGGGCGTATTAAAGTAGGTTGAAGTTATTTGTGTGCAGTCATTTTAGGCATCGATAATTTGCTATTTTTTTAGAGTAATTGTAAATGTTGATCCTACATTCTCCTGGCTTTCTACTGAAATTTTTCCTCCCAAAAGTTCAATATACTCTTTAGCTATAGCTGTGCCTAAACCTGTGCCCGAAACATGGACTGCATTTGATGCTCTGTAAAAGGGTTCAAAAATAACTGACACTTCTCGGTCAGGAATGCCTACCCCTTTATCTGTAATGGATAATTTTAAGTCATTTTCTCCAAAATCGAGAGACAATGATGGCGCTGGCCTTCCTGCTGAGTATTTAAAAGCATTGGAGATTAGATTGGATAATGCATGCTCCATTAGTTTAACATCTAATAAAACATTGTGCGGCTCTCCGTGAACCGAAATTATCATTTTTCTCCCGTCCTCTTGAATTTCATCATGATTACTTACAAGTTCAGAACAATGGGCGATTAAATCAAGAGATTCCAGACATGGTTGCATTGCTCCGTTACTGATTTTACTTAGAATAAGTACTTCGTCCATTAAATTGGTCATCTTTTTTATTTGCAAACCAACTCTATCATAGACTTCCTCAAAAGCCTTTTTGAACCTTTCATCCAAATGTTCTTTTTGGATATCTAGCACCCCTAAACTTGCCTTGATAACGGTAAGCGGAGTCCTGAATTGATGGGAGGCCGTCGAAACAAATCTTGATTTTAATTCACCTAACTCTTTCTCCTTTTCTAGACTTTTAGCCAATTCTTTCTGTGTTTGTTCCAGATCCAATGTGCGCTCTAACACTTTTGCTTTAAGCTTTACGGTGAACTTTTCCTTTAACTTTTGCGCTTCCTTTTTTACCGAAATATCCCTCAAAATACTTGATACACCTCTAGTTTTCCCATCTTCATCAATCAAAGGGAAAATCGACATATTAACATCGATCTGGATATCACCTTTTTTAAGTTGCAATGTGTCATAGCTTTCTATGGAATCACCATTTTTAACATCTTCAATAATTGTGTTGTGTTCTTCTTTAAGATCTGCTGGACTCAGTTTAGCAATAGGTGTCCCTATGACTTCTTTTTGTGAATAGCCGAATAATTTTTCTGCTGCCAAATTCCAGGTAATTACGTTTCCAATTTTGTCCGTACTGATAATCGCATCACTTGAATGAGAGACTATATCTGCTAACTTCCTAGCCTCCTCTTCCGCAGATTGCTTTTTTATTCTATTCTGGTAGGCCATTAATAAAGTTGAACACGTAGATAAAAAGGGAGTTAACAATTTTACGTCCTCATCATTGTAGCCCGTTGGCTTATTTGCTACACCTACGATTCCGATTAGCGATTTGTTATAATAAAATGGCAGCCCCATAAAACAATTCATGACTGGGTGACCGGGAGGCAGGCCTCCTTTTTTAGGGTCATTGGCTGGATCATTTGAAATAATAGGTTTTCCAGTAACCATAACCTCTCCAAATAGAGTTTTTAAATTTCTAAACTCCAATCCGTCTGAGAAGTGCTTTTTATAATAGTCAGCCGTTGCCTTATTCCAAGAGATATCAGTAATAGCTTTTGTTTTAAGATATGGCTTCTCATCTTGGTACAAGACTTCACCAATAAAACCGTATTCGCTTTCGGTAACTGAAAGAAGTGTGGATAACATTTTTTCAAATGACTTTTTAATGGACTCTCCATCAATAAATGTATCTTGAATTTCAGCCAAAGCGGTTATTACAATTTTTGATTTGGTCTTTTCTGTAATGTCTCTAGCTGCGGCATATATCAATTCTGTTTTGGGGTCATAAATACTTGACCATATAAACCATTTATATTCATTGTTTTTACAACGGTATCTATTTGTGAAATCATCTGTTGTAGTTCCTTTTAAAAGGCTGTCTACAATAGTTAAGGTAGCTTCTACATCATCAGGATGAATGAATTCTAAAAAGGACTTGGAAAGTAATTCAAGCTCAGTAAAACCTAAGACTTCTGACATTTTAGGATTTGTTTTAGTGAAAAAACCGTCTGTGTTTGCAATGCACAGCATGTCCATCGAAACTGAAAAATATTTTTCATATTGCTTTATTTCTTTTTCAGCAATATCTCTGTCTATTATTGATCCAATCTGCGTCCCTATAAAAGACAAAAGATCAAAATCCAATACTGTATAGATATTGGACTTGTGAAAACATTGGCATGCGAGCACTCCTACGACAGCACCATTCGATAATAATGGAACGCCAATCCATGACTTTGCAAGTGGACCATATATTTTTATATTATTTTTTTTATGGAATGCTGCAACTTCATGTCTATTTAAGACCAAACCTTTTTTAGTTCTGATAACATATTCTGAAAGACCGTCTCCATTGATTCTTGGTTCTGGGAGTGGATTTACTACTTGAAAAATCTCTGTTTGAAAAAATATGGCTAATTCATTCTTTTTAGCATTGTAATTCGAGATGTAAACATTCGGAAAAGGTTTAATACGCTGTAGTTCTGAAAAAACATGTAAAGAGAAATTATGAAGACTTAGATTACTATTGAGGGTGCGTGATATAGCATTAATGATATTATTTTTTACCTCTTCCTTTTTTCGTTCAGTAATATCTATAATTATTGCCATAAATATCGGCTCGTTTTCGTGCCGAATTAATTGCAAATGAGCCTCTACATTATAAAATGAATTGTCCTTACGTTGTTGTATGCTTTGAATAACTAATTTTTTCTTTTTACCACTGCGTAAAGGAGCAATTTGTTTGAGGTAAGATTCCTCCGTAAATTCTGGTTTTAAATCTATTGGAGTAAGCTTAGAAAGTTCACTCATGGAATATCCAAGGTTACTTTGGGCAGCGTCATTGACTAGGATAAAATTCAAACTATTCACGCAAAACAAATAAATTTCATCTAATGATTCTTCGAAAATATGAGCGTATCGCTCCATGTTTTTCTTTGTTCGGTTGCGTTCAGTTAAATCCCTAACTATCCCAATAAAAACCTTTTCCCCTTTATATTCTATAGCTCTTATTCTTATTTCTACGGGGTAAGTAGTGCCATCCTTCTTTTTATGGATGGACTGAAAATCCTCAAAATTGCCTTTTAAAGCATTTGCCATTTTTAAGGCATTTTTACTGAATTCGGTAAGTGGAACAATTGTGGCCAAACTTTGACCTATTAACTCATCTCTAGTATACCCAGTGCCCTCACAAACAGATTGGTTTAGATTAAGAATTTTCATGCTAATTGCTTCTACTAAGTAGATCTCATCACGAGAATTTTCAAAAAGTTCTTTGAACGCGGCTTTACTATTTATTAACTTTTCGAATGTCTTATTTTCTTTTGAGATGCCTGAATGTTCCTTTTTTTTCATGCTTGTGGGAGTATTTTGGTCTTTATTTTAATTGAGAAATTGATCTGCTCTCAATTATTAATTTTGGTCAATCACGGCTTGTGAAGAATAGCATGTAAACAACATCACCAGTCTTTCGAGTTACATAGTACATGTTTTGTATTGCTTGAACGAGAATTTGCAGACCCTTCCAAAAAATACATGAATTCAGTTGTATCGTCTGCGTAATCAGAAAGTAAAAGTTCGTTTGTAAAGGGATGTGCTCCTGAAAATTGAAGGTTGTTAGCTAGCTGTACCAAGATGCTAACTGTGTTGCCGATAAATTTGTTTACTTGAATAATGGTAATTCCAACAATTCTAATCGTTCCTATACTATTAATTAAGATTCTGTGCTTGGTGAAATTCCTAAAGAAGACAAGCTCAGCACTCTCGTGCATTCTTGGATTTCCTTTGTTTCGCGATTGTTTAAGCCAATTAGCTGTTGCACGAACTGACATCGTTAGAATTTCTAGTAATAATTTCAATAGTAGCTTGTTAAAGTAGAAGGTGAATATATAAGCTTTTTCGAGACTATTTCAATCTGAAGCTCCTAACCTTCATTTTTATTTCCGAACGCATCATTTTAGTTTCCGAACGTTTATATTATTAATTAGAAATCTTAATTTAAGAAGTACTTCCACATAATAATCGAGTTGAGTTGAAGAAATCAATTGAATTGTTTGAGAAATAACCCTGTTAATTGGGTAAGGACATATTTGAATTCCAATTGAAAACGTTAAGCACAAAAAAACGGCCCGCCCTGTTACTAATAGGAGCGAGCCGTTTTTGTCTAAAATTGAGTTAAAACCTAAAACTGTACTTATGAAACTTATAATTAACTCAATGTTTTTAATCTCTTAATTCTCTGCGAATTTCGTCTTTGATCTCACGTTCTAGAGATTTGTCATCATCATTTCCGTCGTAATAATTACTATATGATCCATCTCCTCTAATTCTACCTTGTTTTTTATAGTAAGGATGCTCGGCGCTTTGATCTTCGTCGTCAGCTCCCAATCGAATTACTCTATCCTTGTAGTGAACCGAATAATTTTGAGGGATTTGAATGATTAATTCTACATCTTGATCTCTTAACTTATCGGTTTTGGGATAAGTGTAATATACATCCACATAAAGTGAATCATTTTGTAATCTTATGTTGTGATTAATATTTTCAGCTTTGTCAAATGCTTTTTCAGGAGATTGTGATCGAGCAGTTAAATTCCGAATGATGTGAAATAAAGTATCAGGAGACGGTTCGTATTGGATATCGATACCGTATGACTTGATATTCTTTTTTCCAACTTCAATGTTCATCAATGGACTGTCATGATCGTGATACTCTTGATCTTTTGAACTTCTGTAACGTGATAATTGCGGAACAATAACAAGCTCTTGTTTCGATGACGTTCCAATAATTTTGGTTGAAGTTCCACCGAAAGTGAAATCTTTACCTGTTCTCATTCCAACAACTGAGCATATAATAATTCCAGTGATTCCAGAAATGATAAGTCCTGCTATAGCAAACTTAGCCCATTTGTTTTTAATTCGGAACAACAATAGACTACCAGATAGAAACATGAATAGTATAGTACTTACCGAAATCAATAATCCTCCAATCCATGCCAATCTAACGTCTGATGTGTTGCTTAAAACAATCTCTCCAAGATCAGTCATAGACATCCATCCATTTTCGCCATTAATAGGTAAGAACTCAAATCCACCAATAATGAAAATCAAGAAAACAATCAAATTCAAGATTCCGAATGCAATAAATCCGAGACCGAGAATGGTTGTTATAATTCTCTTTCCTCTAGATATTCTATTCTTGTAACTCGAATCATCTCTCATTTTGTCTGCAAAAGATTTTGACCCTGTTCTTATATTTTCAGAAGCGTCGTTAATTTCCTTCTTTACAGACTCAACCGTTATAGGCCGACCTTTCATACGAAGTTTGTCAATCGTGTTTGATGCTTTTGGTATGATGATCCACAGGATAATGTAAAGAGGAACCCCGAACCCGGCGAAGAAGAAAAACACGACGAAGATGGCACGAATGATGACAACATCGATTCCAAAGTAATTTGCGATTCCTGCACATACACCGCCAATTGTAGCTGCTTCACCATCTCTAAACAAACGACGGTCCTTGTCAGTACCCGATGATTTCGATTCGTTGTTTACTGTTGATTCTGGAGCTGGTTCACCATCACCATCAACAAAGTCTACCGGATCTCCAAGAGCAGAAAGAATGTCTTGAATGTCTTTTAATTCAATCACAGTTTTGCTTTCAGAAAGTACAGATGAGCAAATCTCTGCTATTCGCAATTCAACGTCTTCAATGATCTCAACGTTTCCTTCATCGTTTTTCAATGCTTGTGTGAGTCGATCAAGATAGTCTTGCAACAGCTCATACGCATCTTCTTCAATCAGGAAATTTGTTCCCTTGATGTTAACTGATACTGTCTTTTTCATTTTGTAGTGTTTTTGGTAATTTTATTCACAGCCTTGTTCAATTCTGACCATGTTTCTCCTAATTCTCCTAAGAATGTAGAACCCATTTTTGTTATGGAGTAGTACTTTCTCGGTGGACCTGATTTTGACTCTTCCCAACGATAGGTTAAGAGCTCTGCATTTTTCAATCTTGTAAGTAAAGGGTAAAGTGTGCCTTCAACTACAATCAACTTCGCATCTTTTAATGTTTCGATGATCTCGGAAGGGTAGGCTTCCCCTTTGTCAAGAATTGAAAGAATACAGAATTCTAAAATTCCTTTTCGCATTTGAGCTTTTGTATTCTCTAATTTCATGTGACTATTTTATCTAATTGTTATCTCCGACTCTTGCCGTATGACATTACAAAGATATAGGTTTTAAAATGTATTATGCAATACATAGTACTATTTTATTTTTTATTCGTGCTGATTAAATTTGATAATAACACCTGTGCTGTTGATTTGTAGGCGTGAATAAAAAATTGAAAATAATTATTTTATTTTCAATTTTTTGATGAAATTTCGTCGGGCGGAACCAAAAGCAGCTGTTTTTCCTTCTTGATTCAGGTCAATTACCTCCATTATTTCAAGTGTTAATTCTGGATATTTTTCACAGAATTGAATCAAAATCCGCATGGCATAAACTTGCAAAGCGACCTTGTTTTCAAATGTCTGAATGCATAGAATTAAGAGATCGATGAATTCCGATTCGCGATAATCGGTGATTTTTAAATGACTCAAACTACAAGTCACGTTTCTTAATACAGATTGATCGTCCGTTGTATAAAGAATGTCGACAAGGTCATTGTAAAGGTAGTGCAAGTCGATCTGCTTGGACTTAATTAGGTGGATTAGGCTCCAAGATGCGTATTCTTTACTTGGATAAGGTTCAAGATCTTTGATGAGTTGAAAGAGCTTCGGAATGTCAGAAGGCGTCTGCACGAAATGATTGACAAGTTGACCTTTGTCTCTCTTAGATCGAATTTGAAGTACGCGTTCTCTGATATCCATCGGGCAAAGGTAATAGATTATGCCTCTGACTTCTTTCTAAAGATCAATCTTAATATGAAGATTAATCCTTTATTAATTCGAAAAAGTTGAAGACAAAAAAATGGAGTAAAAGACATGCGCCCATTACTCCATTGATATTATGTTGTTTATACGTCTCTTCTTTTTATAATCCAATAAGATGAAACCATGAATAAGGTAACATAAAACATGGCAAGCAGAGAGCCTTCCATAGTAGTCATTAAAAGTGGGTTCGGTAGTCCCTCTGCAACCCAAAAATGCATTGGGAAGGGAGACAATTGAGCAAATGTTGTTAGTGGAGAAAATTGAACATATTCCTGTACCGCTATCCATCCTACAATACTCTCGATTATTGTGGAAAATATATAAATAACAATAGCCAGTGCTGGCAGTCGAATTAAGTTTGCAAAGAAGAATGCAAAGGAGAAATACCCCAATGTTGAGATAAAGTATACACCGATAAATTCAATTCCATCAAGTGGAGATCCAATTCCATTGTAGAATCCAACAACCAGGCCTACGAGAAAGGTGTATAGCGTAACGAAAAGCGCCAATCCTATTATTACTAGGAATTTTGAGAAGATGACCTCTTTTTTGTTCAATCCGTCGATTACGTTTTGACGTTGGGTTTTGTATTTTAATTCATTGGTAGCAAATACAATAATAATTACTCCTACCATCAAATTCATCCAACTTGCAGTCCAAGTTACCAATTGATATGTATCTGGAAATTGATAACCTTCATCCGGGATTCGAATTGGCCCTACCTCGATATACGAAAGTAAAAAATACATTGTAGGCACTAAAACCATGTATATCAATAAAATAACCTTTAGAGTTGTAAGCCTTTTCAGCTTCAACCATTCTATTCCTATTAATTTCATCATGACTTTCCAACAATTTCGAGGAACTGGTTTTCCAGACTCTCATTAAACATATTCAACGCGCTTAGTACAATTCCCTTATCAAAGAACAATTGATTTATATCGCTTGTTTTGGTTCCACTTTCAGTACGAATAATAATTTCGTTTTCAACTTCTTTATAAATACTGACTTTGTCCATTTGATCAATTGCTTTTTTCAAAGCATCAATATCATTGGATGCGAGTTTTATTAAAGTAACATCTTGATTACCAATAATGTCTTTAATTGTTCCCGTTTGGAGTAATTTACCTTTTCGAAGAATTGCACAATGCGTACATACTTTTTCAATTTCATCTAGGATGTGAGAGGCAATAATTATCGTTTTGTCGGTTTTTCCAATTTCAATAATTAGATCGCGAATCTCAGCGATTCCTTGAGGATCAAGCCCGTTTGTTGGCTCATCCAAAACCAATACTTCAGGATTCCCTAAAAGAGCCGAACCAATCGCAAGACGCTGTTTCATACCTAAAGAATAGGTGCTGAATTTGGACTTACGTCGGTCTGATAACCCCACTAATTTAAGAATGTCATCAATTGATTTCGAATCACCTCCAGCGTTCAAGTCAATATCTTTGATCTTTGCTACAAGTTCAAGATTTTGCTCGGCTGTGAGGTAAGGATAGAAATTTGGAGTCTCGAGAAGTGCACCGATTTTCATCCGATTCACATCTGCTTGTCCATTTCCAAACCAGGAGAAATCTCCTTCTGTCGGTCGAATCACCCCAAGTAACATTCCCAGGGTTGTAGTTTTTCCGCTTCCGTTTGGTCCAAGTAAACCGTATACCATTTGAGACTCTATTTTCAAGTTCAAATTGTCAACGGCTTTTACGTCCTTGTACTTTTTCGATAAGTGGTTTATTTCAAGAATAGTATCTCCCACGCTAATTTATTTTAGAACAATGTAATGATAGTCCGCGAGAAAGGTAACAATAAATGATAAAAGGAAATTGGGTGTTTTGAGGAGGGAATTTGATGGGCTTATCGGGTGAAGCAAAAAAAACTCCAATTCGAAATTCGAATCAGAGTTTAAGAAATAAGGTTTATGTCAGCAATACGTACTTGTAATACGTAACTGAATACAAAAGGGTTGGGAATTATTTATTGGACATAAAAAAAGCTTCTCTCGGAGAACCAAGAGAAGCTTTCAACTTCAATATTATTTGAATGAATTAAGCAGTAACGCCTAATACCTCAGCCATTTTTTGACCGATTTGAGCTGGAGAATCAACAACGTGAATTCCACACTCTCTCATAATCGCTTTTTTTGCTTCTGCAGTATCTTCATGTCCGCCAACGATTGCACCGGCGTGACCCATTGTACGACCTTTAGGAGCTGTTTCACCTGCGATAAACCCTACAACTGGTTTTTTAGAATTGTCTTTAATCCAACGAGCAGCATCTGCTTCAAGATTTCCACCAATTTCACCAATCATAACGATTCCTTCTGTTTCTGGATCTTCCATTAGAAGTTGAACTGCTTCTTTAGTCGTTGTTCCAATGATTGGATCACCACCAATTCCAATAGCAGTTGTAATTCCCAATCCAGCTTTTACAACTTGATCAGCAGCTTCGTATGTTAATGTTCCTGATTTAGAAACGATTCCAATTTTTCCTGGCTTGAAAATAAATCCTGGCATAATTCCAACCTTCGCTTCTCCTGCAGTAAGAACTCCAGGGCAGTTAGGTCCAATCAACGTACAATCGTATTGGCTAATGTATTCTTTCGCCTTAACCATATCGTTCACTGGAATTCCTTCTGTGATACAAATGATCACTTTAATTCCCGCGTTAGCAGCTTCCATAATCGCGTCAGCAGCAAATGCCGGTGGAACGAAAAGAATTGAAACATCTGCTCCAGCTTCATTGACAGCATCAGCAACAGTATTAAAAACAGGACGATCCAAGTGTGTTTGTCCACCTTTACCAGGAGTAACACCACCAACTACATTCGTTCCATATTCAATCATTTGACCGGCGTGAAATGTTCCTTCACCACCTGTAAATCCTTGAACTATAACTTTAGAATCTTTATTTACTAATACGCTCATGCTTGCGGTTTTTTTTCAATTAATTTATCGTGTCCCAAAAGTAGGTTTTTGGATTTGTTTTGTCAACGATTATTTCCTTAAGTTTTTGACAATTTTTGACGACTGTTGATAAGTCACGAAATTCGATCTATAAGCTTGTCAACTGTTTAATCATCTTTGGATATTTAGTTGCCAAATATGAAGAGTCCAATGAAATAGTGTCCATCCATTTATACGAAATATCGAACAAACCGTAAGAGTGATTTTCTGAATAAACGGTATCGTCGATTTCCTGATAAGAATTAAAACTGTACTTCAATAGTTGAACGTCCTCGTTCTCATCCTTGAATAAATAAGAACTGTAGTTCATTACCTCACCAGCATCACCAAATACGTCGGAAAGATATATTGTCTTAGTAACGCGATCTAAATCAAGATCAAAAATGGCGAGTTGAATGGCAGTTGATGAATACTCTCCCGGACATCGAATAATGAGTCCAACATGAGTTTCGTCAATTTTAAATTCATAACAAGCAGCAAATTCTTTATTGATATTGTACTCATCCATGAACTCATCTGGTAGAAAAATTCGAGCTTCGTTCAGCAGATTTCCTTTAAATTTAAAGTTCGTGGAATTAAAATCATATGAACTAAAAATGTGCAATTGACCCAAATCGATATCTTCAAACTCACCTGCTAATTTCGAGTAGTTAGATTCTTCGTTTTCCGAATGTTCGATTTTCTGTTTTTTTTTTGCACTTGCCTTATTAGAACATCCTGCAATAGAAAAAAGGACAGCACCCAGAAAGAGTGCTGTCGATAACTTAATCAAGATCAGACTCTTCTTCTGTATATCTGATCTCATCAATTTCAATTGTTATCGTGCTAATAGTAGCGCGTTGTTCTTTTGTCATGTTGACTCCTCTATCCGAAGTTCCTTCATAACCTGGTGCCATGCCTTCTACTTCTGGTGAAAAGTGAAAGACATACATGCCAACATCTCCAGATATAATTTCTGCACCGTCTTTATCAAAGTACGTCATCGTACCTCCCAAATAATTGATGTTACTCGAAGTAGTATTCTTAAATCGAATCATTTCATCCAGTTCTTTTGAGAACAAAGGATCTTGTTCATAACTGGCCGATATAGTAATTACCTCCAAGTCGACCAACACTTGTTTCCACATCGCCACATTTGACTTTGCTTCTTCAATTTCAGTGACATAGTACGCTTCTTTTTCTGAGGGATCTGCTTTTAAAACATTCTCCATGCTTTTCATGAACGGTTCCATCTCTTTTAATATCGATTCGTTTGTTGCGATATACTCGGCATATTTAGTTTCACCAATTACGGTGCTTACAAAGCCTATGGATAGATCCTCGAGCTTTTCAGTGTTCTCAATGTCTTCACAGTTAACTTTTTCACCTCCAGGAGTTTCGCACTGAGCTTCATCGCTTTCTGTTGAGTCAGAGTCGCCACCACAAGAGCTTAATAATAAAGCTGTTGCAAATACGGTAAGAATTATTGGTTTTTTCATAGTAGTAGGTATTATGTGTTTTATTTATTCTAAACTAATTAATAATTGGAAACTAGAGAAGGAGTAGGTAATGGTTTGACAGTTTATTTTACGGATACAACTTCCAATTCAAATTCGAGGATTGAGTTTGGAGGAATGTCGTTTAGTTGATGTGTAGCGTATCCCAATTGCGGAGGAGAAACCAAATAGGCCTTTCCGCCGGGTTTTAAATTCAACATGATTTCTTTCCAGCAACCAATCAATTTCGAAACTTCAAATTCAATAGGATCTTTTTTATCATCGAACATTTTTCCGTTCAATAATCTTCCCGTATAGGTGAATGAAACAATATCGTTGTATTGAATTTTTCGTCCTTCGCCTTCTTCAATAATCTTATAATACAGGCCCGAAGAAGACCGTTCGCATTCGATGTTCTTTTTTTCAAGGAACTTTTGAATCGTCGTGTCAAATTCTTTTAATTGATCTTCTGAATACGTATCACCGCAGCTGCTCAAACAAAATACAAGAAGGGTTAAGCTCAATATTGTTTTCATAATTCAATTGGTGTTAAAGTATAACCTTCTTTTTGTAACAATCGGATCACGCCTTGAGGGCCGCCAAGATGTCCAGCGCCAACAGCGATGAAAGTACGTTTCTTTGCTATTAATTTTTCGATTTTCGGAATCCAATTTTTATTTCGGTCATCCAACAACTCTGCATCTTTTCCCGCAATCGATTCGCTCTGCTCGGTGATCATTACATACAAAGAGTCAAGGTTTTGACGTTTATAGATTTGCTGCATTTTCTTTGTTAGGTCTTCCGTTTTCTCATCATCTTTAATGGATTCCATCAACATTTGAACTTGTTCTTCATTTGTGAAATCATCGAAAAAAGCAATTTGCTCTTCCATGGTTTCCAAACCAACGCCTTTTATTTTTTCGTTTTTTATCAATTCCTTGATTTCCATTTCATACGATTCAATATCGCCTTGCATGGCTAAAGTCATTGTAACCATAGAAACCGCGAATGGTTTCATCTTTCCAAAGGACGATTTAAACATGTCTTCGGACATATTCATGTTTTTTTGTCCCCAAGCCAAAAGACTATCTCCTTGCTCTTTACTAAGCATATCGAATAACGATCCTTTATCGAGAGACATCATTTTCATTACGTCCATCGGGTTTGGCTCACCAACCAGTTCCATAACTACTGTTTCTGAACTGGCGATTAGCGTTTTAAGATTTTCAGGGAAGTAGAAATATTCTTTCTGAATTAAGTGCATCGTTCCAAAAAGGAAAGACGTGTCTTGTAAATTGTCGCTCGTTATCATCCATAAAAGTGAATTGCCGTCTTCATCAATTTTGATGTCTGGTTGCCCTGAGATCTTCGCTTCTTCTACTTGAGTGCTGCATCCAATTTGGGTTAATGCAAGGAGGATTACAATTATCTTTTTCATATCAATAGTTGTTCAATTAAAATCTAAATGGTTCTTACAATCGAATTGGCGTTAA